>JBBRQE010000025.1:0-28345 GCA_038226905.1 Chthoniobacterales bacterium | reverse complement strand
CCAGTGGAGACGATCGGGCCGACACCCGCCAAACTCAGTTCAGCCGACCGCCAGCGGATTCAGGAATTTGTGCAGAAACAAATTCCCGAACTGGAAAAAAGGCTGCCCGCCTGGACTGAACGAATCTGGCAGATTGTAAAAAAGAGCATCGGCGGGTTCCTCGGCGTCACCGGCTTTCTTCTGAGCCTGATTATGGGTCCCATCTACTTGTTTTTCTTCCTTAAAGAACGGCCCCGCATCGAGCAGCGGTGGAAGGAGTATCTTCCGATTCGCGCCTCTCCCCTCAAGGACGAAGTGGCGGAAGTCCTCTCCCAGATCAACAGCTACATCATCGCCTATTTCCGTGGACAGCTTCTGGTCTGTCTGGTGGACGGAGCATTGATCGGGACCATCCTCACCATCGTCGGGTTAAATTTCGCGCCGCTCATCGGCATCCTCGTCGTGGTGCTGACCATGATCCCCTACATCGGCATCGTCATCTGCTGGGTCCCGGCGGTGGTGATCGCGGCCTTTCAGTGGGGCGACTTCTGGCATCCGTTTTGGGTAACCGTAATTTTCGTGGTCGTACAAAACCTCGAAGGAATGTTTTACGCGCCGCGCATCGTGGGCAAATCGGTTGGCCTCCATCCGATGACCGTAATTGTGTCGATCTTTGTTTGGGGCCTGCTCATTGGCGGCTTACTTGGGCCGATTTTGGCTGTCCCCCTTACGGCCACGATCAAGGTCCTTTTGGCGCGTTATGTTTGGGGGCGGCGCTTGCGAGATCAGGTCATGCATACGGTCGAAGGGGTACCCTTGGCGCAGACCCCGGAGCCTATACAGACCTAGGTCTTCTCCAGACTTGGTCGGCTGATTAGTTGCATTCCTGCCTCGGCGCGAGCAAAGAACAGGGGGATGGCAGAGAAATCGCAACACAGCCGGCGTAAGCGACGGGTTCGCTCCATCCCGGCGGTCGATACGTTTCGTATCTTTCGCCACCGCATTTCTCCTGAGCGTCTGGCCGTCCTCGTGGCTGCCACGGCCGTGGCCGTGGTCCTGGGGATTGTCTGCTTTATCTACGGCGCCAGATTCTACAACGGATGGCAGGAGAATCGGCTGCTCAAACGAGCTTCTATCCTCCTGGAGCAACACGATTACGAAGGGGCCACGAGAGATGCCCAGAGCGCGTTGCGCTTGCATTCTGATTCCCTCTCCGCCTTTTACATCCTGGCCGAGGCGAGCGAGGCGCAGAATCGAATCGAGACCGTGACCTGGCGCACCCAGATCGCGCGGCTCAGCCCGCAGAAACTCGACAGTCAACTCAACCTGGCTTCGGCCGCCCTGCGCTTCGGCGAGCTTGATACGGCGCGCAAAGCCATGGACCGCGTTTCGCCTAACGACAGGCAGAGGGCCGAATATCACGTGGTGGCCGGGTGGGTGGCTCGGGCCGAAGGCGATGAAGCGGGCGTGCTTGAACATTTCGCGGCAGCGGTCAAAAGCGAACCGGCCAACGACCTTTACCTGTTCAACCTGGCTGTCCTGCAAATTAAATCAGCCGAACCAAAGACGAGCGACGAAGCGCGCGCTGCTCTTACGCGTCTCAGCCAGCATCCAGAGTTTCGGACAGGCGCTTTGCGTGCCTTGCTCAGCCGCGCCGTGGATCAAAACGATCTCGCTTCGGCCGACAACTTCGCGCAGGACCTGCAGATGAGCCAGCAGGTCACATTCGGTGACTACCTGCTTTGCCTGAATCTCTACCGAAAGCTCGACGAGAAGAAATTCCTGACCCTGCTCGACCGCGTCAAACCGGTAGCCGCGCGCAACTCGACCGACCTGGCCGCGCTCATGAACTGGATGAATAGTAACGGCATGGCGGCGGAGGTCCTGAAGTGGACCAAGAAACTCTCGCCTGATCTGACGACCAAGCCTCCCCCGTCCATCTCCGTGGCAGCCGCTTTTGCCGAGGTCAAGAATTGGTCCCGCCTCAAGCGCTGGACCCGGGGCGGATCCTGGGGCCCGGCAAATTATCTCCGGCTGGCTTACCAGGCTTACGCGGCCCGCCAATCCCGCCAGGCTGGCGCGGACGCCGAATACAACTCGCTCTGGCGTTCGGCCGAACAGGCCGCCGCAGACGATCCGCAACGCGAACTCGATTTGGCACGGTTGGCCACGAAATGGAATCTGCTGGTGGAGGCAGAACAGGTTTGGCTGCGCGTGGCCCAGAATCATTCCACCCGTCGCGAAGGTTACGACGCCCTCGCCCGCATCTACCGCGCGAACAACGATCTTCCAAATCTTTATCGCACGATGCAGCGTCTGCACGAAGCATCCCCTGGCGATCCCGACACGGCGGCGAACTATGCACGGCTCGCTTTGTTACTCGATCAGAACGCCGCCGAAGGGCATCGCGTGGCGAAAGAGGCTTACGACCGTGTCCCGGCCAATGTAAACTGCGCGGTAACCTATGCGTTTTCCCTCTACGGCCTGGGCCGGACGGCCGAGGGACTCGATGTCATCAAGAAGTTGCCTGCCGCGCAACTGCGCGATGCGCACGCTGCGGTTTATACGGCGGTCCTCCTGCTCGACGAAAACCAACTGGAAGCAGCCAAAGATTACGTGGCGGTGGCTCGACGGGGTCCCATCTTCGTCGAAGAGAAAAAGTTGCTCGAAGAAACCGTGACCAAAACCAGCCTAACCACAGAGAGCCCTGCGCCTTCTGCTTCCGCTTCGCCCCGCGGCACGGCCAGCCCTGTGTCGTCGCCCAAGCCAGCGCCCTCCCCGCGACCTGAAAAATCCGATAGCCCCTCCCCTTCTGTCGGCGCCCCCGCTGGCGACGTAGATGGTTAGGGTAAACGTGCGGCCTGATTTTTCGTAGCGGCCATCACTTTCTCGAGCACGATGGCAGCCAGATGCTGCGTGGCCGCATCTAATGCATCGTTCGCCAGCTTCAGTTTGGTCAATTCGCGGCCCGCGAGGGCCCGGCGAACGTCATCAACGAGTTCACTGATTCGATCGCGTTCCATGGCATCCACCTGATCGCCGCACAGTGGCATGGCCGATTGAACAGCCTCCAGCATCTCCTCAGATTTAAGCCGGGTTTCTGTCCAGATGCGCTCGTTAACATCCTCAAAAGCGTGCTCCAGGGAATCCGCCAGCATCGCTTCGACCGCTTCGTCGGAAACATCGACCGCACTTCGCATTTCGATGATCTTCTGATCGCCGGTTTTCGTGTCCCGAGCCAACACATGCAGGATACCGTTGACGTCTATTTCGAATTGCACGCCCACTCTCGGCACGCCTTTCGGAGCGGCTTCAAACTTGATATTGAACTCGCCCAATATCCAATTGTCCCGCGCCATCTCCCGTTCCCCTTGCAAAACCTTGATCGTCATGGCCGTTTGTTGCGAGACCGCCGTGGTAAACATTTCGCCCGCCTTTGTCGGAATGGTGGAGTTCCGCGGAATAATCACGCTCATCAAACCCCCGAAGGTTTCGATGCCTAACGACAGAGGCGTGATGTCGAGCAGGACCACGTCCCGCACCGCCCCGGAAAGGATGCCGGCCTGGATGGTCGCACCGAGGGCCACGGCTTCGTCAGGGTTTTGGGAAAGATTGGGTTCCCGGCCGAAGAACTCCGCGACGAATTTCCGCACCAGCGGCATCCGCGTAACTCCTCCGACCAGGATCACTTCGTCGAGGTCTGAAAGAGCCAGCCGGGCGTCGGCCATGACGCGCCGGCAATGTGCGCTCGTTCGCTCGACCACGGGGCGCGCCATCTCCTCGAGTTCTTCCCGGGTGACCTCCAGTCGAAGGCTCTCGTTGTTTTGAAAAAATGGAATTTCGATCGACACGACGGATTCGGAGGAGAGCCGATGTTTGGCCAGCACAGCCGCTTCCCGCAGCCTCGCCATTTTTTCGGGTGGCAGCCTGTCTGAACCGGTCAGGGCAACCAATCGGTCTAACAACGCCCGATCGATATCATCGCCGCCCAGCCGCGTGTGGCCGTTCGTGGCCAGCACTTCGAACACGCCGTGGTTTAACTCGAGGAGCGAAATATCGAAGGTTCCGCCGCCCAGGTCGTAGACGGCGATCCGCGCCTTCTCTTTCAATTTATCCAGCCCGTAAGCCAGGGCCGCCGCCGTGGGCTCATTCACGATTCTTTCCACCTTGAATCCGGCCAGTTCCCCGGCTCGCTTGGTCGCGCTGCGTTGGGCGTCGTTAAAATAGGCCGGAACCGTGATGACTGCGCGACTCACGGAATGGCCCAGGGCGCGTTCGGCGTCCTGTTTAAGTTTTCCCAAAATTACGGCCGAGACCTGTTCCGGAGTGTAGGAATGCTCGCCGATCACAATCCGGATCGGCTGGCCTTTCCGACGTTCCAAACCATAGGGCACCGCCGCGTCTTCGTCCGTGACATCGTCGCAGCGCAGTCCCATGAACCGCTTGATTGAGGAGACGGTCGCCTCCGGTCGAATGACTTTCATGCGCGCCGCAGCGCTCCCGGCCATGGCCTCGCCTTTCACCGGGAAATGCACCACGGACGGAGTCAGGCGTGTTCCATCTTCGCCCGCAATCAAAACAGGAAAGCCTGCATCCATCATGCCGATCAGCGAGTTGGTCGTGCCCAGATCGATACCCACGATGTCTTCCATATTAAAGTGTAACGGCAGTAAACATTGTTGTCGCACCTGCTTTCGAACAAGCCTGGCCAGACTCGCCAGTCCTCTCATTTTTTCGCAACCGGCGTGACTGTGTTAGTTTGCGGCATGCCGACGAACGTTCTCGGGTCCGAACTGAAATCTTGTTGCCGCGATCCGCTGACCGGTTTTTATCGGGATGGCTTCTGTCGCACCGGATCAGAGGACAAGGGTTTGCATACCGTCTGCGTGCTGGTGACTCGCGATTTTCTGGATTTTTCGGTTTTGGACGGCAATGACCTGGTCACGCCGCATCTCGAGTGGGGATTTCCCGGTCTCGAACCGGGGGACCGCTGGTGCCTTTGCGTTACGAGATGGAGCGACGCGTTACGGCGCGGAGTGCCGCCCCCGGTGGACCTCGAGGCGACACATTCTTCCGCCTTGGAATTCGTCAGCCTGGAAGATTTGAAGGCTCACGCGCTAAGCGCATAACCATCACTCCACGCGGTGGAGTGGCGCGAAAACAGCTTCCTCACCGGGCATGTCGGCCCGTTCCCTCTCCAAAACAGGTGTACTGCTCGTCCTCGCGCTCGGGGCCGCCATCGCCCCTGCATCTGCCGACACCTCGACAAGACACCGCATCTATCGCGGCAGGATTGTCCGGTCGATGCGCGCCAGTTACATCCCGCTTCAACCGTTCCGCATGGAAACAGGCTCCTCTCATCCCAGGGCCGTCATGAACGTCGCCTACTACGCGCCCCATGCCATCCCCCGTCCATCACGAGTCGAGGAAGACGAGGACTCAACGTCTGCGCCCGCGATCGAGTCAAGCCGTTCCCAGCCCACCGTCTCCGGGAGTCGCGCCGTCCTGCGTAACGGGGTGGCCTACGCGCCGTCCAATGCGCCGGCTAACGTCAAATCAGCCATCTGGGCGGTCAATACTATCCGCACCAAACCCTACCACTGGGGTGGCGGACATGGTTCGTTCAGCGATTCCGGCTACGATTGCTCCGGCACGGTCTCTTTCGCTCTCCACAACGCTGGAGTTCTCAGTCAGCCCTTACCTTCCACCGATCTGCTTCGCTTCGGCCAAAGCGGCCGCGGCCGTTGGATTACGGTCTATTCGAAGCACGGTCATACCTTCGCCATGATCGCGGGCCTCCGGCTCGACACCACCGATCTCCGCTACGGCAGCGACGTCGGACCGCGCTGGCACAACGACGGGCGCGACACGTGGGGATTCGAAGCGCGGCATCCTGTCGGGCTCTAGTTCTCCGAAAATCGTGCTCGGAGAGCCCGATCCACCACGTCCCGATAAACAGCGGCGAATCTCTCTGGCAACGGGAGCAGTTCCCATCCACGGTATCGGCTCTTGAAACTGCCGTTTAGTCTTTTCCTGGCGCTGCGCTATCTCAAACCGAAGCGCACGTTTCTTTCCATCATTACGTTGATCTCGGTCATCGGGGTCATGCTCGGTGTCACCGTGCTTATCCTCGTCATATCAGTCATGACCGGATTCGACCGCGAATTGCGCCAGAAGGTCATGGACTTTGACGCGCACATCCTCGTCACGACGGACGACGTTTTGCGTAACTGGCGCGATCTGAGCGTCAAAATTCAAAACACACCGGGAGTGGTCGCCACCGCACCCTATGTGCAGGGACCGGTCATCGTTGAATTCCAAAATCGGCGCCTTGCTCCCATGATTCGCGGGATTGATCCGGTGGCCGAGGAAAAGGTGGTGCCCCTGCGCCAGTTCATCAAAGAGGGGAAGTTTGATCTGGAAAGCGAGTCGGCTGTTCTGGGAATCGAGCTCGCCCACAAATTGCGCATCGGTGTAGGTGATAAACTGACTGTCTATTCACCGGGCAACCTCGGTCAGATTCTGGATGGAATTAAGAAACTGGAAAATGCGAAAGGAGCCGAAGAAAAGAAAACGGTCGACCAACTTCGCGATGTCATTCTCCCGAAAGAACTGACGGTGACCGGCATCTTTCAGACCGGCCATTATGCGCACGACTCTGATTTTTTGCTCGTTCCCCTCTACATCGGGCAGGAACTTTACGGTTTGGAAGATTCGCTCCACGGGATCACGGTCAAAACCGACAATCCTTATAGCGCTCAACAAGTGAAGGAACGGATCGAGAACTTTCTCGAGCCCCCCGAATTTGCCGAAACATGGATTGACATGAACAAACAGTTTTTTGAAGCCGTTCGGCTGGAGCGTACGGTCATGTTCTTCCTGCTTTTCTTTATCGTGGTGGTCGCCGCCTTTGGCATCATGAGCACGCTCATTACGGTGACCGTGCAGAAGCGGCGCGAGATTGGCATTCTCAAGGCGCTGGGCGCCAACATCCCGCAGATCGTCTGGATCTTTCTCGGCCAGGGGACGATTACCGGTCTCTTCGGCACTCTCAGCGGCCTCGGCCTGGGCATGACATTGATCCGTTACCGGAACGGCGTCGCGCAGTGGCTTGCCACCACCCTGCACATCGAAATCTTCCCCCGCCAGATTTATACGTTCTCGGAAATTCCGGCCCAGGTTGTTCCGCGGGATGTCTGGATTATCTGCATCAGTGCGTTTCTCATTTGCTCGTTAGCCGCGCTCATCCCGGCCTACTTCGCCGCCCGCCTCGATCCGGTTAAGGCGTTGCGCTATGAGTAGCCACCACCGCTTCTAGAAACTCAGAGACCGATAGGTCCGCGAGAAAAAGACAATCGCTGCGGCGAGATTACCAAGATTCACAGATTGGTTGAAGAAGCATCCCTATGATGGTTTAGGCGGTTGAGACAACCTGTAGGGTCCTACTCCTCACCTTCGAAGTAATCCGCTTCTTTTCCTTGGACGATAATTTCCGCGTTTCCTTCCACGGTCACCGCCCATTTCCCGCTGTCGGGGTAGTAACAGCCGTCGGCCCGCGGATTGTCCGCCACCACGTAGTAGACGAAATCCTCCGCTCCTTTGTTGCTCAATTGGTGGGCCTCGCCGGGAGGGAAAAAGAAAGCGTCCCCCGCCCCCACCTCTGTCGTTCCTGCACCGTCCCGAATAATGCCACGGCCGGAGACGACCATATAAAGTTCCGATTCCGCCGCATGTAAATGATAAGGACAATACGATTTCCCACTGGGAATGCGGACAAGCGCAAGGTCGAAGGGATGCCTCTTCATCAGGTCGAGCGATTCCGGATCACGCCCCAGCGCGACTGAAATATTTTTAGAGAAATTATGAAACTTGCCCTTGGGCGACTGCCGTTCCCTTTCCGAAATGTCCCGTAGATTCACCTTCTGCATACGGCCAGCAATAGCTGGCGCTGTCCCGTCGGACGAGCAAAAATGGAGAGGCCCTGGTTCTGTCGCCACCACGCGGTGCGAACCGGCCGCCGGCCGGTTTCCACAAAGACCGGCCTAGGCCTTCCAGTTCCTGGGCAGCTTCTGCTTTAACCGATCGACCGGTTCAAAGAGGTCTCCTAATTTTTGCACGCGCGCCAATGTCTTGTCGCAGCGAAATTGCAAGAGCTCCGTCTTTTTCTTTTTCAAACAGGTCGCTACTTCCTCCCAGGTGACGGGCGTCGAAACGGTCGGCTCATCCTTGGCCCGCAATGAGTAAACGCAAACTGTCGTCTTGTGTTCGTCGTTCTGACTCCAATCCACGAACACTTTTCCTTTACGCAGGGCCTTTGACATATTCGACGTCACCAGGGTGGGATGTTCGCGCTCGAGATATTGGGCGAGGCCGCGCGAAACCTCTTTGGTTTGGTCGAAGGTCACCGCCGTATTGAGCGGCACATACACCTGCAAGCCTTTGGAGCCGCTCGTTTTCGGGAAACTCTTCAGCTTCATCGCAGCCAGCAGGTCGCGCAGCCACAGTCCCACCTGGCAGCATTGCACCATGTCGACCGGCGCGCCCGGATCGAGGTCGAAGACCATCACGGTGGGGCGGGACACGTCCTTTTTGCGCGCCAGCGAAGTATGCAGTTCGAGATCGGCCAGATTCGCCGCCCACACCAGGGTGGGAAGATCCTGCGCCAGGCAGTAATCCATGTTCCGGTTGTTACCTTCACTCCACACGCTCGCCGTCTTCACCCATTTCGGCCGAGGCGCCGGACAGTTCTTTTCGTAAAAAAACGGCGCCTCCACCCCATTGGGATAACGCTTCATGGTCAGCGGGCGATCACGCAAGTGCTGGAGCAGAACGGGCGCGATCCGGATGTAGTAATCAATCACCTGCCCTTTGGTGAAGCCGGCTTTCGGATACAGAATCTTGTTCAGATTCGAGACGGGGATTCGTTTCCCCTCAACATTTAGTTCGGCCGTCTCGCTCATAATCCAAGAGCAAACGTTCAATGCCCAACGCTCAACGTCCACCGCTCATTCCCGAATCTCTCCTCCCGCTCCTGCTCGCGGCCTACGCAAAGAAACGTTCAGGCGAAAGAACGGGCTGCGGCTGGCAGATGCGGGCCACGCAATGTTCCCAGCTCTCCTGTCCGCTGAGAATCTCAATTTCCACCCGTAGAAAATAGATTGGCACCGGCGTATCCGCCAACCGGGGCATGCGCACGGCGTCTTTCTCGGTCGTCACGATCATTTCCAGATCGCGGCGCAGGCAACGACTAATAAAGCGCTGAATCTCCGCCTCGGTGTAGCGATGATGATCAATATAATGGATGGCCAGATCGACGCAGGCCCCCAAATTGCGCAAACCACCTTCGAAACTTTCCGGGACGGCGATCCCGCAAATCGATCCAATGAAAGTGCCGCGTAATCGCTCCAGCGGCAGTATTTCTCCCGTGATAATATTTTCCAGATAAAGCGGCTTGTGTGCGCACTCGATAATCTCCGCCGTGCGATTGTAGAGGCGAATGCGTTCGATGAGCGCATCGTTCTCGCCCGTGCTTTTGGTAATAAAAATATAGCTGGCCCGCTTCAAGTTCCGAGGCGGCTCGCGCAACGTTCCACGCGGCAGTAAAAACTCGTTACCGAAGGGGGCCTGCCGATCGACCAGAACGATATCGAGCCGGTGCTTCAGATGCAGATATTGCAAGCCATCGTCGAGCAGCAGTGTATCCACCTTCCACTTGTCGATGGCCATCTTACCGCTCTTGACCCGGTCCTTATCGACCAGCACAATCACGTCCTTCAGGTTATGGGCCAGCATGTAGGGCTCGTCCCCGGCGGTTAACGAATCGAGCAGGAGCGATTGGCCGTCCGATACCACTCGCGGAGGATCTTCCGTTCCATTGCCTAACCGCTGCAGCCACGTTCGTTTGCTCCGTTGCGGGACGCTCTTGTAACCGCGGCTCAAAATCGCGACCCGCCGGCCCCCGGCCTGTAAGGCACGCGCGAATTTCTCTACGATGGGCGTCTTACCCGTACCGCCGACCGTCAGGTTGCCAATGCTGATAACCAGGCAACCGAGCGTTCGCTCGCGCAGGATGCGTTTGCGATAAAGGAAGAGACGCAACTGCACGATTCGCTCATAAATAAAGGAGAGGCCATGCAGGATGCTGCGCAAGAGCCCGGCGCGGAAACCGTGGCGTCGCTCCAGAATAACGTCGATCGCGAACTGCTCTAAATTCTCCGCCGTCCGTCCCATCAGCGCTTCTCCCGGGCCGCTTTAACAAACCGGGCTCCCGCGTTGTCGGCGCCGGTGATGATGATTCTGGCCGCCAGGCTGGTGGAACAGATCATGGCCTCGACGACCTTCCGAGGCGAACCGATGGTCAGCGCCGCCACGGCCGATCCGCTTCCGCTCAAAAATGCGCCGAGCGCGCCAGCCTTCTCCGCCGCCGCAATGACGTCGGGAAGGAAGGGCATCAGTTTTTGGCGAAAAGGCTGATGCAATCCGTCGGCAAAAGCGCCGCGCAACCCTTCATACTTCCCGGAGGCGAAGGCCGCCGTGATGGCGCAGGCGTTGGCACAACTTTGCACCGCGTCGGTCCGCCGGATCCGAAGGGGCAGCGCTCTCCGCGCGGTCGCTGTTTTGATTTCGGTTTCCGGGACCCACAAGACAAAACGCAAACGCGCCGCCACTTCGAAGCGCTGGACGTGCCGGTCTCGCACGACGGTAAAACCACCGAACAAGGCCGGCGCCGCGTTATCCGGATGACCCTCCAGGTCGGCGCACAATTCGAAGACGTCTGACCGCTCCAAGGGTTGTCCGGCCAATTTGTTCAAACCCAGAAGGAGACCGGCCCGCACGGTGGCGCTGCTCCCAAGTCCGCGCGCCCGCGGGACGTTATTGGTCACGCGGCACTGGAATAGGAAAGGCTCAACCCCGGCGCCCTTGAAGAAGAGTCGTGCTGCCTGCCGCGCGAAGGGCGAGGCCGCACTCCCTCTCCGCCGCACCACGGTCACGTAATTGTAAAGGCGCAAGGCCGCACCGAGGCAATCGAAACCTGGACCTAGATTGGAAGTGCTGGCCGGAACACGAACCGTGACTTGTTGCATAATTCAACGAACGAAGCGGGAGAGGCTCAACGTCGGCAGAGTGTAGCGCGTCAGGCTAGCGGGGCAAACAAGCGATTGGGCCTTTCGCCTTTTCCCGGAATCCAGTTAGATGGGGAAGCAAGCCATGAAGAAAAAATCGGAATGGATCGAAGCATCGCTTCTGCGCGATCTGGCGGCCGACGGGACCGATGCACACCGGCTTTGTACGTCGGATGATGGATGGGTTGAACGCTTTGGTCGCGAGATTCTGATCTCCTATAAAAGAGAGGAGGCCCGGGAACGCCTGACGGTTGAACTCTATTTCTGGCAAAAATCTGTCGACTTCGATTTTCTCCGTATCTTTGCGCGTTTTTTGCCAAAGAAGAACGAGGAACGGGAGAAACCGCACCTGCATTTCGGAGATCGGGAAGCGAACCTTGATAGCCTCGCCACCGAGCATCATTTGAAGTTCGCGATCGATTTTAACGCCGGCTATTCGGTGGGCTTCTTCATCGACCAACGCGAAAACCGTCGCTACTTGCGGCAAGTCGCCCCCAAACGCCTGCTCAACTGTTTCGCCTACACCTGTTCATTTTCCGTGGCGGCCGCTTCCGTTGGAGCGCAGACGGTGAACGTCGATCTATCAAAAAAATCGCTGGCTCGCGGCCGCGAAAACTTCGCCCTGAACAGCCTCCCCACGAACGATCACAGGTTCATCGCCGATGACGTCCTGACCATCCTGCCTAGAATGGCCAGGAAAGGTGACAAGTTTGACACAATCATTCTGGATCCGCCCACCTTTTCCCGCTCCTCCGGCAGCCGGACCTTCCACGCCGAGAGTGATTTTGAAAAACTTTTGACCATCGCCTTGGAATTGCTCGAGCGCGACGGACGAATACTTCTGTCCACCAACTGCTCGACCTTGAACGAGAAAGGCTTGGAGATCATGGCCCGTTACTGTCTGAAACTAACGCGGCGAGCGGGGAAAATTCATCGGCAGCCCGCCCTGCCCGATTTCCCGCCCGGAACAGCCGCGAGCACTATCTGGCTGACCTTGCGTTGACCAATTGCACGCGCAAACGCATACTGTCATACGAACCTAATTTAACCATGGCCAAACAAACCACTGCCACCTCAGAAGACCTCGCCATGCGGGGTCTGCGCTACACCAAAGAGCAGTTCGACGACGTCGTCGATCAGACCGAAGTTTACGTTCGCGAAAACCCGGGCCAGGCCCTCCTTTACGCTTTCGTGGCGGGATACGTTCTGAACAGGCTCCCCGTAGGCCGGGTCATCGGCGGACTCCTGCGCCTTTCCGTGCTGGCCTTAAAGCCAGCATTCCTCGTCTACGGAGCGACCAAACTCTACCAGGCCGCACAGGACGACTAAGAACGCTCTCGTAGCATCGGCATCTGGCCGATGAAACAGGGGCGGGAAGCCCGTGCCCCCACTCACGCGTCCAGCGTAAAGCCGATCTTGAGAGTCACCTGCCAGTGACTGATCTTACCATCTTCAATGTGTCCGCGCGTTTCCGTGACTTCGAACCAGCGCATATGGCGGATCGTCTTGCTCGCACGCGCTAAAGCGTTCTTCACCGCTGCTTCCACACCGTCTGGTGAAGATCCGACCAACTCCAATTTTTTGTAAATGTGATCGCTCATTCGTTACTGTTCCTCCGAGCGCGTCCCAAAACAACAGAAAGCGCGTCATCCGGGGACGAACAACGAGAGGGCGCGACTTTGCTTGAGCCGACGCCGTCTCGTGGTTAGCCTGCCTCCTACCCATGCACGGCGATATCGAATCTCATCTGATTGAAAAACGAGTCTTCAAACCGTCGAAGGGCTTTTCCGCCCAGGCGAGAATCAAAAGTCTCGATCAATATCGCCGCCTTCATCGGGAATCGCTGGCCCAGCCGGAAAAGTTTTGGGCGCGCGAAGCGCGCGAATTACTCTGGCGCGCTCCCTGGAAGAAAGTCCTGCAATGGAAAGTGCCCTTCGCCAAATGGTTCCTGGGGGGGAAGCTAAACGTCTCGGAAAACTGCCTCGATCGGCATTTGAGCGGCCACCGCAGGAATAAGGCGGCCATTATTTGGGAGGGAGAGCCGGGCGATCGCCGCACTCTCACCTATCAACAATTGCACGACGAAGTTTGCCGCTTCGCCAATGTGCTCCTGCGCAACAAGATTAGGAAGGGCGATCGGGTCATCATTTATATGCCCACTATCCCTGAGACCGCCGTGGCCATGCTGGCCTGCGCCCGAATCGGGGCGGTCCATTCGGTCGTTTTCGGAGGGTTCAGTGCGGAATCCATTCGCGATCGCATTGCGGACAGCGGCGCGACCGCGATCATTACGGCAGACGGCAGCTATCGCCGCGGCGCCATCGTTCCTCTGAAGAAGAATGTAGATGACGCCCTGGTTGGGGTGAAGGCCATCAAGCGCGTCATCGTTTTTCGGCGAGCCCACAATGAAATTCATATGGAGGAGGGCCGCGACGTCTGGTGGCACCGCGAGTTGGAATATGTCAACGCTGACTGTCCACCCGTGGCGCTGGACAGCGAACATCCTCTTTACATTCTCTACACCAGTGGTTCGACCGGGAAACCCAAGGGGATTCTGCACACCACCGGCGGATACCTCGTCGCTGTCTATTGCACGACCAAATATGTTTTCGATCTGCGCGACGAAGACATTTACTGGTGCACGGCGGACGTCGGCTGGGTAACCGGGCACAGCTACGTGGTTTACGGACCCCTCGTGGCGGGCGCGACTACCTTAATGTATGAGGGCGCGCCTAACTGGCCCGAGCCGGATCGCTTCTGGAAACTGATCGAGGATCACAGGGTCAACATTCTCTACACGGCGCCCACCGCTATTCGTTCGTTCATTCGCTGGGGAGACCAGTGGGTGAAGAAACACGATCTTTCCTCTCTGCGTTTGCTCGGTTCCGTCGGCGAACCCATTAATCCGGAAGCATGGATGTGGTACCACAAAACCATCGGCGGGGGGCGCTGTCCCATCATCGACACGTGGTGGCAGACGGAAACAGGCACCATCATGATTACGCCGCTGCCGGGCGCGATCCCGGCCAAGCCGGGGAGCGCGACCCTACCCTTCTTTGGGGTGGACGCGGCCGTGGTGGACGAGCGCGGCCGGGAGGTTCCGCCTAACGTGGGCGGAAAATTAATCATTAGGCGGCCCTGGCCCTCCATGTTGCGAACGATTTATGGAGATAAGGGGCGCTACAAAAAACAATATTGGAGCGAATACAAGGGGAGCTATTTCACGGGGGACGGAGCCCGCCGGGACAAGGATGGCTACTTCTGGATCGTGGGCCGCATCGACGACGTGCTGAACGTGGCTGGGCACCGGCTGGGCACCTCGGAAATCGAGAGCGCCCTGGTCAGTCATGCCGATGTGGCCGAAGCCGCCGTGGTCGGGCGTCCCGACGAGATCAAGGGCCAGGGAGTTTGTGCGTTCGTCACATTAAAGGGTAATATAAAGCCCACGGACGCTTTGAAGGCACAGATCCGGGATCATGTCGGCAAACAAATAGGGGCGATCGCAAAACCGGATGAAATCCGTTTCGCCGAAGCTTTGCCCAAGACCCGGAGCGGTAAAATAATGCGGCGTTTGCTCAAGGAAATTGCGGGTGGAAAAAAAGTGACCGGCGATACCACTACGCTCGAGGATTTGAGCGTTCTCGCGAAACTGGCCGATGCGGGAGAATAGGCGCGCGCACGATTGATGTTCAAGACTGCCACGGCGGTGCTCGCCCTTCTTTGTGCCTGGGGCATGTCGCAGAGGGTTTGCGCGGAAGAACTCACCGCGTTGGACGAAACCGCGCTTCCCGCCCTAACGGCCGTGACCGGATTCCATTCGCTACACGATGCCACCAATCAATTATTTTTTCGTCTGATGGAGGCCGATGCCAGCGCGGCTGTGGCCCGGAACCCGGTGGCCCTATTCCTTGTGATTAGCAACGACGCGGGTGGTCCCGACCTCCAGGAACACGTATGGCGCTTACCCGCCGTGGCCGCGGTTAAAAAATTCTCATTGGCCAAGTCCGGCCTGCAGATAGCGGCCACGGTGGATGGCCCGGTGAACGAAAAAACCGGCCGCCTACCCGAACATGCGGAGAATTGGGTTGTCACTTACTCGTTCGTCAAAAAGCGCTTAAGCGAGCACATTACCATCAGGCCGGCCCGGCCCCAGACATTGTGAGCTTCATTACCACAGGCTTTCGCGAACTCGGATTAAAGGTCCGGCGCCAAAGGACGCGAATTGCGCTCCGCCACGAAAAGCGGCTGTTGCAGAAAAGCGAAATTAATCTCGGGCGGGAAGGGACGACGCAGGCGGCGAATTTCCCCGAGCTACGCAACGAAATCGTGGCTCTAAGAAAACTGGAGCAGGAACAGAAGGAGGTCGCGCTCCGCATTGCCCAGATCGAGGAAGGCGTGCGGACCATTGAAGCGGACCGGCAAAAAAATTCCCGCGAACAGCAGGAAACCATCGAAAAGTTGGAAGTGGAGAAGAAGCCCATTCTGCAACGGCGCAATGAAACCAAGGCCGCCACGGATGTTTGCGACCGGGAACTGGCCGGGGTGGACCAGCGGATCGAGAAAAGTGATGCAGCCGACCGCGATCTTATCAAGGAATTGGCAGCCCTCCAGGCGTTGGAACCGCCACCCCCTGACCTCGAAACCAAATCGGCTACCCTGATGGCGCGACGCGCCCGTCTTCCGGAAGAACGCGCCGAGTTGACTCGAGCCCGTTTGGGAAGCGCGGAAGCTTGCCGCGCGGCCAAAGAAAAACTAACGGCCGCGGAAACCGAGCTTTCCGCTATCGAAAAAAATATCGAACGGGTGCGCGGCGAATTTGAGACGCGAGACCGCACTTTGAATGAACAAATGCGGACGCAGCAGGAAGCCATTCGCGAAGCGCGCGCCCATCATCAAACCGTCGAAGAGCGCAAGAACCCGGCCTACTTGAACATTGGCCGCCATCTTGGCACACAGGGAATCGCCCCGCCTAATGCGCCGGAGCTTCTCACCCATGTGCAGCGCCATCGCGGTGCCATGGATCGTCATCAACAGCATTCCTCCGAGCTGGGTGTCCTCTCGAGCAAAATCGATAAACAGGAATTACGAAAATTTTATTTCACCGTCGTCTCCGTCCTAATCCTGCTTCCCATCATTGTGTTTCTCGTCTTTCAATCGCCCATCCAACGGGAATGGTTGCCGCAGGAAACCGAGGCTATTTTGTCGATCAACGTCGATCGTTTTGAGAGAGACGATTTGCCCAAAAAATGGCGTAAAGAACAGGCCGACGTCTGGGGCAGTGTCTGGACGGGATTAGTGGGCGGAGCGGCCACCGTCCCCGTGATCAACCTTTCGAAAGACGCGAGCCGCGTGACCCGCGCCTTTGCCAGCGATAGCCTGGGCAAAACGCGCGAGTTCGTTTTAATCGAAGCCTACCACGATCTCACCCCGCTCATCCGCTCCATCGCGCAGAACAAAAGTTTCGAGCGCCACATCGTGGGCGGCCTCGCCGTCTGGCAAAGGCCGGAACTTTCGGTTGCGCGCCTCGGACCGTCCACCGTGGCGGTCGGCGCACCCGCGGAGGTGGACGAACTCGTGCAGGTGCGACTGGGCATGGAATCCGACCTCAAGATTACCGGCCAGTTGTTCGACCGTTTTCAGGCTCTCGATAAGGAGAGTGCCCTGCGTCTGATCTCGCGCGATCCGCCCGACTTATCGCGCGCTTTTCACCCGATCTTTTCCCCTGAGCTTCTCGATTCCACGCATCTTCTCGGTCTTGCATTGACTCTGCAAAGCCAGGTGCGGGCCCGGCTTCTTCTCAAACTGCCCTCGGCCGAAAGAGCCACCGCCTTGATTAAGGAAATTCATGACGATCCTGCCCGCTGGTTGCGGCTGCCGGATTCTGACCAGTTGCTCTACGCGCAGGCGCCCGAGATATCGCGGCAGGATAACGACCTCGAAATTCGATTTAACGTGCCGGAAAAAGCTGCCCGGCTTCTGCTCCAGCGAATCGCACGAACCGAATCCCCCGCCACTGTCGTTGCGCAACCATCCCCGACGCCGTGAAATTTTTCTTAGTGCGGCGGTTCCTGCTTTTGGCGGGAGCGAGCGGCTTGTGTCATGCCTCCGCTCAACAAAACGTTCCTCTCGTCGACATTCGATCGGTTGATCCCAGCATCGTCATCGATCTGCGCTACGCCGGTTCCAATAACATTGCGGGCCACCCGCTCTATCCGAAGGGAACGGCACCTCGCACCCGACCGGACGTGGCCCAACGACTCAGCTCCGCTCAGAATTTTCTCCGGCGTTATGGCTACGGTTTAGCGATCTGGGACGCCTATCGTCCCCGGACCGTGCAATTGGAATTGTGGAAGGCGTCGCACAACAACGATTACGTGGCCGACCCTAATGCCGGGGCCGGTTCCCTCCACACCTGGGGGCTGGCCGTCGACGCCACCCTGGTCGACAACGATCACCATTCCGTCAGCATGCCCACGGATTTCGATGACTTCACTCCGGCTGCCATGTGGAAATATCAGGGTACCAATCCCGCCATTCGGGCGCACCTCTACATTCTACAGGTGGCCATGCGGAACGCGGGATTTTATGGTATGCGCAGTGAGTGGTGGCATTTCACCATAAACAACTGGCAAACCTTGCTTCCGCCGGAAGAAGCGAGACGCGCCTTGCAGGCCATGGGACGGAACCCGGAAGGAAAGTTGTGATCGAGACGTTCCTGCGGGACATGAGGCAGCCTGAATATATTCATGTGCTGCTCAATCCGCTTCCCATCTACGGCCTGGCCGTGAGTTTAATCGGATTGGGCGTCGCATTTATTTTGCGCAGCCGCCGGGCCCATATCGCTACTTTGATCATGGTTTTTCTGAGCGCGCTTTCGGCCTGGCCGGTCTATCAATATGGCGAGAGTGGTTACGATCCGGTTCTTTCCATGTCGGATGAACCGGGACAGGCCTGGCTCGATGTGCATCGCGCGCGCGCCGAAAAGCTCATCCCGTTTTTTTATGCGCTGGCCGCGCTCGCGCTGGCTGCTCTCGTCGTTCCGTTGAAATGGCCCAAATCATCCAGCCCCCTCACGCTCTGCGTTTTTCTTCTTGGAATCGCCGTTTTCGGGATGGGTGGTTACATCGGATACGCCGGGGGCAAAATCCGACACCGCGAATTCCGAAATGAGCCGCCGCCCCCCAAAGCACTTTCGTTACCTTAAAGAGCTCGTCCCGAGCGCTCGATTGCTTAACGGGACTCAAAGGCATCAGTAGAAATACACATCGGTTGAAGTAACTCCCGCGCGACATGGTCCAACACTGCGGAACTCTCGAAAGGACTTGGCCCGATTCGCAGACCTGAGTTGGGGGTATCTCCATGAATCGTCCACAATGATAATGCCGCCTGATGCAATTCTCGATTCCGCGTGATGAAAACAGGTAGGACGCAGTGGTACGACCTCTTCCGTGCCATCAACGATAATAATATCGAAAGACCGATCCGGGATGGAACGTAAGTAGTCCGACTCGTCGAACGAAATGGGGCGGTGAAAGTCGAATGGTCGAAACTGCAAAGCGACGTTCGTGATGCGCTGGGCACTCAATTCCGTCTGTACGCGCCGCAGCCAGTCGCTCTTATCTTCCGTAGAAGTCACGGAAGCGCCCCGTCTGGCAAAATAAAGAGTAGAGCCTCCGGAGCCATACTCGAAGACGTCCATGGAATCCGACACATATGAGTTGAGGAAGTGGATGGCTGACCATGAGAACCATGGCAACCCGAGCTCCAACGGACTTTTCCGCGACCACGGGCCGATCGACAAATAGGGCCAGATGTATTTTGGGTGAGTTCCAAGATCGGCCAGGACTCTCCCGAGCTTGGTGAGGTTAGTTCCGTGCACGGGCGACTAGTAAGGGTCATGGCGACAAAGCTCAACACTACAGACTGTTGCGGCCCCGGTGCGTTGGGCCACGCGAGGCACTTGTTACCCGTATCGGAGCCCCTGTTGGGCGAAGCAATAAAACTAGACGGGATTAACGGGATTTACCGGGTCCCAGAGGTCTAAAAATGGTCTCGCAGGAATGAGTGTAACTCTCACCACGTCTTAGCGCTGGCCAAACCTTCACACCGCGCAACTCTCGGACAGCCAGCGCAGATAATCCGGTAATCCCTGGCTGATGTTCACGCAGACAATTTCCGGAACCTCGTAGGGATGAAGAGACCGCAACTTCTCTGTAAAACGGTCGTAGGTCCCGGAGGCAAGCTTAAAAAATACGAGTGTCTCTCGGTTTGATTCAACCTGCTCCACCATGGCGGCAAATCCAGCCGCCCCCCAGCACTATGTCCCCGTCGTAAAAAACAGCTGCCTGCCCCGGGGTAACGGCTCGCTGCGCTTCATGCAATCGTACCCGGGCGCGCTGGTCCGGGAGAGGCGTCACCGTGGCCGCCGTTCCCGGATGGCTGTAGCGAATTTTGACCGTCACCTCGAAATCTTCGTCGCCCTCGCGGCCCGTCCAGTTGCAGCGATCCACCTCAAATTCGTCGCAGTCTAAATCCTCCACCGTTCCGACAATCACGCGGTTCGTTTCCGGATCGAGATCGACCACGTAGCGCGGCTGGGGCGATCCGCCAGGCAGTCCTTTGCGCTGGCCGATCGTGAAAAGCTCAAGACCTTCATGCTCTGCTACAAAATTTCCCTCCACGTCATAGATCTCGCCCCGGTGAAACTCCGTGGCGGACAGATGGGAACGCAGGAAAGCCTTGTAGTCATTCCCCGGCACGAAACAAATCTCCTGGCTATCGACCTTGTTCGCCACTTTCAAGCCTAACGATTGAGCGATCTCACGAATCTGGGGCTTGTGCATCCCCCCCAGAGGGGTCAAGGCGCGCCGTAATTGCATCTCGCGTAAACTGAAAAGAAAATAGGACTGATCCTTGCGCGGATCGACTCCCTTGCGCAAGCGGGCACGATCCCCGTGATGCTCAATGATGGCGTAGTGCCCCGTCGCAATATAATCGCAACCCAGCGCCTCCGCCTTTTCCCAAAGCTTCCCGAACTTCAGCTTCTCATTACACATCACACAAGGGTTCGGAGTGCGGCCCGCCTGATATTCACTGGCGAAATAGCTGATGACGGATTGCTCGAACTGATCGGCTTCGTCGACCACGTAATGAGGAATTCCGAGAGAATGCGCCACGGCTCGCGCATCGGCCACTGCCTGCGGCCCACAGCATTTATCTTCCGCGCGCGAAATACAATCCTGCGGCCAGACTTTCATGGTCACGCCAATCACTTCGTAACCCTGCTCGCGCAAAAGATAGCCGGCGACGCTCGAGTCGACTCCGCCGCTCATTCCGAGCAGGACGCGATGTTTTTCAGTGCTCATGGACGGGAGAGACTCAGTCAGGTCGGTCTCCCGGTCAACGCTTTCGGCTTCACGCTGACAAAAAGGCTGTCGCGCAGGGTAAAACGCCAGGGCCGATCGACCGCCTTGGTAATCCCGATGCGCTTATCGGCCACCACCGCGCTGACTTCGCCGCTGCGCACGAAGCAATGGCGGGGGTCACGGCATAGATCCAACTCGTGGTGCCGACCCGTGATATCGAGCGCCTGGGTCAGCTTGCCCGGACCGGAGCAAAGTTTGCGCACATCGTCCAGGCCCCGGCGGCGGGTCATCAAGGCGATTCCTCCGGTCGGTTGCAGCGCTCGAAATAAAACGAACCCGTCGACCTTCCCCCTGACCAGCACGTTCAACATCCAGTGCATGCCGTAGTTGAAATAAACGTAGGCCGCGCCCGCTTCGTTTCGTTCCACGAATTGACGCGCACTCGGCCGGACAAAAGTGTGAGCCGCCTCATCTCCCAGGGCGCAGTAGGCCTCCGTCTCAATCACGAGACCGCGGCAACGGCCCCAGATTAATTCTGTCCCGATCAGCTCCCGCGCGCAGGTCAGCGGATCCTTGCGAAAAAACTGCCTTGGGATCATGGGCCGTCCCCGCGCAGTACCCATCGTCGTTTACTTGAAGAAGTCGTCGCTTCGTTTGAAGTAAACCGGCAGCACCACCTTTGCGGCCACTGGTTTTCCATCGCGGAAGGCGGGGATGAATCGGGCCAGGTGAATGTCCCCAATGGCCGCTTCGCCAAAGCCGAGAAGGGGCGGTTCCTCATCAAGGATGGAGGCCTCATCGAGAATGCCTTCGTTGGTCACGGAAATAGAAAGATTGACCGCCCCGTTTACATCGACCGGCGCCAGGCTGGAGGGCGGATAATGCCAGCCGGTGAATTTCGATTCATTCCCGAAAAAAGGTTGAGGCTCAACAAAATCGCTCTCCACTTTCAGTTCTGCCGTCTCCTGGTTGGCGAAAATGCGGAGGCGCGGTTTCCCGCTTACCACCGTAAAGGTCACGCTACCGTAAAACATCGCGTCCACCCGAACGTGATTATAAATCGCCGGAATAAACTTCGCCCCGTTCAGTCGCGTCAACACTTCCTGCTCGAGCAGGGTTGAATCTGGGCTCCCCTGATAGGTCGCCGCCCAGATAACCTTCCCATCTTTGCGCACACAGCAGTTAAACATCACTACCGCCGCTTTTTGGCCTTTTTTGGCGAGTTCCTTCTCGTTTATCTGGTTAATTAAAGCGGTCGGTCCCTTCCCCACCAAAGCCGGCCGATAGAGCGGCTCAGTCAGGGACGGCGATCTCACATCGATCGTTTGACCGCTGCAAATATTCGCCAAAAAAATCAGTGTCCCGAGGGACAGGGTGAGAAAACGCATGGGCCGATACGCAAGCGGAACGCCTCGGTTTTGCAAGGGCAATCTCGGAGTCAGGCCGCGTCCGGCAGCGCGATCGCTGCCTCCTTTCGCACCACCCGGTGGCGGCGGAAATAGTCGATCAAACCGTCCCGTGTCTGAACATCGTGCAGACGGCATTTGCAATCGCTGCCTTCCAACAAACTGCGCAGCCTCATGAAACGGTGACCGGCACTGCGCGAATCAAAGGTGTTAAACGCGACCACATAACGGCGTGAGTGCTCGAGCGGCCGGCCGTTCTCGAGCGCGATCGAGCTCACCTTCCGTTCCACCCCCTCGCTCGCCGTCCGCACCCGGAAGCCAAGCAGACTGCGTCGCGACCGGGTGGCATACGTTTCCTCCAGGACCGCGCCGATCTCTTCCGGAGTGAGTTCGGCCGTGACCAGGTAGTTCTCGTAAGGGACGATGCTCCAGACATCCTTAATGGTCTTGGGCCCAGGCGCGATGTCGCTCGTGTCGTCAAAGAGGCCGTGCAGGGCGCCGTCAATCGTCACGCCTCGTTCTTGCAGGCATTCCCGGATGGACGCGCCGATCAGGCGCTCGACGTCGTTAGGCTCGATGCTTTGGGTATTAACTGAAAGTGATTCGGCTAATTCCCCGACCGGCGTCGCCAGAAGCGCTTCGGACCGGGCCAGATCTTCCCTGGCCCGGGACAGGACAATGTGATCGGGACGGATATGGCTGCCCATCCATTCGGTGCGGGCCTGCCGTTGCAGGAGCCGGCGGGAGGCGCGATCGAAAACGAGATCAACCCGGCCGACATGGATGCCAAAATGATTCGCCTGGGTGAGCAACACTCCATTCGTTAGCCGGGTTGGAATATTCTGGTGAGTATGTCCCCCTATGAAGACGGCGATTTCGGGAAATTCCGCGGTCAGCGACATCACATTGTTGGCAAAATCGTCTCCACCCGTTCGTGTTTTTAATCCCATGTGCCCGGCCAGGACAATGGCATGCGCTCCCTCGCCTTTCGCGTGGGCGATGGCGCGGCGAACCGGTTCGACCGGGTAGGGAAATTCGAGCCCTTTCGTATATTCGGTCCGAAACCAATAAGGCATGCCCGGGGTGGTAATGCCGATGACGGCCACCCGGATTCCCTCGATCTCCCTCATGATGTAGGGATGAATTTTCGCGAGTGGATTTTTGCCATCGCTGATCTGGCCGGGGCTTTTTCCTTCCACCAGAGTATTGGCCGCCAGCACCGGCATGCGCGAGGCCAGGAGCGCGCGCCGGAACGGTTCCATACCCCAGTCAAATTCGTGGTTACCGATCACCCACGCGTCGTAACGAAGATGATTAAACAGATCGATCATGAGTTGGCCACGGCTGCGCAGGCTCACATCGGTCCCTTGATAGACATCGCCCACGTCGAGCAAAATCGTGTTCGGATTCTTGCGCCGCCAACGGCGGATCTGCGTCACACAACGAGCCAGCCCGCCCACATCCGGAGTCCCGTCGTAGTCGATCGTCGGAAGGATGTGCCCATGCAGATCGGTCGTATGCAGGATGGAAACAGTGACCGTGTCCGACCCGATAACCGGAGAAGCAGCTCGCGAAACAACGGGAAGTGCGCAAAAGACGCCGGTCTTACCCAACGTCTCGAGGAACGCTCGTCGGCTCCATGGCTTCACCCTCTCGTTATGCCAAACCACCGGCGCGACTGCCACAGGAAAATCGCCGGACCGCATAGCCACAAATGGCTGATCTCAAGTTGCCGGCGTGCTGCCCGCCTGAGTCCCGGAGGGATGCTCGGAAATCAGCCGTTGGCGCCAGCCCCTGCTAGCGCACGACGGTCATCACGCCTTTCATCCCGGAGGCATAGTGCCCGGGGAAGGTGCAGATGTAGTCGTAGGGCCCGGGCACCTGCGGCGCGGTGAAGGTGACGGTATCGCTTTCCTTCGGGCCGATGATTTTCGTTTTTGCGAGCACGTGGAAGCTTTGATCAGGCGGGATGAAATCGGTATCCGCGTGCGTCGTGCCCGCCTCGAGGAGCTTCGTGATCTCGGTGTTTTTGTTCAACAGGACGAAATCGTGGCCCATGGTCGCCTTCGGCATGGTGCCGGTGTCGTTAAAGGTCACGGCGACCTTCTGGCTAGCTTTCACCTCGAAAGTTTTCACGTCGAACTTCATTTCATCATTGCCATTAATGACGATGGAGAGCGGCGGCTTCTCGGGCGCGGA
Organism: Chthoniobacterales bacterium; assembly: GCA_038226905.1. GTDB lineage: Bacteria > Verrucomicrobiota > Verrucomicrobiia > Chthoniobacterales > UBA10450 > JBBRDU01. Next base: position 4,273 of record JBBRQE010000025.1, on the reverse strand, counting down.
TGGGGTACAAGCCGAGGCGGCCGCGAGCAGGGCGAATGCGAGGATCGAGGCTGCGTGGTTGTGCTCTTTGGAGTGTTTCACATTGACTGTTACGGCCTAACAGGGGATCGCACCATTCGAAACTTCAAATGATCGCGGCGGATCTTGTAGCACGTGAACTATTTGGGTCAGCCCTCCTGCTGGAGTGCGGGCTTCCGCTAGTCATAGCAAACAGCTATGCGCGAGATAGAAAGAAGGTATTGGCCGCCCCACAAATTGCCGTGCAGTCTTGCCCCCAATGAACGCAAAGACCGGCGACGTTCGCCTTGGCCCGATGCGTTCAGGATTTTCTGCTCTGTTGCTTCTCGCAGTAATCGCCCTCCTGCCGCAGCGGGCGCAGGCGGTGCCCAGTTTCGCACGGCAGACCGGGATGTCCTGCACGGCGTGCCACAGCGGGTTCCCGGTCCTCACGGAATACGGCCGGCAGTTTAAGCTGAATGGCTACACGATGAGCAATGGCGAGAGCAAGCTGCCGCCGCTCGCGATGATGATGCAACCCTCGTTCACCTTTACGAACAAGGATCAGCCGGGCGGCGCGGCGCGGTTCTTCGGCGACAATTCAAACTTCGCGGTGTCGCAAACGAGCCTTTTCTACGCAGGCCGTCTGTTCGGGCCGTATGCGGAATCGATCTTCGACGGATCGGCGGCGAACTTTCTGAACAAGTTTGGCGTGTTTGGGCAGATGACGTTCGATGGCGTCGGGCGCGTGCTATCGTGGGATAACCTGGAGCTGCGCTACGCGGATAGCACAACGATCGGCGAGCGTCCGGTCACCTACGGCTTCTTCTTGAACAACAATCCCGGGCTGCAGGATCTGTGGAACAGCACGCCTGCCTGGGGATTCCCATTCAGCAGTTCGCCTCTCGGGCCCACGCCGGGCGCGGCGACCCTGATCGACGGGGGCCTTTCGCAACAGGTGGCCGGCGCGGGCGCGTACGTGATGCTGTCGAACTCCGTTTACGTCGAACTCGCGGGCTACCACACGCTCAGTGTGCCGTTCCAGCGCGCCATGGGCGTCGCGCCGGAAGGCGAGACGCAGGTGAGCGGGCTCGCGCCGTATTGGCGGCTGGCCTTCACGAAGGCGGTGGGAAATCAATCGTTCGAGATCGGCACCTTCGGCATCGCTGCCGATTCGCATCCGGGCCGGAACCAAAGCGCGGGCCATGATTCCACGCTCGACTGGGGCATGGACGTCCAGTACCAGCTCGCCGAAGGGCAGCACGATCTGATTGCGACGGCGTCGAGCATCTACGAACATACTTCCTGGGACGCGAGCCACCGGCTGGGCAACACCACCAACTCCACGGGTAATCTTTGGACCGCGAAGGCAAACTTCGACTACCTGTATGACAAAACGTACGGCGCGGCGGCGGGCTACTTCTTCGCCGATGGCAAGGACGATCCCGCGCTCTACCCGGATAACGTTCGCGGAAATCCGCTCAGCGACGGCGTGGTGCTCCAGGTGAATTATCTGCCGTTCAACAAAAACGGCGGTCCCTCTTTCTGGCCGAAAAGCAACCTGAAGCTCTCGGCACAATACATTATCTACAACCACTTCAACGGCGCGGTGCACAACATTGACGGCGCTGGCCGCAATGCGAGCGATAACAACACGCTCTACCTTCAAGCCTGGCTGGTATTCTGACATCCACCGACGAACGAAAGCTCACAATTATGAAAACAAAGACAAAAACAATCCTCATTCTGTCCCTCATCCTGCTTCCGATCGCCGCGCGACCGCTTTGGGCCGCCGATGCCAAGACCGTAACAATCAACGCGTACGACACGATGAAATTTAGCGTCACGAAGATCGAGGCGAAGCCGGGCGAAAAGGTCACCGTGGAACTCAAGAACGCGGGAAGCCTTCCCAAGGAAACGATGGGCCATAACTGGATCCTGTTGAAAGCGGGATCCGATGCCGGCTCCTACGCGAAAGCCTCGATGAAAGCCCGCGCGCAGGATTATCAACCTCCGTCACTCGCGGGCGAAGTGCTGGCGTCGATCCATTTGCTCGGGCCGAAGGAAAGCGCAAAGACCACCTTCACGGCGCCAACCGCGCCGGGATCGTATCCATTCCTCTGCAGCTTCCCGGCGCACTATCAGTCGGGCATGCGCGGCATGCTGATCGTAAAGTAACCTGGCCCTCGCTTGTCGAACAACTCGCTTTTCGAGAGAACAAGATCAGCTACGTCTTCCGACCGCGAGGCTGAATTGGAATGAAGATAACTAGCCACGGAAGTGGTGGGCGCGGTACGCGAAAGCGTTAGCGTCATCAGAGGGTTAGGTGACGGGGCAAACAATATGGGTTGCCTGGCATGCCTCAACGAGCACGAGCTAAAGCAAAGACAAGAGCTACTACGAATGCGAAGAGGCCACAAATGAGGGTGGCTCGCGCATAAGTCCTCTTGGAAGGATGGGTCGTCGCGCTGACAGCCCAGACGATGAGCATAATCAGGTTCACAACGGGGATAGCGAGCCAAATGAAAGTAACGATCCACTGGCCGACACTGACGGGACGATCTTCTGTGGTATTCATACGGGCTAGTCGCCTAACGAGAATAAGATCAGCTACGCCTTCCGGGGGCGAGGCTGAATTGCAATGAAGACAATCTAGTCCTGGACGAGGCGGACGCGGTACGGGAAGGCGTTAGTAGCTGCATCGCAGGGTTAGGCCCCTCAGTGCTAGCGAGGGCGAGTCATGGTAAACGTAATAGGGACTCGGATGACGTAGACCGAACGAGGCTTGGCCCTCCACAGCTTAAGGGCGCCAATCGTGCGGCCGTCAAGTAGGTCGGAACCGATGCTTTTCACCACATGAACTTCGAGAAGGCGACCGGTCTCATAATCAAACCTCAGCTCGTAAACGCCCCTGCCAGTGACATGGTGAAGGCGTGCCTCAAACGGATAATTGGGCGCGGGAGCTGTTACAAGCAAGTGGCTCCGCACCGCGTCTGTTATCGACATCACCTTCGGCGACGCCGCAAAGGTCGAACTTTTCAGGACCATCGAAATCGCAAGCAAGGCATGCATACGCATAGGTCTAACGAGAACAAGATCAGCTACGCCTTCCGAGGACGAGGCTGAAATGGAATGAAGATAACCTGATCATGGAAGGCGTTAGTAACCGTCTTGATTTCAAGCATAGATTACATCGGTTTTGAGCGAACTGCTAAGCACGATTAGGAGTTTTCGCATGGTCGCGGTAAGGGCAAGTTTGGGCGGTTTGCCGGCGGCACGAAGTCGTTGATAGAACTCGCGCAAGATCGGGTTGTGCCGTGCGGCGACCAGCGCCGCCATGTAAAGACCTGTGCGTACGCAGCGGCGACCGCCGAAGATCGTCCGTTTACCACGGAGCTTGCCGCTGTCGCGATTAAACGGAGCCAGTCCGGCCAATGCCGCCGCTTGACGCCGGTTGAGCGTGCCTAGCTCTGGCATCTGGGCCAGTAACAATGCCGCTGTGCGTGCTCCCACTCCGCTCACTGCGCTTAGCTTGGCCGCCTTCTCTCGGAGATCGGTTGAGTTTTTGATTAACTCTTTTATGAGCAGATCGATCGAGTCGATCTGTTTTTGGATCTGACTGATCAGCTTTTTGCTCGATCGGACCACGGCCGGCTCGCTCAGTTTTTCTTTGCGGTTGTTTTCCATCACGATCAACCCGCTCAGATGACGACGATAAGCTTCCAGTTCACGCAACCGCTGCTGTTGCTCATCCCTCGCCACGGTCACCTCAGGCTCCATCGCTTTGCCAAAAGCGCAGAGCACTCCCGCATCAATCTCATCCGTCTTAGCCAGGATTCCCGCCGCGCGCGCATACTGTCGGACGCGACTCGCCTGCACCAGGCTCACTTCGATCTCACGCGCTTGGAGCGCACTGAGCAACCCGCGCTCGTAACCACCGCTTGCTTCACAGATCACTTGCACTGTGCCCCTCATCTGGCCTAACCATTTTACAATCTGCTTTGTGCCCGCCGCGTCATTGCTGACCCAACGTCGCTCCACTCCCTAGGCCACGTCTAAATACGCTTTGGCCACATCCACTCCACAATAGACTTTTGCCTCGCTCATGTGTTAAACAACTCCTGCTTGTAACATGCGAGCTGGCCAGGCCGGTCCGATGCCCTCGGGTTCGAGCCGGCTTGGTCGCTCCAGTAACTGTTCGAGTTTATTTCCACACGCCAAGGGCAGGCGCGGATCAAACTAACCGCTCGCTCTTGGCTTATCGGCCAGAGCCGCT
>JBBRQE010000024.1:0-28922 GCA_038226905.1 Chthoniobacterales bacterium | reverse complement strand
TCGCCGACTGGCTGCGCAAGGTCAGCCCCGAGACCAGGGTCGTGTTCGTCTCCGGCTACCTTGAAGAATCGCTGCATCCTGGGGATCGACTGGAAAACGGGATGTTCTTTTTGCCCAAGCCATTCGATCCTGAGCAGCTGGCCCGGACGGTTCGGCAGGCGCTGGATTCGTAGAGCGGGTGGATCGCGATCCCCCAGCGCGATGTCAATTCCGTCTCAGCCAACGTCCTCGGGGAGGCTGTTCCACCCGCTTTCCGCGCGTCTTTAACGCAGCGAAACGTTGCCCGCCACGGGCTCAAGGTATATGGGACAGGCGTGGTGACATTTCAGGACATTGAGAAGGCGCGCGAGCGAATCAAAGGCGCCGTCTATTACTCGCCCTGTCCGCACTCGATCCCTCTCAGTGAGATCACGGGCATGGAAATCTATTGCAAGCTCGACAATTTACAGCGCACCGGAAGTTTCAAGGAACGAGGTGCGCGCAATGCCCTCTCCCAACTGCCGGTCGAGCAGCAGAAGCGCGGCGTGATCGCGGCCTCCGCCGGAAATCATGCCCAGGCCCTGGCTTACCAGGGGAAGCTGCTCGGCATACCCGCCACCGTAGTCATGCCAAAGTTTGCGCCGCTCATTAAGGTTAACAATTGTCAGAAGCTGGGAGCCCAGGTCGTGCTTCACGGCAAAGATTTTGGTGAAGCAAAAGCTCGCGCGCATGAGATCGCACAGGAACGAAACCTTGCTTACATCGATGGGTACGACGATCCGGCGATCATCGCGGGACAAGGCACCGCCGGCCTTGAGATCCTTGAACAGGTGCCGGACGTCGACGTGATCGTCATTCCGGTGGGCGGCGCAGGACTTTTGGCGGGAGTGGCTCTGGCGGTGAAAACGTTGCGACCGGAAGTGAAAATCGTGGCGGTCGAAGCGGAAAACGTGGCGAGCTTTTCGGCGGCTGAGGAAGCAGGCCGGCCCACGCGCATCGCCTTGCATCCCACTCTAGCCGATGGCCTGGCTATTCCTCAGGTCGGGACCAATGCCTTCGAAATCGCTCGTTCCCGCGTCGATCGGATCATCACTGTCTCGGAGGAAGAAATTGCCATCGCCATCCTGCGCATCGTCGAATTGGAAAAAGGCGTGGTGGAAGGGGCCGCAGCCACGCCGTTGGCGGCCTGCCTGTCTGGAAAACTAAAGGAATTCGCCGGGAAGAAGTGCGTCTTGCTGCTTTGTGGAGGCAATATTGATCCCAATGTGCTGAGTCGCGTCATTGAGCGCGGACTCGTGGCGGACGGACGTCTCGGCCGTTTCGTGGCCGTCATCAGCGACCGTCCAGGCGGGTTAGCCGATCTTACCACGCAAATCGCCTCGACCGGAGCGAGCATCAAGCAGGTGGTGCATGATCGCGCCTTCGCTGGCACGGACGTCTCGGCCGTGCACGTGCTTTGCACGGTCGAGACACGGAACCGCGATCACCTGGCTGAAGTGCGTGCTCAACTGAAGAGCCACGGTGTGGAGACTTACGACTCCAGGTAGTCCTCTTTAATCCTGCTCTTTCACTTTTGCTTACCCGACGCATCGCCTGATGTCAGGGGACAAAGTGCAAGTAAAAGTAAATGGGCAGGGTCAAAGTGGCCGCAGGACTTGAACGTGCCCTGCCGTCTCGTAGGCTCATCCATGCACAGGGAAGCGTCGCCGGAGCCGAAGAATGGGGAGACGAAAGTTGATTCGTTTCCTCGACGTCATATTGGGCCGGACGCAGCCGAAATAGACAGGATGCTGGATCTTCTGGGATTTGAGGACCTGGACGCATTGATCGAGGCAACCATTCCCGGGAGTATTCGTCTGAACCGGGAACTCGATTTGCCGGAGGGCGCGTCGGAAGCGGAGGCCCTGGCTGAACTGCGCGCCATTTCGCGCAAAAACAAGCTGGCGCGTTCGTTTATTGGCGCCGGTTACTACGATTCCACTACGCCTCCCGTGATTCAGCGCAACATCCTGGAGAATCCGGGTTGGTACACGGCCTACACGCCCTACCAGGCGGAGCTGGCCCAGGGCCGACTGGAAGCTCTCGTCAATTTTCAAACAATGGTGACCGATCTGACGAGTCTCGACATTGCCAACGCATCTCTGCTGGACGAAGCGACAGCCGCCGCCGAAGCCATGGCGCTTTGCCACGCCGCCGCGCCCGATCGCAAAACATTTTTTGTGGCAAGCGACTGCCATCCCCAAACGATCCAGGTGGTGCAAACCCGGGCCAAACCGCTCGGCATCGAAGTCCAGATCGGATCCTTTGCCCAGTTCGAATTTGGCCCGTCCGTGTTCGGCGCCCTTGTGCAATATCCCGCCACCAACGGGACCATTCACGACTACCGCGATTTCGTTAGGCAAGCCCACCAGGCGGGCGCGCTCGTCGTAGTGGCCGCCGACCTTCTAACCCTTACCCTTCTTAAGACTCCCGGTGAAATGGGAGCGGATGTGGCCGTGGGGAGCACACAGCGCTTCGGCGTGCCCGTAGGGTTCGGAGGCCCGCACGCCGCCTATTTCGCGACGCGTAATGAATACAAACGCCACATGCCGGGACGGCTCGTCGGAGTGTCGCACGACGCGGAAGGGCGCCCCGCTTACCGCCTCGCTTTGCAGACACGCGAGCAACACATCCGGCGCGACAAGGCTACCAGCAACATCTGTACTGCCCAGGTTTTACTCGCAGTCATGGCCTCCATGTATGCGGTCTATCACGGCCCGCAGGGTTTGCGCGCCATCGCACAACGGGTGCACGACATGGCGGCGCGATTTGGTCGAGCGCTTTCCGGATTCTCCATCTTACCCGGCGAATATTTTGATACCGTCGGTATCCGATTCGAAGACCGCAAAAAGCGGGACGAGATTTTACAACGCGCCAGCGGGCAAGGCTTTAATTTGCGCGCGCATCAGGAAGATAACGCGTCCTTCATCCTGGTGTCCTTCGATGAGGCAAAAACCGAACGGGATCTATCTGATCTGATTACGATTTTTTCCGGTGAATCCGCCTTGCCCCAAGAAACGTCAGATTCCGCGTATCCCGAAACCCTCGCCCGAGCCTCTGAGTTTTTGACCCATCCCATTTTCGGCACGCACCACACGGAAACGCAGATGCTGCGTTACATGCGCAAGCTGGAGTCGCGTGATCTTTCCCTCTGTCACTCGATGATTCCGCTCGGTTCCTGCACCATGAAATTAAACGCTACGGCGGAAATGTTTCCCATTTCCTGGCCCGAGTTCGCCCAGCTTCATCCGTTTGCGCCGCAGAATCAGTCGGAGGGCTACGTCGAGATGTGTCAGCAGCTCGCCGCCTGGCTCTGCGAAATCACGGGGTTTGCCGCAGTCTCGCTCCAGCCTAACGCCGGATCGCAGGGCGAATATGCGGGACTTCTGGCCATCCGGGGCTATCACGAAGCGCAGGGACAGAGTCATCGCAATATTTGTCTCATCCCTACCTCAGCGCATGGAACTAATCCGGCCAGCGCCGTCATGGCCGGATTCAAAGTGGTACCGATCGCCTGTCTCAAAGACGGTGACATCGACTTGGCCGACCTGCGGGCCAAAGCCGATCAACATGCGAGTGATTTGGGTGCGCTCATGGTCACTTATCCCAGCACGCATGGTGTCTTCGAGCCGACCATTCGTGAGATCTGTGAAATCGTGCATGCGCACGGTGGTCAGGTTTACCTGGATGGCGCGAACATGAACGCGCAGGTCGGCCTGTGTCGTCCCGGTGATTACGGCGCGGATGTTTGCCACCTGAACCTGCACAAGACTTTTTGCATTCCACACGGCGGCGGCGGTCCCGGCGTCGGTCCCATCGGCGTGGCCCAACATCTTGTCCCGTTCCTGCCCGGCCTTTCCTCCATCAACTCTCAACCATCAACCATCAACTCAGGGACCGGCCCGGTCACGGCCGCGCCCTACGGCAGTGCCAGCATTTTGACCATCTCCTGGATGTACATCCGGATGATGGGGCGGGCGGGACTGACGCAGGCCACCAAGGTGGCGATCCTGAATGCCAATTACATGGCGAAACGGCTGAGCCGCTATTTCCCCGTGCTTTTCAAAGGGAAAAACGAACTGGTCGCACATGAGTGCATTATTGATCTGCGGCAGTGGAAGAGCGGCGGGATTGAAGTCGAGGATGTGGCCAAGCGTTTAATGGACTACGGCTTCCATGCTCCCACCGTTTCGTGGCCCGTGGCCGGGGCCATGATGATCGAACCCACCGAGAGCGAATCCAAGGAGGAACTCGATCGGTTTTGTGACGCGATGATTTTGATTCATGCCGAGATCAACGACGTGGTCGCGGGAAAGGTCGACGCGAAAAACAATCTCCTCAAAAACGCGCCGCACACCACCTGGCAGATCGCCTCTCAAGAGTGGGATCACCCCTACACACGGGAGCAGGCCGCCTTCCCCGCTCCCTGGACGCGCGACTATAAATTCTGGCCGGCCGTCGCCCGCATCGACAACGTCTACGGTGATCGAAATCTCTTTTGCTCCTGCCCACCCATCGAGCAGTTCAGCGAGTAAGACGACGCGGCCCCCACATCCCGGCAATGCCTGCCGGGAATTTGGCTCACCAAAACCAAACCGGTCCGCTTCCGTCCCAAAGACGATTCTATTCCGGGGCCAGCGTCGCCGAAGCCGCTGGGTCGACGCGCATGGGCACGAGGCGTAAGGCCGTACCTTGCGTTTCTTCGGCGGCAGCCGAGCCAGCTTCGTGATACTCCGCGTCGCCGTTGACCTGCCAGAGATCGTACAATTTCGTGTCGGCCAGAATATTCTCCGTGCATAACATGGCGGTCATCATGGCGTGATCCTGGTTGTTATACTTGTGCATGCCGTTGCGGCCCACCAGATGGAGGTTAGGGAAGCGCTCTTCCAGTTCCACCGCGATGGTCTCGACGTGGCGGGCATAATCGTCATCGTAAACCGGATACGCTTTCTTCTGCCTAACGACACAGCCGTCCAGCACGTCCCCCTCTTCGGCCAGACCGATCTTCATGAGCTCGCGCGTGGCCAGCGCGATCAGTTCTTCGTCCTTTGAATCCCACACGCCATCGTGCTCGAAACAGAAGTACTCCAGGCCGTAACAGGCCTTGTCCGGATCCGGCACCATCTCGGGCGACCAGGAACGGAAATTCTGGATGCGCCCGACTTTTACGCTCGGATCGTGAATGTAGATCCAGTTGTCATCGAACTTCTGGCGGTCTTTCAAAATCAGCATGACCGTGAGGAAGTCGCGATATTTCAAACTTGCGGCGGCCTCCAGGGTCCGCTCCGAAACTTTTGGAGTCAATCCGCGCACCAATTCACGCATGGGTGCGGTGGAAATTACATGCTCGGACTGGAGCGTCTGTGTTGCACCCTCTCGATCGGTGTACTGAATGGTCCAGCTGGAGGTGGCCTCGTCGTAACAGGCGCCCGTCACTTTGCAACCCATCTCGATCTGGCCGCCCATTTGTTTGGTTTTCTCGGCGCACGCTTCCCACATCATGCCGGGACCCTTGCGCGGATAACGGAAAGAATTGATGAGCGACTTGATAACTTTAGTCCGATCCTTCGGTTGCCGTTTCGGAAGCAGCGCAGTGCGGATGGCGCTCCCGAGGGACAAGCCCTTGATGCGTTGAGCCGCCCAATCGGCTGAGATTTCCCGGCAGGGCATTCCCCAGACTTTCTCCGTATAGCTCTTGAAGAAGGTATTGAAGAGGCGTTTGCCGAATTGATTGCTGACCCAGTCTTCGAAGTTGCGTGGATCGCGCACGGGCAGGACGCGGGCTTTCAGCCAGGAGAGCACGCATAAAACGGAGCGAAACACGCCTAGTTTGAAGAGAGCTTCAAACGGCTTGAGCGGGTAGGCGAAAAACTTTCCGCCATAAAAAATACGGGACGAACGTGGACGCACCAACATGTCGTCCGGCAGGATCTCCGTCCAAAGATCCTCCACCGCTTTGCACTTGGAGAAGAAACGATGACCGCCGATGTCGAATCCAAATCCCTTGTAGGTGGCCGTGCGAGAAATGCCGCCCACATAGACAGGGTCCGCTTCCAGCACAGTCACGGGGACTTCGTTTTTCGAAAGAAGATAAGCGGCCGTCAAACCCGCCGGACCGGCCCCAATAATAGCTACGTTTGTTTTCATGTTTTCCTAAGCAACCCAGTTACCCCTCGTAAAATTCCACACGAACCAGCCCTGCACGCTTAATCCGGCGGCACTGCCCAAGGCCACCACCACCATGCCGAAGATCCGGAGGAGAGCCGGCGGGGTGCGAAATTGACGCAAAAAATGCAAAAAGGCGAGGACGATTAATGCATGCACACAAAATTCGTAGCGGAGCATGCTTTCCATCTCCACACAGGCGACGCCGCTAACGGAAATATAGTAAATAAGGGCGGCGCAGAAATAGAAACCGACCCGGACCTGCCAGCTGGCCCGGCGGCGCACGCCCGGCAGTAACTCGCACAGACCCGCCAGTAGTAAAAGCAAGCCCCCCAGCGACATCGACATCTGACTCGCTTCAGTCGGATTATCGAAACTCGGTATCAGCCAGCGGTAACTGGACGGTCTGAAAATTGCCAGATAATCGGGCGTAATGCCCCAGCCAGCCGACTGAGTCAACATGTAGATGTCCCAATGCCCCCAGCGCAGCTGACAATAAAGAAAGAAGAGGCCAGCGCCCATGGTCGCCACGACCATCAACCCCACCACCGCCAGGTTTTTCCGAAACCAAACGAGAGGATGCCGGAGAGCCGGCCACCCCTCCGTGCAGAGCGATCGCACCACCGGCGCAGCCGCACAGGGGACTCCGACAATGCGGGTCCCCGACATGATCATACCGTGCAAAGCCGCCCAAATCCTGGCTTTACCGCCCTCCGCTCCACTCCAATAAATAAATCCGAGCAGGGCCATCAAAAACAGGGATTCGGAATATCCCGCCACCAGGAAGAAGGCCGCCGGGTGGGCCACCAGGGCAAGAGCCCCGAAGAATCGAAGACTGGGCGAAAGGTCCCACCGTTCGCAGAAAAGAAAGAAGTAACACCAAAACCCAAAGGCAGCGGCCTGCGCTGTCAGCAAAAGGGAGTTATCAGTTTCGAAGCGCAAGCCGTAGCGCAAGGCCGCTGCGATCAGCGGATAGGCGGGAAAAAAGGCGACGTTGGAAACCTCCATTACCTTGTGATTTATAGGGGGCACGATCGTTTGATACCCGCGGTCCACGAGGTTGGTGAACCAGTAGCCGTCGTGTTGCACCAGGCTGCCGTAGCGATAAGAAAGAGGTCCCTCCGGGGCCAGCAGGCCGACGGCCGTCGCGATTTGCAACAGGGTCATGAGCAACCCGGCGGCTAACGCCCGGAGCACTGGTTTAACGGAAGGCGTCGATTCGGCCACGGAAAGGGCCGAGGAGATACGAAAGCCTTCGGATTGGCAAGAACTTGTCCGCGGAGCCGCCCAGGCAACATCGGTGGTCATCGGTGAGAACATGGCTGTCTGTGATCGCATGAATCTTTGTTTGGCGGGCGCTAGTCGAATGGCCAAGTTTGACGACGCCGTCTTACGTTTATTCGCGAGAAAGTGTCCTCGGACCGCCAGGGACGGCGCAGCGCGTCGTCCCTACCCCCGGAGTTGAACGGCTCGGGCGAGTCAGGCCACTGCCTCGTCCGGGTGCCCCGCCAGGGCGGCGTAAATCCGTTCGTAGCTTTCGGCTGCTCGCTCCCAGGAGAAATCCCGGGACATGGCTCGTTCCGTTAAATCAGCCCACAAGAGCGCGTCGCGAAAATCGTCACGCGCTCGTTTGATCGCATCCCAAAATGCGTCGCTTGAATGCTCGTAGCAGAGGAACCCATACCCGCGATCCGTAGTTGGATCGTAATCCTCGATAATTTCCTGAATCCCACCCGTCGCCCGCGCCACGGGCAGCGCTCCATATTTCAGGCTGTACATCGCACTCTGCCCTGATGGCTCAATACGCGACGGGATCAGACTGATGTCCATGCCCGCTTCAATAACGTGAGCGCTCTTTTCGTCATACTGCTTTCGGTAGGCAAATTTGGACGGGAATTTCCGCGCCGCCACGGCCAGCGCTGTTTCGAAGGCGGGATCGCCTTCGCCCAGAATAATCAAGCGCACATCATCCGAAAGCAGCCGATCGAGAAGGGGCACGAGAATTTCGAAGCCCTTTTCCTGAACAACGCGCGTCACCATGCCGAAGACCGGGCCGCTGGGCGCCGGGTCAAGATTCAAGCCGTTCAGGAGAGCATCGCGATTCAGCTGCTTACCCGGTAGGTTGCCCACCCCGTAACAGGCCGGCAACAATGGATCGAGCGCGGGATCCCAGCGCGAGTAGTCGGCTCCATTGAGAATAGCCGTGAGCTTGTGTGCATTTTCGCGGAGCACCACATCAAGCCCCGCCCCACCCTCCGGCGTGAGAATCTCCCGCCGATAATGTTCACTGACCGTCGTAATTTTGTCGGCGTAGACGATTCCTCCCTTGAGCAAATTCATCCGGCCGAAAAACTCGACGCCGCGCAGGGTAAAGAAGCGCTCGTGCAGATTTGTTAACTTAAAGTCCAATCCCCAGAAACTTCCCTGCTCCGCCACATGATGAATGGTGAGCACGGTGGCCAGGGGAAGATGGTAAGCACGCACCAGGACCGGCACGAGCGCCGCCGCCCAGTCGTGCGCATGCAGGACCTGGACAGCCGGAGTGAGACGCCGCGCCAGTTCGATGGCCGCTTTGCAAAAAAAGCTGAAACGAGCCGCGTTATCCTCATAAGGCTGCCCGTGCTCGCCGTAGATGCCCGGGCGATCGAAAAATTCGTCGCAGCGGATGAGAAACAACTGCACCCCGCTGGCGCTCCGGCCTTCCAGATATTCCGCCACGTAGTTTTTCTCGCCAACCCGCACATCCACGGTGATGCCCGTGTCTTCTGAAGAAAAAGACGGGTTCTCCCGAATCTCGCGATAGTAAGGCAACGCCACGCTTACTTCGTGGCCCTGATTCCTCAGCGCGTGAGGCAGCGCATCGATCACATCGATGAGCGCTCCGGCGCGCTGCAGGGGCGGTCCCTCTGCGCTGATCATCAAAATTCTCATGCGATCTTTGACGTTCGATCTTTGGTCTTTGATGTCAAAAACTGTCCGCCGGTCGCTTACACTTTAGAACAGAGGACTGCTCTTCAACTGGATTGCTCTGCGCGATACTCAGCTCTGACCCAATCCAGCGCCTCCTCCCGGGTGCGCAGGGCCCCTTCCAGCTGGCGGGTCTCGACCGCCTCCAGAATCTCGCTGAATTTTGGACCGGGTCGCAATCCCAGGGCTATGAGGTCGTCGCCTCGCACGAGCGGCGGCGGAATGATCGGCTCGCTCGCAAATTCCTCCCGTTTCTCCAGCAGGAACTGGTAGTTATCCAGCATCTGGTGACTGCCGGCGCAATCCACCCGATGCAACTCGAGCTCTTCCGTAAAAGTAGGTCGCGCCATAAAACGCTTCAGCTTGGCCACCCGCATGTTAAACACGTCTTTGAAAACCATGTGCTGCCGCACCATCTCCACGGCCGCTTCGATTTCCACGCGCGAAAAACGCAGGCGCTCCATGATCTGTTCGGTCATCTCCGCGCCCACCCGATCATGCCCATTAAACCGGATGCGACCCGTCTCATCCACGGTCGACGTGACCGGCTTGGCCACGTCGTGCAAGAGAACCGAGAAGACGAGAGGAATGGATACGTGAGGCGGCAAAAGGCTAAGCATAAGCCGCGTGTGTTTGAACACGTCGCCTTCCGGATGAAATTGAGGCGGCTGTTCGCAACCTTTCATGGCCTCGATCTCAGGCAGAATGGCTTTGAGCAGGCCGCTCCGGTCGAGCAGATCCCAACCGCGCACGCGATTCGGCGAAACAAAAGTACGGACCAGCTCTTCCCGGATTCGCTCGGCACTCACCTCCGTGATGGCGGAAGCGCGCGCCGCCAGCGCGGCCCACGTGTCCTGATCGATTTGAAAATCCAAAACCGTGGCAAAACGAATGGCACGCAACATTCGCAGGCGATCTTCTTCGAAGCGCTCCCCCGCCTGCCCGATGGCGCGGATCAACCGGCCCGAGAGGTCAGCCCGACCGCCTACGTAGTCGATAATTTTCTCTTCCGCCGGATCGTAAAACATTCCGTTGATCGTGAAATCGCGACGCTTGGCGTCCTCTTCCGGTGACGAAAAATGCACCGACACCGGTCTTCGGCCATCGAGGTAGGCGCCGTCCGCGCGGAAGGTGGCCACTTCAAATTGAAATCCATCCGTCAGGACCACGATCACACCAAAGTGAGCACCCACGGCATAGGTTCGGGCAAAAGTCTCTTGCACGATTTCGGGAGTAGCGTCCGTGGCGATGTCGAAATCCTTGGGCGTTTCTCCGCGTAAAAGATCGCGCACGCAGCCACCCGCGAAGTAAGCGATATGGCCGGCCTCACGCAGCCGGCTGACGATCCGGCGCGCGGCTTCTTCCATGGGTGATTGAATTTTCATCGAGGACGGGCTGCCTTCGGCCGACTCCTAACGTTCCGTTAGCAGCGGGAGCGGTCAATCCTGCGAACCAAGAACAAAATCTGAGGGCGTTACCGGATCACCCGGGCGAAACCGAATCTCAAAGTGTTGCAGAGGTCTCTAAGATAGGCGGTGGCCGCAACCGCCTCTACAACATCTTCTCCCCTAGGCTTCCCCGACGGACTCGTCCTCCGAGTTAGGCCGAAAGGAATGAATGATGAAACAGAACACGGCCACGCAAATGCAGGAATCGGCCACGTTAAAGGCGGCCCAGGGATGGGCATATGGGACGTGCAGATCAAAAAGAAGAAAGTCGATGACGTGCCCATGCAGCAGGCGATCCGTCAGGTTCCCCAGAATTCCGGCCACGAGCAAGGAGAGCGAGACGTCGCGCCAGCCATCGCGAGAGCGACGCCGCACCAGCAGGGAGACGACGAACAGAAGAGCAAGACACGAGATGCCGATAAAAATTCCGTTGTTGTTTCGAAACGAACCGAAGGCCGCGCCTGTATTCGTGACATTCACAAGGTCGAGGAAACCGGGGATGACCACGCGCGGTTGCTCCGGATCTACGGATTGCAGAATGAGATATTTGGTCAATTGATCGAGGGCGTAGAGCGGGAGCGAGAAAAATAGAATAAACTTCATGTTACATTTTCCGGCTAACGACTTCCGCGCATCGGTCGCACAACTCCGCGTGCTCCGGGATGGCTCCCACGGTGGCACGATGGCGCCAGCAGCGCGCACATTTTTGATAAGACGTTTTTGTTACGGTCGCGCCCGGCTCGCCCGCCGTCGTTTGCACCGTCAAATCGCTCAGAATAAAAAGCTCTTCGAGTTCTTCTTTCCCGATTCGTCCGGTTACGTCCGAATCAGAATACAGAACTACGGCCCCTTCCAGAGCGTTGCCGATCAACTTTTCCTGTCGCGCTTTTTCGATGGCCTGCCCGATGACCGCACGCAGGCGCAGAAGTTCGCTCATTTGCTCTAGTGCTGTTTCCAATCGCACTGACTCCGGTGGAAACTCCTGCAAATGGATCGACCCGCCGGCCTTGCTGTATTTCCAGGCCTCCTCCGCGGTAAAAGCGAGGATGGGCGCGAGTAAACGACAGAGAGTCTCAAAAATCCGGTGCATGGCCGCCTGCGTGGCACGGCGTCGCGGCGAGCCCGGAGCGTCGCAATACATTCGGTCTTTCGTGATGTCGACGTAGAGACTGCTCAGGTCCACCGCACAAAACTGATTCAGCGTGTGGTAAACCTTGTGAAATTCAAACGCCGCGTAAGCCGCGCGGCACTCCGCCACAACCTGGTCGAGCCGCTCCAGAATCCAGCGATCGACCAGAGTTCCCGGCACCGACGCCGCGGCATCCTCCATCTCATAGTCGTAAAGATTGCCCAGCAAGATGCGCAGGGTATTGCGAATGCGGCGATAGGTATCGCCCAAACGGGTAAACATCTCCTCGGAAAAGGGGACATCATCCGTGTAGTTAATACTGCTGGCCCATAGCCTAACGAGATCCGCACCGTGCTTTCCGACAAAATGCCCGGCATCCATCGGCTTGTCGTAGGTGCTCGATTTGGAAATCTTTTTACCATCCACGTCCACCACGAATCCGTGAGTTACACAGGTTTTGTAAGGCGCGCGATCGTTCAGCGCGATGCTCGTCATGAGGGAGGATTGAAACCAGCCGCGATGTTGATCGGTCGCTTCCAGATACATATCGGCCGGGTCATGCAGCTCTGGACGAGTCGCGCAGACAGCCTGGTGCGAAACGCCGCTGTCGATCCAGACGTCGATCGTGTCGTTACGATGTTTCGTTCCTTCCGGTAAACCGAGTTCACGGGCCAGATCTGGGTCGTTCAATTCGAACCAGATATTCGAGCCGCGTTGCGCCACCAGATCGGCCAGTTTACGGATCACACCCGCATCCAGAATGGTGGCGCCTTCCGCCGAGTAAAAGACCGGCAGGGGCACACCCCAGCTGCGTTGCCTTGAAATGACCCAGTCGGGACGCGATTCCACCGTGCCGGCGATGCGATTTTCACCCCATGCCGGGATCCATTTCACTTCGCCATGAATTGCTTCCAGCGCGCGACCGCGCAGGTCGTCGATACGAATAAAGAACTGCTCGACCGCCCGGAAGATAATCGGCGTCTTCGAGCGCCAGCAATAAGGATAGGAATGATGTAACACCTGGTCTCCCAACAGCATTCCGCGCTCGCGCAGCAATTTGACGACGTCGGCATTGGCATCAAAAACATACTGGCCCACCAGGGAAGGCACGCCTACCTCTTCGGTGTAATGCCCGCGATCGTCCACCGGCGACAAGATGGCCAGCTCATTGCGCTTGCCTAACAAGTAGTCGTCTTCCCCGTGACCGGGCGCGACATGCACGCAGCCCGTGCCCGTGTCCATCGTCACGAAATCGGCCGGCAATACAATGGAGTCGCGCTCCAAAAAGGGATGGCGCGCCCTGACCTTATCGAGAGCGTTGCCCGGGAACGTTTGCCGAAGGTGTCCCGCTTCGAATTTCGTGTTTGCGCAAAACCCGGCCACCAGCTTCTCCGCCAGGACCAGAGTCTCCGCTTGACCATCCCGCGTGAATTCCTGGACGACGTAGAGCTCTTTGGGATGAACGGCGATGGCCAGATTGGCCGGCAGTGTCCAAGGCGTGGTCGTCCAGATGCCGATGCTGGCTCGCCCCGCCCATTCGCCACTAACGACCGGAAACTTCACGTAAACAGAGGTGTCGTTACGCTCCTCGTATTCTACTTCCGCTTCGGCCAGGGCAGTTTGCGCGCCCGTGCTCCAGAAGACCGGCTTCATCGATTGATAGACGAGGCCCTTCTCCACGAAGCCGGCAAAGGCGCGCAAAATCTCCGCCTCATAGGGAGGATCGAGCGTCAGGTAAGGATGATCCCAGTCGCCGAATACCCCTAGCCGCTTGAACTGCTCGCGCTGGATATCGACATATTTGCGCGCAAAGGCCTCCGACCTTTTTCGGACTTCCAGCGGAGACAAGCCGCGCGATTCCCGCACTACCTTGTACTCGATGGGCAAACCGTGGCAATCCCAGCCGGGAATGTAGGGCGCGCGTTTGCCCAACATGGTCTGCGACTTCACGACCAAATCCTTCAAAATCTTGTTCAAAGCCGTGCCCATATGGACATCTCCATTGGCAAAGGGCGGCCCGTCATGGAGAACAAACGAGGCGCGCCCTTCCCGCGCCTTCTGGATTTGCTCGTAGAGCCCGCTCTCCTGCCACGCCTTCAACATTTCCGGTTCACGCGTCGCCAGATTCGCCTTCATCGGAAAGTCCGTGCGCGGCAAATTGAGGGTATCTTTGTAATTCTGGCTCATCCGGGAAGGGGACGCTACCTAGCATCCACCACTTCACAAATCAACGCGCCCGGCGCGCCGATTCCTCTCGGAAAAAAAGCTGAATTTTTGTCGTGCAAAGAAACGCGCGACCCTTTTAACATGACGAAAGTGTAATATAACGACCTCTATGCGCTTAACCTCCCTCTTATTTCTTCTTGCCGCGTTTTCCTCTCTACCCTGCTCCGCACCGTCGGCCCGCGCTCAAGCCGCCGCTGGCGAAAATATCATCGTCACCGGCGAGCAGGTCGGCTCGGCTTACGGCGCGCCTACCGCTTTTTCGCGTTCGCGTTTTTCCAATCTGACGAATGCCTACGTGCTCCCGCCCGGTGCCGTTTACGCAGGCCTTATTTATGAAGGCGATGCACTGCATTTCAACAGGCCGCAGCACGTGTTCACCCAGGAAGTCGAGATCGGCCTGCCGTATCGGTTCAATGTCGCCATAGAAAACTCTGCTGAATGGTTTCGTGGAACCAGCCAGGACCGGAACTTTAGTGTCGAAGCGCGCTATGCCTTCGCTGACTGGGGTAAGATTCCTCTCAATCCCACCCTGTTCGTTGAGTATAAGTTTGGTCTTGGGGATATTCTGCACGACGAAGGTCCGCCCGCGCCGCTGGCGGGGGGAGAAGCCCAGGCGTTTCTCGCCATGCACAAGCCTCTGCCGGATGCCTACGAAATTCGTCTCCTCTTGTCGGAGGACATCTCGGACAAGCTCGAATGGGCGCTGAATTGCTTTTTCGAGCAAGAGGTGGGAGGCGATCTCGGACGGGAATATGGTTTCGCTCAGAGTCTGGTGATGCCCATTTTCGCTGGCAAATCAGATACCAGCGTAAAATCGAGCGACAGCAAGGGTGTCGCAGAGGCCAAAGTGTCCCGGAACGAATGGCTCAAGATTGGCGTTGAAACGCAACTCACTCTTTTTACGGACAAGGGAATACGCAGCACGCCATCCCCGCGCTGGATACTGGGCCCTACTATCGCTTGGAAGCCGAGCCGAAACACGCGAATTGACGTTTCGCCCTTATTCGGGATGACTGCGGACGCGCCAAAAGCGTCAGTCTTTGTCGTTGTCTCGTATCTTTTTGGTCCGGGCGGCGAAGCGCATGAGGGAGAGGCCCCGGCTTCTACGCGGAACCGGTAAGGCCGGCACTCGGGTAGTGTCCTAATTTTGAAGCCCGGATAAGCGCCCGGTCCAAGTGCATTATACCTTTGCGGGTGAGAAAATAGTCTCCGACAAAGTTGTATCAGAGCTGGCTATCAGGACAACCCCTGGCGAGGCGACCTCATTCGACTGACGCGCGTCTGACCGCGTCGGGGATTGTAAACCAAACAGCCGAAGGATTTCTCCCTCGGCTGTTGGATGAACACTCGCCGATCCACTCGAACCGGCGACAGTGCGGGTTAGGTCACATCGCCATGTGCGAACTCGGATCGCTCCAGTCGCTTTGACCGGTGGAACCGCCGAGCGCGCGAATCTGCGCGGTGTAATTCTGGCCTGGCGTTAGACCATCGAAGACGATGTGTTGCGAGTCGCCGTCGAAGATGCTGGGCATCCAATCGCCGGTCGTACCCTTAATGCGGCCCTCATACAGGCTCGTGTTCTTGACCGGGGTCACCTTGGCCACCAATTCGCCGGTCGTGCCGTTGCTCAAAACGAGCGCGGTCGGCTTGTCCAGCGGGGTCTGCGCCCGGTTGGTGCTCATGGCTTCGAAGCCGGAGCTAAGCAGCGTAGCCATATCGTTATTGCAGTTGATCTGCACATAACTGGCGATTTGCCGAAGCATCCCGAGCAATGTCTGACGCGAATTGTTTTTCGCGGCAGTATCGGCCGGGCCACCGGCGGTGGCGGCGGCGATTTTTTGCTCGAAATCCGCCCGCGCGGTTTCGAGGTTAACCAAGGTGACCGGTGGTGTCGGGTAAGCGGCGTTGCCGGTCATGGCGTTTTTCACGGAGAGCGTGAAGTTATCCAGTTCTTTGTCTGGGAGCCTGGCGAATCCCAATGAGACTCTTAGTTGCATAAGAGAATATCCTTTTTTGTTGCGGTAGGAGGGCGACGCGCCGCCGTTCCTACCAGTTTTCCCTAGGCGCAACGATCCGCTCGAACCTTGCGAGAGAACCGCACGCCACCCTGATTGCTTTGCAGCAGCAATGATGCCGGATTATGGAGATTATAAGGCCCGGACCCTGGCTCATAAGCTTGGCGGACCCGATCATGGGGGTCGCTCCCAGGTAGGTGCGGAAAGAGAGAAAGATCCGCTGATGAGTCGGGCCTAACTCCCGAAGAGCCGCGGAACAGCGCGTCGACGTTGTTTCGCAACGCTGTCCAAGCGTTTCGCAGGCATGTTTGGTTGCGAAGCTTGCCTGTTAGGAGACAAAACAGCGCTGCTCTGTGGATTTGCTTATATGCTTGGCGATCCAACGGCGTTTCTTAGTGTTTGTACAGCGCTGCATGGAGGTTTTGCTTACCTGCTCAAAGGCAAAGCAGCGTTGTTTAGTCGTTCTACAGCGCTGTAAAAAAGCTTTGCTCACATATGGGGTGACTAACCAGTGCTACGATGCCGCCAAGCATCCATGTTCCACCGCAAAGCACCGCTTCCCAGCGGTTTTGCAGCGCCCCGAAGCGTCTATACGCTACGCTTCGTCGTTCTCCCGGCCCGTTCGGGGCCACGTAAAGGTGAACAGGTGGGCAACGCTAGAGTTAATCCAAGTGATAGTCCGCCGGATTGCCGCTAACGTGGTCACGGTACTCGCCATAAAGACAACCGATCACGCAAAGACGCGACCCGACGTGTTTGGACGACAACAAAAAACGCTCAGCCATTTCAAGGCGTCGCCAAAGAGCCGGATAAGCGGCGGAAGTAGGCGATCAATGGCAAGCTGCTAGGCGCCAATCTTCTCGCGGCAGTGATCAAGATACCTCAGGACGGCAGTTTAGACGCGGCTTTGCGTGAGGCACGCGAGGTTGGCTGTCATGGCTTGGTCGCTGGCTACGCCGTTCAGCGATTGACCGGGAAGCGAGTTCATGCCTTCGATGTTCGCAAGCCTGCGGGGCCATTCTTTTGCGTCGGTTGTTCGTCCGAAGCGGTGCATCATCATTGCACAGCAGACATTCGCGACCACTTCGCCCACTTTGCGAGGTCTTCACCGATCGACAACGGCGGAGAATCGGAACTTCATCGGAGTTGTAAGACTCAACTCTTCGAAGCGTTGCGTTCTAAATTCCCGCCACCGGATGACAAATGGAAGTGGGTATGTGACACGGCGCGCATTCCAGAATGTAAGATTCGGAAGATACCTGCTTTGCAGCCCGATATCGGAGGCCGTATCAATGGGAGCAGGGTCGCTATCGAAGTGCAGTGGTCTTCACTAACCGTTTCTAAAATCGTTAAGCGATGTTTGGGTTATTCCCGCCGCGGAATTTCAATTCTCTGGGTTCTCCCACTACGAGAACCATTCGGTACCAAGCCGTTTCGACCGCGGCACTTTGAGCTACCTACATTCAATCTATTACGGTCGGGTTTACTACTGGATGCCGGAATTTGGGACGTCACTGCTGCCGGTTCATTTCGGTCTGGCGTGGACACATGTCGAATACAAGGAGTGGTTTGACGAGAATGGTGAGCATCAAGAAGCCGGAGACTACGACAAGCCCTATAAGCGCATACGATCCCCGAAGCCGCACCCTTTGATTCCAATCGACTCCGCTTTCTGCCATCACGAACGTAGTGAACACCGGCCATGGAACGAGCGACGAACAGTTCCCGCGATGAGGATTTTCAAGGATACATGTACGCCGTGGTGGGGTAGCGATGAAGAACAAACGCTATCCCGTTT
Source organism: Chthoniobacterales bacterium (assembly GCA_038226905.1). GTDB lineage: Bacteria > Verrucomicrobiota > Verrucomicrobiia > Chthoniobacterales > UBA10450 > JBBRDU01. The sequence goes on along the minus strand of JBBRQE010000024.1, from coordinate 11,156 downwards.
CTATCCAGATGAGTACGATGAGGAGTCGTAGCGGCAAAAAAGTATGACAAAGCGATATCAGGTTTTCGTAAGCTCGACGTATGATGACCTGAAAGAGGAGCGTAGCCGCGTTATTCAGGCGCTGCTCAACATCAACTGCATTCCTTGCGGGATGGAATACTTTCCCGCGGCTGACGAAGATGCGTGGCATTGTATCGAGCGCCTGATCCCCGAGTGCGATTATTACGTTGTCATCGTCGGAGGAATGTACGGTAGCATCCCCGCCGGCGAACAAAAGAGTTACACGCACCTTGAGTACGAGCTCGCGCTGAAACACAAAGTTCCTGTGCTCGGCTTGCTGCACAAAAAACCGGGAGGATTGGCGGCAGATCGCTGCGAGAGTCAACCTGCAAGACGTCGCAAACTAGAGCGCTTTCGCGAACAGGTCGCACGAAAGCTTTGCCGCTTTTGGGAAAGCGCTGATCAACTCCCCGGCGAGTTATTGGCAAGTCTAACGTTACAAATGAACCAATTCCCTCGGACTGGATGGGTTCGTGCGGATGCAATTGCTGATGAAGATGCGAAGGACGAAATCATCGATCTGCAAAGGCGAGTTGAGCGGCAGGCGAAAGTCCTGCACGAATACAAAGAACGTGAGCAGGGAATCGACGCTGATTTGGCGAGTGGAGACGAAGAGTTCATCTTGGTCGGCTCGACAAGAGGTGGCCTCCACAAAGGGCGGGACGAAGTGCCTGTGTCGTCAGCGAATTGTACCATTCAATTACATGCAACTTGGAATTCTGCCCTGAGGTTTATCCGCTCAACTATCGGCTCGAGGTGGTCTAGTTCGGATTTGGAAAGCGCTATCCACGATGAGATCGCGCGAGACCTAGCATTGCAAGAGTTTGAAACGCTTTACGGGTTCGATATGCCGTATCAAGAGGTCGATAAGATCCTCGTTCAGCTAAGTGCGCTCGGCCTGATTAGGCAGCGCGGGACGATTTGGGAGCTGAGCGGGAAAGGAGCTATTCACGTCAGTGCCTTGTTAGCAATCCGCAAGGGGCAATTTGCGCCACAGGTGACGCCTTGGTGTAACATTGAATGGATAGCGTCGGAATGGCAAGCTACTCTTGAACGTGATGATATCGAAGTGTGGTGACGCACGTTTTGAGGCACTTTGAACCAGCTTTACTACGGCGATAACCTGCAGGTCTTACGCGAGCACATCGCGAAGGAGTCGGTCGATCTGATCTATCTCGATCCGCCGTTTGACTCGAAGCGCGACAAGACTACTTAGAACTGGAAGTTTTCAAGACATGAAGGCGAAGGCGAATTACTTGGACGTCAACCCATCGATCGCGGAATCTGCGGCGCGGGTTCGCGAAACTGCAGAAGCTGTCGCTTCCGTCCTGGCGGATTTGCCAGACGCGGATAATGCGCCGGGAGCAGTTGATCACATGCTTCGTGCAAACGGCATTCTGCGGAATCTGCCGTGGCCGACGCCGTTCGATTCTACGACTCACCGTCTCCATATCGGGGACGCGCGCGATCTGTCGTGGCAGTCAGACGAGAGTGTTCATCTGGTGGTTACATCGCCGCCCTATTGGAATCTGAAAGAGTATGAGCATTCGACCGAGCAGATGGGTGACATCGATCATTACGAGCAATTCCTAGTCGAGCTAGATCGAGTGTGGGCGGAATGCGCACGCGTTCTGGTCCCGGGCGGAAGGATTTGCTGTGTGGTGGGCGATGTTTGCATTCCGAGAAAGCGCGCCGGTAGACATTACGTGATGCCGCTGCACGCGGACATTCAGGTGCGGTCGCGGAAGCTTGGCCTCGACTGCCTGACTCCGGTGCTTTGGAGCAAGATCGCGAACGGCGTCACGGAAGCAGCGGGCAACGGTGCGGGGTTTTACGGTAAGCCTTATCAACCCGGCGCAATCATCAAGAACGACATCGAATACATTCTTTTCCTACGAAAAGGCGGCCATTATCGTTCTCCAAGCACGCTTCAGCGCGCACTCTCGATGCTGACGAAGGATGAAATGCAATCGTGGATGCGATCTGCGTGGACCGACATCAAGGGCGAATCCACCCGCCGCGGCCATCCCGCACCATTTCCCGTAGCCCTCGCGGAGCGTCTCATTCGGATGTTCTCGTTCGCCGGGGACACGGTGCTAGACCCATTCTCCGGCACCGGAAGCACTGCACTGGCTGCGCTGAATTCAGGACGGAACAGCCTTAGCAACGAGATAGAACCGACATATCACCGTCTCGCCGAGCAGCGGATGGGCGAGGCCGCATGGCTTCCGCGCAGCGTTGGTGCCCTGAACGCGGCGGTCATCGTTCAATGAGCGCGTCCACGACAGAGTTCGCTCTGCTCCGCACTTTCCGCGAGGTGTTCGAAGGCAAGAAGTACAACCATCGGAATTCGACGCTCGGAGACTTCGTGGCTTCGCGCCTTTACGAAGACTTGGTCGGGTTGAATCGGTCGCCTGCGTTGAGCCAACGAGTTCAGGCGCACGACCGGGTGATCAACATCGGAAACAAGGCTGTCGGCAAACCCTCCCGGCGCGGAGACGGAACTTTCGGTGAGCTCGTTCCGACAGCCGTAGCAATAACGGAGGATGGGCTGCTGGTTGCACGCGGGGAGATCGCAAACATCGAGATCGGCGTTGAAACCAAGATTCTGGCGAAGGCGATGATCAAACAGATTGACCGAGTAATCGGCGACCTCGTGCGCCAGGTTGAGCAATTCAGGAAGACCGGCGGCAATCCTATCTGCATCGGCTTGGTCGGCGTGAACTTCGCTGCGCGCTATACAGGCTACGAAGGATCGGCCGAATGGCCGACGGACGGCAAGAAGCACAAGCACCCGATCCAAGAGGCACACGATGCGGAAAGCCGCGTCCTGTCCAAAGCCGCGCCGTCGTTCGACGAATTTCAGATCCTGCGTTTCAGCGCGGAGAACACGAAGCCTTTCGCTTTCGAATGGGTGAACTACGAACAGACAGCGAAGGAGTACGGCGCGTTGTTAGTGAGGCTTTCACGAGAATACGACCGGCGTTTCCGGTAGGGGCATCCCGATTACAAGCAGGGGATGAACTTCAGGCAGGCGAAGGCTGAAGCGGCGGACGAACAGCAGCCACTCATTTGAAAGAATGAACCGGAAGCCTGAAGAAAGCTCGGTCGCACCCCCTTGACCGCCTTGCCACAGTTCGTACCCTGAAGTCCGGAAAGGAGCGCACGTTGAAAACTGAGATCTCGATCGAATATTGCGTAGTCTGAAACTACACGCCGAAGGCCGTCAGTTTGGCGGCCAAAATTCTCGAACTCGGAGAACGCATCGCGTCGCTCACCCTCATCCCTTCCAAAGGTGGCGCGTTCGAAATCCGCGCCAATGGAAAACTCCTTCATTCCAAACTCGATACCCACGAGTGGCCCGACTTCGAGGCCGTCCTCCAAGCGGTCAGGACCGCGCCATAGTCGCTCGTTTTCCCGGCCGCCTTCGCCCGTTCGGTATCGGGTGTTGGGCGTTGAGAGTTCGGCGTTTTCTCGTTCCGTTTCTTCTCCTCTTTCTGGGAGAGTGAAGGGTGCCTGGTGGCCCTCGCGGTCTTCAAAACCGTTGTCGGTTCGGCACCCGCCGGGCCGAGGTAGGTTCGATTCCTATCCTCTCCGCCCTTTTCCGTATTCGTTAGGCCACATTCCCTCCCCCTCTTCTGTAGGGGAAGCTGCAAGCTTCCCTCCCCTACGCTTCCCGAAAGGTGGTGATCCCACATGACCCGCGATCGAATTCGTTCTCTCACTTCTCTCTCTTCCTGCGCCGGGTGAGCGTCCAAGTTGAGCCAAAAGGCCCTGCGACAAGTTTTGCCGCAGTTTCCCATTTCCCAGCGCAGCCATGTCCTGGTCAACTCCGGAACGGGCGACGATGCCGGTGTTTATCGCCTGGATCGCCACCGCGCCCTTGTGCAGACGGTCGACTTCTTTACACCGATCGTGGACGACCCTTTTTCCTACGGACAAATTGCCGCGGCCAATGCACTCTCCGATGTCTTTGCCATGGGCGGGCGTCCGCTGACCGCGCTCAATATCATGGGCTTTCCCGCTGATCTCGTCCCACCCAAAACCGTCTCCGCCATTTTGCGGGGCGGTTTGGAAAAGGCCGACGAAGCCGGCTGCGCCATCGTGGGCGGACACACCATTCGAAACCCGGAGCCAATCTATGGCCTGGCCGTCACGGGAGGTGTCCGTCTCCGCCATTTGATGACCAATGCGAAGGCCCGGCCTAACGATCTGCTGGTCCTGACCAAACCACTTGGCACCGGCATCGTCACCACGGCCATCAAGCGTGGCCTCTCTTCCTCCCCCCTGCAGCGCAAAACCATCGCGCTCATGTCGACTCTCAACTCAGTCGGCGCAAAAGTAGCCGAGCGCGGTCTGGTCCGTGCCGCCACCGACATCACCGGTTTCGGTTTGATGGGACATCTCAGTTCCATGTGCCAGGCCAGTGGTGTCTCTGCCTGGATCGATCCGGGTGCCATCCCGGTAATTGATGATGAAATTCTCGAACTTATCGCCAGTGGATGCGTGCCGGGCGGAACGAAAGACAATCTGAAACTTACCCGTGCCACGGTAGCATGGCGGGGTGCCGACCCGACTGTGAAGATTCTCCTGTGCGACGCGCAAACCAGTGGCGGTCTTTTGCTCGCGGTCGCACCCGCGCGGTTGTCCGAGTTACTCAAAGTCCTGCGCCGGCATGGCACGGCCTGCGCCGCGGTGATCGGCCGCATCTCGCACCGGGGAGGTCACTTGATATGCATGAAAGCGTAAACTCCCGCCGCTCCCTTCCGTCCGTCTCCAAACTCCTGCAGGCGCTCGGGCCCCTCTATTTTCCGCGGCCCCTCGTCGTCGATACGATCCGTCGCGAACTCGCCGCGCGTCGCAAAGCGGAAGAGGCGCGAGGCTTGGAGGAAATTGTGCTCGCCATCCGCGCGTCCCTCGACCGGCATCGTCACACCAGACTGCGACCAGTCATCAATGGAACGGGTATTATTTTGCATACGAACTTTGGTCGGGCACCTCTCGCGCCGGAAGTGGCCCAATCGGTCGCGGCCCTGGCCGCCAGCTACGGCAATGTCGAGTTCGATATCGCGACAGGAGCGCGCGGAAGCCGGGCCAGTTATCTGGAACACAATCTCGCGCTTCTCTGCGGAGCCGAAGCCGCGACTGTGGTAAACAATTGCGCGGCGGCCTTGATCCTGGTTGTAAAACATTTCGCCGGGTCCGGCCGGGAAGTCATTATTTCGCGCGGTGAACTGGTGCAAATCGGGGGCGGCTTTCGCATCGGCGAAATGCTAAAAGCGGCGGGCGCCACTCTGCGAGAGGTGGGCGCCACCAATCGCACCAGCCTCCAGGATTATGAATCAGCCATCGGCCCGGAGAGCGCTCTCATCCTGACGGTGCACCGTAGCAATTTTTATATGGAAGGCTTTGTCGAGTCGACCAGCCTGACCGACCTCGCGCGACTCGCGCGCACGCGGCACATCCCTTTGCTGGCGGATCTGGGCAGCGGCGCCCTTGATTCCTGCGCCGAGCTTTCCGATGAACCTGAACCAACGCCCGCCGATGCCTTGAAGAAGGGCGCCGACCTCGTCTGTTTCAGCGGCGACAAACTTTTTGGCGGCCCCCAGGCCGGACTCATCGCCGGTCGCCGTCGCTTCATCGCGACTCTCAAACGCGAACCGCTTTTTCGAGCGCTACGTTGTGACAAATTGTGTCTGGCCGCTTTGCAGGCCACGATCGATCTGCATTTGGCCGGGTCCTCCAACGAAATTCCGGCGCTCGCTCTTCTCCGGATTCCCAAAGACGAATTGCGGGGCCGGGCCGCCGCCATGTTTGCGCGCCTGCGCGGTCTGCCCGCGCACATCAGCGTGGGACGCGGCACCGGAAAAGTCGGAGGTGGCACTCTGCCGCGCGCGACCATCCCCTCTGTCACCCTCGATATTGTGCCTGAGCTCTGTTCGCTCGAGCAATTCGCGGCCTCCCTGCGCGCGGGCGATCCGCCGGTCATAGGTTATATCGGGGGGAATTCGTTCAAGCTTGATCTGCGCACAATTTTCCCGAAGCAGGACGAAGCGGTGGTCGACGCAATTCGCACGGCCTGCTCTCGCATCGGCACCACCAATTCCGGCACGTGACCGTTCGTCATTTTGTCGTTGCCACTGCCGGCCACGTTGACCATGGCAAGAGTGCCCTGGTCAAAAGCCTGACCGGCGTCGATCCCGATCGTTTACCGGAAGAAAAGGCCCGTGGCATCACCATCGATCTGGGCTTTGCCGAGCTGAACCTGCAGGATGCCGCCGGCCGGCAGTTTCATGTTGGAATCATTGATGTGCCGGGCCACGAAAATTTCATTCGCAACATGATTGCGGGTGTCGGTTCGATCGACCTCGCCTTGCTCGTCGTGGCAGCGGACGACGGCTGGATGCCGCAAACGGAAGAACATTTTCAGATCCTGCATTATCTGGGCGTTGAACGAATGGTCGTAGCCATCACCAAGGCCGACATAGGAGATCCGCTTACGGTCCAGGCGCAAATCCGCGAACAACTGGCTGGAACCCGGTTCGCAAGCGCCACCCTCGTCGCAACATCGAGTCGTACCGGGGCCGGACTCGAAAAACTCCAGCAGGCCATTGCCTCGGAACTCGCCGCTCTTCCACCCGTTCGCGATCCCGGTAAACCGCGCCTCCATGTCGATCGCGCCTTCATTCTTCAGGGAATCGGCACTATTGTGACGGGCACCTTAACGGGCGGTCACTTGCGGCGCGGGCAGGCGGTCAGCGTGCAGCCGGGAAATCGCGTGTCCCGGCTACGTTCCGTGCAAAATCATGGCCGCGATTCGGAAATGGCCGCGCCGGCCATGCGCACCGCCGTAAACATCACTGACCTCGGCGTGGGCCTTTCCCGCGCTTCGATCAAGCGCGGCGACGTTGTCACGCTGGACGGTTTCGCCACCACCACTCAGATCGATGTGCTTCTCGAAAAATCCGATCGCCTAACGAGAGACGATCCGGCCGCTCGGCCCCTCAAAAATGGCACCTCCCTTTTTCTTCACTACGGAACAGCGCGACTTGCGGCCAAGGCGATCCTTCTGCAAAGCGAGACGCTCGAGGTCGGTCGATCCGAGATCGCCCAGTTACGCCTCGAGTCGCCCATTCTCGCCTTTCATGGAGACCGGTTCGTGCTGCGCGATCAATCCAGCCGGCAGACTATTGCCGGCGGAATCGTGCTCGATCCCGCAGGCGATCGAAAATCTTTTCGCAGCGATGCGCAGAGGGTTTTGCTGAAAGCGCGCGCCGCCGCTCCTTTGGACCTTTCCATCGCACTCGCCACGGAAATCGACCGGCACGGCCCCTTGAAAATCTCACACCTACTCCTCCAATCGCACTTTAGCCGGGAGGAAATCGAACTGGCCCTGGCCGCTTTGCAAAACAAGGGTTTCGTCGTCATCCGCGAATTAATCACCGCCTCCCGCGAAGTGTGGGACGAGCAACTCCAGGCCATGGCTGCTCTGATCGACCGGGCGCACCTCGATAATTCGGCGCAACCCGGGCTCGACCTGAATGAGCTCCGGTCTACTTTGCCCGACCCGTTCCTCGAAACGTTTGAAACACTCGTGTCCGATCTTTGCGCGAACGGATTCGTGCGCAAAGGTTCCGCCCTGGCGCGGGCTTCTCATAGCGCCACTCTGCCGGCCCCTTTCCAGGCCGCGGCCGAACAAATCCTCCGCATCCTCCGGGAGAAACCATCTGATCCGCCTGGTCGCCGTGAACTTCTGGCCATACCGGGCGGTCGCGAGGCGATCCGCTTCCTGCTCGGACAAGGCAACCTGATCGAGATTTCTCCCGAACTGATCCTGCCGCCGGAAAATCTAAACCGGATGCAATCCGTTATTGTCGAAAACATTTCGAAGAATGGTCCAGCCACGGTGAGCATTTTGCGCAAGGAATTGGAAACCTCGCGCCGAATCATCGTACCCCTGCTCGAATACCTCGATCGCCACGGTGTAACCCGTCGGGTCGGTGATCAACGGACGCTCGCGAACGAAAGCCGTATTGCTAGATTGGGCGATGCCTCGACCGCGCGCTCAGACTAAACGGGGTGCATCGAAAGTGTCGTTGCACATCGGTGGATCAGTAGGCGCCGTGTGGGAGACTGTTCTCCTGCCATGGTTTCAAACGGCGGGGCGCGTCTCATGGCAGCAACAACACCCCACTTTGGTAGTGGTGCCGTTTCGCGATCACGCCTACGCAATCAAAGGCCTTTTGCTCGATCGCGGCTTGTCGCTTCTCGGCATCCGGTTCGTCTCTCCCGCCGCCCTGCGGGAATCGCTGGCCGCGCGAACCGGCCTGCGCCTGGCACCGCGTGAACATTTGCGTCTTCTCCTTTCGATTGCGGCGGAGGAATGCATGAAACTCCCCGACGATCCCGCGCTCCAGGAAAAAAGAATATTGGAGGCCGACTTTCTCGCGGCCCGATCCGTGACGCGTGCGCCGGACCATTTGCTGCGCACGATCGATCAACTGGGCGCGGCCGGTTGGGATTTTTCCGCGGTCGAACTTCCCGCCTTGCGCGAGATCGCAGCGCGGTTTCATCGGCAACTCGCGGACTGCGGTTTCGAGTTGATTCACACGGCCGATCAGCGCGCACTCGAGCAGGCCCTAACGAGCCCTCCACTTTTTGCCAATATACTGGTGACCGGGTTTAATGGTGCCCATTGGTCGCTCTGGCCCCTGCTCCAGGCGGCTGTCGCTTCCGCCAAAGAAGCGACCGTTCTGCTGGACGATCCGCGCGATGAGGCACGCGACATTGATGAAACGTGGGCTGGCACGTGGGAAGAAGCGTTCGGCGAAGCCAAACCAGTATCGTTGCCGGTGAACCAGATTACGGATAGTCTGTTCAGCGAGGAAGAAATGCGAGGCGCCTCGGCCGATTCGACGGATCGTTCATTCCTGGTCGGCGCGGACACCACCGAGCAAGCGGAGGCCATCGCACAGCAGTCTCTGCATTTCCTCGCGGACTCAAGCTGCGTTTGCGTCGGCATCGTTTTCTCCGGCCCTGGCGCATTGCCCCGCCTGCTAGCTAATGCGCTGGCGCGACTCGATATCCCGCACCACGACGGTCTCGCCCATTTCCTGCCGGGGCCGTTCGAGGCGGCGGACTGGCACGCCTGGCTGCAACTCCAGCAAAGTCCACGCATCAATTCACTCCTCCAGTTCGTTAACGCCCTCCCCCAGCCCGGCGAATTGTTCCCCGATCTCAGCCCCCACGTTTTTGATCGAACGTTGCGCGCCGCTTATGCGGAAGTGTTGATCGACGATCTCCAAATCCTGCAGCACTTCTGCGCGGCAGGAGAAGGAACCAGAAAAACCGTGGCCGCAGCCCTGGAGTCAATTCCGTTTCTCCCCGCAAAGGCGCGCCTCTCCGAGTTTGTTCGCGCCACCAAAGCGGCCTTCGACCAACTCGGTTGGAAGACGCATTGGACGGAGATCTCGCGCCATCTCGGCGACTGGGTCGACAAACTGGCCGTCGAATTTTCCCGAGGACTCTACCTCCGTTGGCTGGGCGAAGTTGCTTCCACCTTGACCGCCGCACGCGCGCCGCTGGGCGATCATCCTTATGCACGTGTGCAACTCCTCAACGTTCCGCAAGCCCAGGGCCGGGAATGGTCGCACCTCATTTTCGCCGGCTCGAACGAAGGTTCCTGGCCCCCGCGCGCCACCGGCGAATTTGCCCGCCAGGACGAAATTGATGCCTTCAACCGGGGCATCCAAAAACTAAATCGCCGAGCCGCGCGCCAGGGTCGCCAAGGCGAGGGCCACACCGCGATTAAAGAGGAACACACGCTCTACCTTGGCCCGGCCGAGCAACGTCAGATCGCGCTCCGGCAATTCGAGACGCTCCTCGAATCGGCCACCGAAAAAATCACGTTCACCGCCAGTCTTGTGCAGGACGACGCCCCGGAACGGCTCTGGAATCCGAGCGAATTGTTCACGCGCTACTACCAGGAGGCGTATGACAGTCCCCTGACGCAGGCGGCTATGAACGAGTTGCAGGCACGGACTCGCAAGTGGCTCGACGAAACAGGTGCGCCTAACAAAAGCGACGCGACGGTGTCGCCAAAAATTGAACCGACCCGCGTGGCCTACGACGCCCGCCGCGATCCCAACGTCCGGGCAGGCGAATACGACTTCGCTTTCCGCACCAAGCCACCCGTCATTCCCACTCTGAGCGTGAGCGAATTCGAACAGCTTGTCTCGGCGCCGGCTCTCGTCTGGTTAAAAAGATATCTTGGCGTCAGAGCGGCGGAAGAGAGCGGGAATGTCTGGAATGCATCGAGCGGAAAATGGGTGCACGATTGGTTGGCCGCGATCGCGGCCGGAACAGCGAAAACATTTCTGCGCTTTCCAACCCCCGCCGAAATGGAGCGGCGCGTTTGCGCCGAAGCAGAAGCGAGACAGTTGACTGTGGCCCGTCTTTGCCAGGCCGCCGGCAAACCGTTGCCTGATTGGTGGACCGGCGGCTGGCGCAACGCTGTTTTTCTCGCGCGCTCCCTCGCTGACAAACTCGGAACGGTCGCAGACTGGCCCTGGATGGCGACGGAATGCACCATCGAAGGCAAATTCGCCGTCCAGGCGACCGGAAGCCCCACGCTTTCTTTGCGGGGACGCATCGATCTGCTTCTCGCGCGCACGCAACCTGCCGCCGGTTCCCTCGCCGCCGGGGAGCTTTGGATCATCGACTACAAGACCGGGGCAAAGAAAGCGCTGGCCGCCGCGCGCCAGGATGCGGATGGACGCAGACCCGCCCTCAAGAAAAAACTGCTCGATGGTTCGGCCTTGCAGCTCGGTCTCTACGCTTTGGCGGCCGGCGCGCTCGGCGCCCAGCGAACCGAAGTCAGTTTGCTCTCGCCTCTCGTTAGGCCACTTCGACCGCAGATTTCGGGGGCCGATTTCGCCAGCGAAGCCGATATCTTCGCTGAGCTGGCCGGGATGCAGCAAACGGGCGTTTTCGGAATGCATGGCCCGTTACGTTCCGCCTTTCGATTCACCGACGACTATCCCCTGGCTACTCTCGCGATTGATCCCGACATCCTCGAGCAACGCTGGGAGCTAACC
>JBBRQE010000023.1:0-29104 GCA_038226905.1 Chthoniobacterales bacterium | reverse complement strand
GACATTCCACCACGCTTTGAGATAGTCGGGCCGGCGATTCTGATAGTTGAGATAGTAGGCGTGTTCCCAGACATCGACACCGACGAGGGGCTGATGTCCATCCATCAGCGGACTGTCCTGGTTCGGCGTCGAGACGATTTCGAGTTTACCGCTCTTGTTCTTGATCAACCAGGCCCAGCCGCTGCCAAACCGGCCGGTGCCGGCGGCGGCAAATTTCTCTTTGAACCCGTCGAAACTACCAAAGGCGGCGTTGATATCGTCGGCCAGTTTGCCGGAAGGCGAGCCACCTGCATTCGGGCCCATGATTTTCCAGAAAAAGGAATGATTCGCGTGTCCGCCTCCGTTATTGCGCACCACTGTGCGAATGTCTTCGGGAACAGCGGCCAGGTTGGCGATCAATTCCTCGACCGATTTGTTTTCGAGGTCGGGCTTGCCCTTGATCGCGTTGTTTACGTTGGTGATGTAGGTCTGATGATGCTTGCTGTGATGGATCTCCATCGTGCGCGCGTCGATATGCGGCTCAAGGGCATCATATGCGTAGGGTAATTTAGGAAGTTCGTAAGCCATAATAACTACGTTAGGCCGCCGACGAGAGCGGTCAATCGAAACGCCATGTGTTCATGCTCATGCGCCCCGCGAGGGATACGCGAAGCGGACGCCGCAGCGCGGGTCCTGCCAGGGTTACCGGTAGTGGTAAACGCTCGGGTAATGCCTCAGTCCGCTGCGATAGTTCACATACGTCGCGAGCGCGAGGAGCGGAAAGTTCTGACGATACATGTCGTACTTGAGATAAAACACTTTGGGAAAACCGGTGCCGGTGATCTGCGGCTCGTCCCATGAGCCGTCCGCCTTCTGCGAACTCAGCAGATAGCGCAGTCCGCGATGAATGCTGGGACGATCCAAATCGCCAATCGCGCAAATCCCCATCAATGCCCAGGCGGTTTGCGAAGCGGTGCTGTCGCCGATGCCTTTCATCTCCGGATTATCATAGGTGGCGCAGGTTTCCCCCCAGCCGCCATCCGTGTTCTGACAGCTCTCCAGCCAGTCGCGTCCGCGCAGAATCCAGTCTTTCGTCATGTCCTCACCGATGGCGGCAAGACCGCGCAATACCTGCCACGTGCCGTAAATGTAATTCACGCCCCAGCGGCCGTACCAGGAACCGTCATCATCCTGCGTATCGATCAGATACTGGATGGCATCCCGCACGCACGGTTCGTTCGCGTTGAAATTAATGTAGCCGAGAAATTCGAGAGTCCGGGCCGTCAGATCGCTGCAAGTCGGATCGAGGATGGCATTGTGATCGGCGAAAGGCATGTCCTCCAGCCAGCTCTTCGTCACTTCCTTGTCGAACGCCGCCCAGCCGCCATCGCGACATTGGAAACTGAGTTGCCAGGCGATGGCGCGACGGAACAAGGCGTCGATCCCTTCGCCATCGGCCGGCTTCACCAGGCGCAATGCGATCAACACCATGGCGGTGTCGTCGGTATCTGGATAATGGACGTTGTTATATTCGAAAGCCCAGCCGCTGGCTTCCGCATGGGAATTATTGGCGGCCCAATCACCGCGAATTCGCACTTCCTTGCTCACCAGCCAGTCCGCCGCTCGGCGCATGGCCGGATGTTCCGGCGATATTCCGGATTCACCGAGGGCGATGATATTAATAGCGGTGTCCCAGACCGGCGAGAGGCAGGGTTGAATCCGAAAATCTTCCGGGTCATCCACGGACAAGCCGACGAAATCCTTGGCCGCCTTGATATAAATTGGACTCGTCTTGGGATAACCCAGGGCTCGCAAGGCAATCAAACAGTTGAGCATGGCCGGAAAAACCGTGGCGAGTCCGTCGCTTCCCTCCCCGATCCGCTCCAGCATCCAACGTTCCGCCTCTTCCAGCGCTCGCTGGCGCATGGGCCGAAAGCGAAGAGGAGGAAGAATCTTAAGGAACTCGTCCACGCGCAGGAAAAAGTTGCGCCAGGTGAAGAACCGTTCGTCCCGGCGCAGGGTGAAATCCTTGTGCTCAGTCCCGAGCGGGTAAAGCTCATGCAGCTGCTTGTCGCCGGGCAGAACGCGCGTCGGTTTGAAATGATTGATGATGGCCAGCGGCACCAGCATGGCCCGGCTCCACGACGACATCTTGTAGATGTGAAATGGCGCCCAGCTCGGCAGGAGCATCATCTCGACGGGAATGGTCGGTAAATATTTCCAGGGGAACTGCCCGAGCAAAGCGAGGTAGAGCTTGCTGAAAGTGTTCATCCTCGGGATGCCCCCCAACCGCATGATGGTGGCGCGCGCCTCGCACATGAAGGGCGCTTCAGGGGAACAACCGGCCAGCTTCAGCGCGAAATAGGCTTTGACCGACGCATTGATTTCGCTGGGGCCGTCGTAATAAATGTTCCACCCGCCGTCGGGCAACTGGCGTTTTAAAATGTGCCGAACACAGCGCTGCTGGAGCGCGGCGTCCACTTCGCCCATCCAGTGCATGAAGAGAACGAAATCCGAACAGAGCGTACTATCGACCAGCAGTTCTCCGCACCAATGACCATCCGGATGCTGCTGACGAAGCAAATTCTCCTGGGCCTTGCCGATGGCGCCGCGGATCTGGGCCTCCTCCGGTGTGAACGTGTCGGCCACATCAGAGCGCGCACTTGCCAAAGCAATAACGTCGGAAGAACGAGACATCGTTAAACGTAATAACTGCCGGCCCGCGGCCAGGCCATACTAGGAAGCTTGGGCGGCCACTTCGGCCTGCTTGCCCGTCAGGTGGCCGTTGCCCGAAGTCACACCGTTGAAGGCGATCGTTTCGCTGCCGCATCCCGTCGGCTGGGGCTTCGCGCCAAAATTGAATTTGATGGTCTTCCAAGTGTCGCCGCTCTTCGCGTGAATACCAAGACTGGCGGTGGGCTCATAGCCGCAATGGACCATGCAATTTTCGCAACGGCTGTCGCGCGCCACGCCATCGACCACTCCGTAGTTGTCCCACTGCACCTTCTCCAGCAATTCAGCGTAGCTGGAATAATGGGCGTCCGTCATGAGGTAGCACGGGCCTTTCCAACCGCGGATGTTGCGTGTCGGAATAGCCCAGGCCGAGCAGGTGAGATCGCGTTTACCGGCGAGAAATTCAAAATAAACAGGCGTCCCGAAGAGAGTGAAACGCTTCATCCAATCTTCGATCTTTTGAAATTTCTGCACCGTCATGGCGCGGGTCAGGAAAAAATTCTCCGGCTGCAAATTCAACCGCTTGATCATGTCCTTCTTGGCCGCGTCGTACTCGTAACCGGGAGAAATGGTGTGCCCATCAACCCCCAGATCGGAAAGGTAATCGAACATTTGCTCGACCTCCCGCATGTCGGTCTCTTTGTAAATCGTCGTGTTGGTAGCGACTTGGTAACCGAGAATCTTGGCCATTTTAATGGCAAGGATGCATTCCTTGAACACGCCTTCGCGCTCGACGATGAGATCGTGCGTTCGCTCCAGTCCGTCGAGGTGCACGTTCCAATACATCCAGCTGGAGGGCCCGATGGTCGGCTTCGCCGGATCTTTCGGGCCTTTCCGTAACTCGGCTGCATCCTTCTCGCTCATCAACCCGGCGGCCAGTAATTGGCCCACTTTCTCTTCAACAAATGCAGCCCGGCTCGCCCATTGAGTAGAAAGCCATTCGCGCATCTTTTTGCGCATGAACATGGCGTTGGTGCAGATGTAAACAATCCTGCCCTGCTCGAGCACGCCCTTCACCAGCGCCTCGATTTGCGGATAAATTAGCGGTTCGCCCCCGCAAATCGACACCATCGGCGCATTGCATTCCTCGGTCGCTCCCAGGCAGTCTTCCAGGCTCATAATATCCTTGAGCGAGGTGGAATACTCCCGGATTCGACCGCAGCCGGTGCAGGTCAGGTTACAGGTGTGTAAAGGCTCAAGCTGTAGGACCGTGGCGAAACGCTTGGTCCCCCGGATTTTATGACCGACTATGTACGCAGCGATCTTGCTGGTGAGCGCGAGGGGAAATCTCATGAAGCGAGGATAGTAACAAGGGGTGCCCCTGTGTCAATAGGTGGACCACTCATCAGGGAGGGCCGTTATGTACATATTAAACACTCCACCGGCCCGTTTCATCGCTCGCCGCTAATTGCGGCGTGCATCCGTTCCGGCTAATCTTGTCTCCTAATGCCAGCGTCCACCTCCCCTCAGATCGTGGCCGTCCTGGGCGCATCGCCCAAGTCGGATCGGTACGGCTATCGCGCCATGCAGATGTTGCAGGAATACGGCCATCGCGCCATCCCGGTGAATCCGGCCTTCCCGGAAATTCTGGGAGAGAAGTGCTATGGCTCGATTTCGGAGGTTCCGGACAAAATCGACACGGCAACGCTCTACTTGGGAAAAGCGCGTTCCGATCCGCTTATCGACCAGATTCTAGGGGCCAATCCACGGCGAATCATTTTCAATCCCGGCGCCGAAAATCCGGAAATGGCTGCTCAGGCCCAGGCTCGGGGGATTGAAGTGATCGAAGGCTGCACCCTGGTCATGCTGCGCGGCGGTACCTTCTAGACACTGCAAAGGAAAGGGACGGCGCAGCGCAGCGTCCATACCAAATTAGTGAATCATCCAGCCCCTTCGAATCAGACTGATAGCGATGGCGGCCAGAAGGAGGGCGATCAGTTTTGAGACACCGCGCAGGCCTTGTCGGCCCATCACGCGCGTAAACCGTGCGGCGTTGCAGAGGGCTACCGCTACTAATCCCAGATTCACCAGCAGCGAAAGGACGGTGTAAACAATCCCCACGGTGTCGATCAGGATGAGTAACGCAGTGAGCAAGGCGGGGCCGGCAATGAGGGGCATCCCGAGCGGCACCACGCCGAAATCGTCGCCACCACCCCGGGTATGCTCTCCGCCGAGCAACTCGCGCACAGCCAAAACGAGCAGAATCAGCCCGCCCGCCACTTGAAAATCCGCCACCGTAATCCCGAGCGCGGCGAAGACTGCTTTGCCGAGAAAGATAAAACCGGTCGCCACGCACAGGCCGGTCAGGATGCCAAGAAAGGCCTGATGCTTGCGATTCTCCGGGGAACCGGCGGTCCCGAGCCCAATGAAAAGCGCCACCAAGCCGATCGGATCGATCGCCACAAAGATGGGGATAAACGCGCGAAGAAAGTTTTGTATCACAAAAGTGGGGCCGCCCGGTTCTGCTCTACCGCCCACGTCTTGTACACAATCTTCACTCCCCCGAACAACCGAAGCTTTCGTTCCCATGCGCCAAGATTGCGAAGGCCGCTAACTCCCATTAAATATGTCGCATGAGAATTGCCCCTCCCATTTTCTCAATCGTCGTGGCCACCGCTCTCTGGGGCTTCGCCGCTGCTCCTTTGGAGCCCGCCCTTAAGCCCGGACTCGACGCGATCACCCCCGACGGCATGCTGGCGCACATTAAGATTCTCTCCTCGGACGAATTCGAAGGACGCGCCCCCGGATCGCGCGGCGAGGAGTTGTCCGTTCAGTATCTCGTGAGCGAGTTCAAGAAACTCGGACTCGCTCCCGGCAACCCCAACGGCACCTTTATCCAGGAAGTCCCGCTGGCCGGTATCACCACCGCCCCTCAATTGACCCTTGCATCGAAGGATCAAACCATCCCGCTGAAGTATCCGGACGACTTCGTCGCGTCCTCCGCTCGTTTGCAGGCTGAAATCAAAATAGATAATTCGGACGTCGTCTTCGTCGGCTACGGAATCGTGGCTCCTGAGTATGGTTGGGATGACTACAAGGATGTCGACGTGCGCGGCAAAACCATCCTGATGCTGATCAACGATCCGCCCATTCCCGATCCGAAAGATCCTGCGCAGCTCGACGACAAAATGTTCAAGGGCCGAGCCATGACTTACTACGGCCGCTGGACCTATAAATATGAAATCGCGGCGCAAAAAGGAGCCGCAGCCGCCATCATTGTCCATGAGACCGGGCCGGCTGCCTACCCCTACTCGGTCGTCCGCACCAGTTGGTCGAAAGAGAATTTCGAGCTGGATGCTCCCGACAAAAACATGGACGCCGTGCAGGTTCGTTCCTGGATTACCCTGGACGTCGCCGAAAAGCTGGTCACCTCGGCCGGTCAGAATTTTGCCGACTTGAAAAAAGCGGCGGTCTCCCGGCAGTTTCGCCCGGTCGCTCTACCCGTTAAGGCGAGCTTCGACCTCAAGCAGACAGTGCGTTCGTTCAAGTCCCCTAACGTGCTGGCCAAACTGGCGGGGAGCGACGCCCAACGGAAAGACGAATATGTCATATACAGCGCGCACTGGGACCATCTCGGGCGGCACCCGGAGTTGAGCGGCGACCAGATCTTCAACGGCGCGGTCGATAACGCCTCGGGGGATGCTGCCGTCCTGCAACTGGCGGCCGCTTTTTCCAAACTGAACCCTGCCCCTCAACGTTCCATCCTCTTCCTGTGTACGACGGCGGAAGAAGCCGGCCTGCTGGGGGCCAAATATTATGCGCTGCATCCCCTTTACCCTCTGGCTGGGACACTGGCCGACATCAACATCGACAGCATGAATGTCTGGGGCAAAACGCGGGACGTGGAAGATATCAGCTTTGGCCTAACAACATTGGACGATCTTCTGGCTAACGACGCCAAGAAGCAGGGCCGGGCGGCCATCCCGAACAGCCGCCCGGAAAAGGGCAGCTTCTATCGGGCCGATAACTTTGAATTCTCCAAGGTGGGCCTGCCCTCGCTTTACATCGGCAAAGGCGAGCACCTGGTGGCGCGGGCCACCGATGCCCCCCTCCGTTCGGACGAATTCGATCTGCACGATTACCACCAGGTGAGCGACGAAGTAAAACCGGACTGGGATTTGTCAGGCGCGGTCGAGGATGTGCAGTTGCTCTTCGAAGTAGGCTATCAGGTCAGCAAAGGCGACAAATTTCCCGAGTGGAAGCCCGCCACCGAATTCAAGGCCAGACGTGAAGCTTCCTTAAAGAAATAGAAGACGAACGGTTCTACCAGGAGCAGGCGAGAGAGCAAACGATGTTCGGCTTTTTCAGGCAACGGCGTCGCCGGGAGCGGCGCTCCCGGCCTTTTCCTCCAGACTGGCTTCTGGTCATTCAGCGCAACGTTTCCTTCTTTGCGCAATTGTCCGGGCCGGACCGGGCGGAGCTTCTCCAGCATGTGCAGGTTTTTCTGGACGAAAAGCGCTTTGAAGGATGCGCCGGTCTCGAAGTGACCCAAGAAATTCGCCTGACCATCGCGGCCCAGGCCTGTCTTCTTCTCCTCCATCGGAAAACCGATTACTTCCCGCTCCTCGTCACCATCCTGGTTTATCCATCGACTTACGTGGCCGAAGAGACGCGCCCGCTCGAAGGATTTGTCTGGCAGGAGGGAGAAGATCCGCGCCTCGGCGAAACCGGCCGGCGCATGGGCACTCTCGTCCTGGCCTGGGATGCCGCGAAGTACGGCGGCTCGGATCCATCGGACGGAAAAAATGTCGTCCTGCACGAGTTTGCTCATCAATTGGATTTTGAAAATCAAGCTGCGGATGGCGCCCCCGCCCTGGCCAGCCGAAAGCAACAGTTGAGCTGGATGCAGGTCATGCGCACGGAGTTCGCTTCCCTGCGGGCGGCGGACGAAACCGGCATCCCCACTCTGCTCAACACCTATGGCGCGACCAATCCGGCCGAGTTCTTTGCCGTAGCCACCGAGGCATTTTTTGAGCAACCGCGCGCCCTGCGGGCCCAGCACCCAAAACTCTACGCGGAATTGCAGGGTTTTTATCAGCAGGACCCGGTGACATATTCAACCGAACGCAGTGCCGGGCATGCCTGACTGAAATTCTTATGCGCGTTAATTTTGTCATCGGCGGAACACAAAAGGGAGGGACCTCCGCGCTCGATTTTTTTCTGCGACAGCATCCCCAGATCTCCATGCCGAAGACGACCAAAGAGCTGCACTTTTTCGACCGGGAAGAACTTTTCACCGGCCAACCGGACTACCGCGATTATCACGCGCAGTTCCATCTTCAAAAACGAAATCAAATAGTTGGGGAGGCCACTCCCATCTACATGTATTGGGATGCGGCACCGGCACGGATCTGGAACTACAACCCCGAGATGAAGTGGATACTGGTTCTGCGCCAACCGGTGGAACGCGCCTTCTCCGCCTGGAACATGGAGTCGAAACGGGGAACCGAGACTCTTTCCTTTTCTGAGGCGATCGAGCAGGAAGCAGAGCGTTGCCGGGAGGCGCTGCCCTGCCAGCATCGGATCTTTTCCTATCTCGACCGCGGATTCTACGCTTACCAGTTACGCCGGCTCTTCCACATTTTTGGACGTGATCAATGCCTGGTCCTTCTGAACGAAGATCTGCGCGCACATCATGTCGAAACGTTGCGACAAACCTTTGCCTTCCTCGGGGTCGATGAATCCTTCGTGCCGGATCCGGCCGCCGTTTTTCAACACACCTACGAAGAGCCCTTGCCTCGGGAAATTCTTTCCAGGCTGACCGACCTGTTTTATTTCGACATGAAAGAGCTGGAGCGCATGTTGCAGCGCGACCTCACGCCCTGGTATTCCGGCAAAAGCTTTCCTGATAAAGTGTGATCACAAATATGAACCTTCCGGTGCCTATCGTGAGCGCTGTTATCGGCGTGGTTATCCTGTTTTTCGGTCGCCGTTTGTTCTGGTTGTGTGTGGCCGCGGTTGGCTTTGCCGGCGGTGTGGAGTTGGCCCCGCATCTAGTGCACGAGCCCACCCCGTTGCTGGCCTTGAGCATCGCTGTCATCCTTGGATTGATCGGTGCTTTGCTCGCTCTTTTTCTCCAAAAAATTGCCGTGGGGGTGGCCGGGTTTCTGGCCGGCGGGAAATTGGCCGGGGCCATCGCGGGCGCTTTCTTCGTCCAATATGCCCAGTATTACATAATCACTTTCATCGTTGGGGGCATCGTGGGCGCCCTTCTTCTGATCATGCTTTTCGATTGGGCCTTGATCTTCCTTTCGGCCGTGGTCGGCGCGCACCTGATCCAGAGCGCGGTAACCCTGCCGGCCACCGGGAACGCGATCCTCTTCCTGGTCTTGGTCTTGGTGGGGGCCGCTGTCCAAGCCAGCGCCTTACGTTCCCGGGGTGCGGCTACCGTGGCCTAAGGAGGCGGACGCGACCGACGGTTCCCGGCTGAGCGTCAGATTTCCCAGATGGAGGGTAGACAATTCACCGCCCGAAGAAGGATAATACAAACATGAAATCGTCCAGGGAATTGCGGAAAGCCGCCGTCTTCGTTTTCGCACATTGGGCATGAACAAATCCCGCCTCATTTTTTTCCTGATCGTCCTGGGCGTGGTTGTCGGGATTGCCAGATACAATTCGCGGCGCACCATGCGCACAAGTGACGCGACCCCCGCGGCCACGGCTTCACCCCGGCCAACGTCCAACCTTCTCATGCCGTCACCCAATGCGGCGCCCGTCCTGAGCCCCACTCCGCCGGCGGCACTCGTGCAGGCAAGCCCGCCTCCGGATTTCAAAAAGAATGCCGAGCGAACTCTTCCTGCCGTCGTAACGCTTTCCGTTTTTGATGCTTCCGGCGCCCTGCTTCGGAACGGAACCGGTTTTTTCGTGAGCCAGGACGGTAAGTTGGTGACCAGTCGCTCGATTGTCGACGGAGGTGCCAACGCCATCGCCACAACCTCCGATGGTCATATCTACAATGTCATGGGGGTCCTGGCGGAAACGAGCGCGGCCGATGTAGCCGTCTTAAAGGCGCAGGTCAAAGGGAAGGTTCCCTTTGTCTCCCCCGATAAGATGGCGTCCTTCGAATCTGGAGGCCATCTTGCAGCCCTCAGCCGTCCTTTAAATGGTCGCGGCAATGTCGTCGCGTCGACCACCATCGCGGGCCGCAAATCAGATGCGAACGGCGAATGGCTCGAACTGACCGCCCCGGTGCCGGCCGATTCGTTAGGCGGACCCGTCATCAACGACAAGGGAGAGGTGCTCGGCCTGGTCGCGCTGCAGCGTGGCGAGGGCCCCGCCGTTCACGTCGTACGACTGGCCGGCGCGCTGGATCCCGTCTTTGCGCGCATCGACAAAAAGAGAAAACCTGCTTGGGCACTGGCGACCGCACATCCCCCCGCCCCCCCGGCGGAGGGCCCGTTGCAGAAAGGCAAGGTGCCATTGGCGGGCGAAGGCCAATCCCCCAAGGCCCATTTAATTTACAGTCCCACCCCGCAATATCCGAGTGAGGCGCGGCGGTCGAATTCTCCTCTAAAAGGCAGCGGTCGTTACCGCGTGCGGTTCGCCAACGATGGATCGGTCCAGGACGTTCAGGTAGTTCAATCGACGCGCAATCAAGCCCTGGATAACGCGGCCGTCGACGCCTTGCGCAAATGGAAGGCGACGCCCGGCCAGCAATGGACGGCTAACGTGCCCATCACGTTTCAACCCTGACTCGTATCTCGGCGATCTTTCCATCGCCGGGTTTTTTCTCGTTCCTCAGCCCGGACCTCGCCGGACCCTACGGCCATGGTTTTCGGCCTACTTAATATTCAGAATTAGGAAATGGTCGTTTGTTTGGTTAGACTTTTTTTTTGAAACAGGATTGACATCTTTATCAATTTAGTGCGCTCTTCATTCTGCGATTCATTCCCAATCGCGGTCAGTCATTCAAACTATGAAGACAGGAAACGAAAGCTCCGTTTCGACCTCAGGTCTGACGTCGAATCTCCCTCTGCCCCTCAACCCATCCGCTCGCTGCGCGCGAGAAAGAACGCGTCACTCGTTAGGCCGCCATGGCGGGCGCGCTGCTCTGTTGTCGTTCGCCGCCTTTCTGTCAGCTTTCTCATTCGCCAATGCCGCCACCTATTACGTCGATTATGTCGGCGGCTTGGATACGAATGCGGGTACCTCCGGAGCACCCTTTAAGCATTGCGCAGGTGATGCCGCCGCTAGCGGCAACGCCTTAACTGCCTTCAACGCCCTCACTGGAGGAGATACGATCATCCTCAAAGGCGGCGTCGAGTATCCTGGTCAACTCGTTCTTAATCGAAGCGGCGCCAGCGGTAACCCCATCACTCTGGATGGCAATACCGCGGGCACCTTCGGCACAGGTTCAGCCATTCTTACCGGTGCCGACCATATCGCCGCGGCCACATGGGTGCGCTGCACTTCAACGGCGGATGCGGACGGCGCGACCGACTGGTCAAACTGCTTCAAGGCACTCAAGGCCAGCGCATGGGCGGCTGATCCCTTTCAAGTAAATCTTTTTTACGATTCGAACCGAGCTGTCCTGGCTCGCTCGCCCAATGCCCTCGATCCGCTTTATTGGGATAATTGTAATGGCGATTATGCCGCCCTCACCACCGCGCAGATCACCAGCACCACGATCACATTCCCGGCCGGCTTTACGCCCGCTCCTGCCACAGGCCAAACTTGGCCGCACGCGTGGGTGGGAAATCGAAATGTTTCGAATTTAATCAGCCTGCGCACGGTCTCTTCCACCTCAGGCGATGGAACGATTCTTACGCTCTCGAGCTCCTCCACACCCCGCACGTCCTTGAATAGTTTCGTGCTATTTAACGATGGCAAACTGCTGGACCAGCGCGGCGAATACATCCTGATCGACGATCCGACCAACGGCCCCAGAACCAAGCTCGTCTTCTATGCGGGACCTGGTGGGGCGGCTCCCCTCGATGCTCTGGCTTCTTCCCGGTTTCTGGGACTCGATTTGAACGAGCAGGATCATTACATCATCCAGGGAATCACCTTCACCAACTACGCTGCTGGCGCCGACACCAGCGATCGCAAAGGCGTTGGGATCGGAAATTTCAACAAGAGCTCCGATTTCTCCACGGACGTTTTGATTCAAAACTGCACCGTGACTTACTGCCAGAATTTGAATAAATCAGGAGCGATCAACATCGGGAAGGCCGATCACATCACGGTTGATTCATGCTCGGTCGGAGAAAATCAGGGAGACCGGGGCATTACCATGTCCGCCAGCGATAGCGCGATGACCAATAACTATGTTTACCGCAACACTTCGACGGCTATTTTCACAGCCACCGCCAGCCGCGTGGTGATTAGCGGCAACGACATTATCAATAATAATGGGCTGCATGGAAATGGCATTTCCGCTTATGACCAATCTGATCAGGTCACGATCAGCAGAAATTACGTCGTCGACAGCAACTTTGCCCTGACCCTGCAATCGGCCACCAACATTGGCGTTTATTACAATGTGTTGAAACACCCGCCCACGGCCGGATCGCTGGGATCCTTCAATATCTATGGCCCGACCAGCAATGACTCCGCCAATATCACGATCAGAAACAACACGATCATGGGGGAGCCGACCAAGAGCTTCAAGGTAAGTGCCCAGGTGAACAACGGCGGCTTGGTTCTCGGTTTGATCTTCGAGAACAATATCGTGGATGGAAACGTCACCCCCGTGGCCAGCATCACCACGATGAATAACAACCTCCACCTGTCTAAATATACCGGTTCCGGAGGTCCCTACATCGGCCCAACGGATCACTACGTTCTCGGCGAGGCAAGACCCTTCGTGAATGAAGCGGGAAATGACTTCCATCTCATTTCCACCGCGTGGGCCGTGAACAACGGCATCGCATGGACCGACTCCGGCGGCGACCTCGAAGGGAATCCGATTGTCGGAGTCCGGGATGTCGGGGCCTATGAATATCAAAGCAAAGGAACGGTGTTGGGAGCAGGCAAGAGTCACACGGTGGCTTTGAAGGCCAATGGAACGGTTTGGACGTGGGGCTCGAACGCTAATGGTCAACTCGGCGATGGCACCCTCACGCAACACACCACTCCGGCCCAATTGTCCACCATCACGGGAGTGTCATCGGTGGCGGCCGGTTATTCCCATACCTTGGCATTGAAATCGGACGGGACGGTCTGGGCCTGGGGCATGAATGATCACGGTCAACTCGGCAATGGCACTATCACGGACAGCTCGAGCCCGGTTCAGGTGTCGTCACTCACCGGCGTGGTCGCCATCTCCTCCGGCGAGTATCATAACTTCGCCATAAAATCGGACGGCACCCTGTGGGGCTGGGGACGAAACGGGAATTCTCAAATCGGAGTCGGTTCCGGCGCGGATAAGACAACGCCGGTCCAGATCACTGCCATCACCGGTGTGACCAAAATCGCCGGCGGAAATGCCTTCTCTGTCGCACTCAAATCAGATGGCACGGTTTGGGCGTGGGGTTCAAATAGTTCCGGGCAGCTCGGCAACGGCACCACCACGACCAGCGGAGTGCCCGTGCAGGCCATCGGTCTCAGCGGGATCGCTTCCGTGGGCGCCGGGTCCTCTCATTCGTTAGCCGTCAGCACCTCGGGTGTTCTCTCTGCCTGGGGCCTCAACTCCACCGGCCAGCTCGGTGACGGCACCACCACCAATCACTCCACCCCCACCACCATCACGGGCGTATCCGGGGTCAGCAAAGCGGTCGGCGGTAATGCTTACAGTAAAATTCTGACGACCGGCGGCGCCGTCTGGGGTTGGGGATCCAACGCCCAGGGCCAGCTGGGCAACGGAACCACCACCAACAGTTCCACCCCCGTGAATATGACGGCTTTGAGCGGCATCCTTGATATCGGGTCAGGCCAGTTCCACGGCGTGCACCGCAGAACGGACGGGACCCTGGCCGATGTCGGATACAACCTGAATGGCCAGCTGGGCGACGGCACCACCACCCAGCGAACCTTACCCGTTACGGCCATCGGCGTGGATCTGGATTAACCCGCTCGGGCGCGGTCAAAAAATTCCCGAGAGCTGTAATTCTTCAGCGTTGAGATGGTTCGCGCGGCGGCCTCTTGGCGATCGCTTCGCTAATGCCGAAAATGACGGATGGTGGTGAAGATCATCGCCATGTCCCGTTCGTTGGCTGCCGCTATTACTTCTGCGTCGCGCACCGATCCGCCCGGTTGGATGGCGCAGGTCGCGCCCGCGTCGCCGGCCGCAATCAGCCCGTCGGCGAAAGGAAAAAATGCGTCGCTGGCCACTGCGCTGCCCTTGAGGGAAAGGCCCGCCTCTTCCGCTTTCCAGATGGCAATGCGCGAGGCATCGACTCGCGACATTTGGCCCGCTCCAATTCCCAGAGTGCGATTGCCGGCCGCGTAAACGATGGCGTTTGACTTCACGTGCTTGACCACCCGCCAGCCAAAAAGCATGGCAACCAATTCTTCTTCGGTCGGCGGGCGTTTCGTGACCACGTTTTGCAAAACCTCGGCGGCCGCGTCCGCCCCCTGCACGAGAAGACCGCCGGCCACCGACCGGATGTCCATGGCCGGTCGCGCTTCCGCGGCCGAGGTGACCAGGCGGATAAGCCGGAGGTTTTTTTTCTTTTGCAGGATAGCCCGCGCCTCGGGCTCGAACTCCGGCGCGATAATCACCTCCGAGAAAATCTCGCTGATGGCGCGGGCCAGCGCTTCACTGATCGGACGGTTGCACACGATGATCCCGCCAAAGGGCGCCTGCTTGTCCGTGGCGAAAGCCTTTTCCCAGGCTGCTTGCAGATCGGCGTCAGTACCCACTCCACAGGGATTGGTGTGCTTGAAAATGGCGACGGTCGGATCTTCGAACTCGGCCATCAGGTTGGTCGCGGCGCTAATGTCGAGAATGTTGTTAAAGGAGAGTTCCTTGCCGTGCAGCTTCTCAAAATGTTGATCAAAGTCGCCGTAAAGAGCGGCCGTCTGGTGGGGATTTTCTCCATAGCGCAGCCGTGTCACCAGAGGCAGCGATAAAGAAAACGAGGCGTCGGTCGTTTGTTCCTTGTTGAGGAAATTACCAATGACCCGGTCGTAGCTTGAAGTTTTGATAAACGCCTTGATGGCCAGCCGCTCGCGCAACTTCAGGGTCGTGGCTCCATCGTTTTCACGCATGTTGGCCAGCACCACATCGTAATCGGCTGGATCGACCACCACGGTGACCGACTCGTAATTCTTGGCGGCACTGCGAATCATGGAAGGACCCCCGATATCGATGTTCTCAATCGCCTCCGCCAACGTGACCTCCGGGCGGGCGATCGTTTCCTCGAAGGGGTAGAGGTTCACCACCACCAGATCAATCGGCTCGAAGCCGCACTCCTTCGCCTCGGCCACATGCTTCGGGTCGTTACGCTTGTAGAGCAGACCGCCGTGCACTCGCGGATGCAAAGTTTTTACCCGGCCTTCCAGCACTTCAGGAAAAGCGGTGAAGCTGGACATATCGCGAACCGGGATTTTTTCTTTGCGCAGGAGATCGGCCGTGCCCCCCGTGGAAATAATATCGACTCCCTGCTTCTCGAGAATACGGGCAAAGGCGGCGATTCCGGTTTTGTCCGAGACGGAAATGAGAGCGCGCCTGATTTTCATTATTCGTTAAATGGATATTCAGGTAGGGGCGATTCACCTCAATCGCCCGCGGGCGGTTCGGTGAACCGCCCCTACCTAACGCTTCTTCGCTTCAACGGTCCGCGATCACGTTCTTCGCGGCCGGATAGAGAACAGGGCAGCAGCCAATCGTTTCGCAAAACGCCTTGCTGAAATGACTGAGGCTGGAGTAGCCGACATCCGTAGCCGCCTCCGTAACGTTGTAACGGCCGGTGCGCAGGAGTTCAGCCGCGCGTTCCATTCGTAGTTTACGCAAATATTGCGGAATGGTCAGCCCGACTTCGCGGGAGAAAATCCGACTCAGGTGAAACGGACTGCAGCCCGCTTCCTGGCCTAGGATTTCGAGAGCAGGCGGCTCCGCCAGGTTGCGCGCCAGCAAATCCTTCACCCGTTCCACGCGCTCCCGCGAGACGCGCTTCTGCCGCATGCAGAAAAGTTCTGGGTCTTTCGGCGTAAAAAGAAAATGGGCCATCAACTCGAGCGCCTTGCTTTGATACCAGAGAGCCTGGGCCGCTTTCGGAACGGGTGGTTGCAGCAGACTACCCACGACGTGGCGCTGTTCACGCGTGAGCGGCTGCGGCGAGGAGACGGAGCCGTTCGCGTCCGGCGCAAAAACGGCCTGGCGCATGTGCGAATCGAGATCCTTCTCGCAATGCTCGAGTTGCTTTCGCAAATGATCGCGCGAGAACTCAAGAGTAACGAACTGATGACGCTGGTTGGCTTGGCGCGTGGCGTTGAGCGGTTCGTCTGCCACGGAGTAATATCCCGAGGTGCCTGGGTGATAGTCGCGTCGCATCTTCCACCCCTGGCCGACGGCGCCGTGGCCGCCCAGATTTAGGCAAAACTCAACGCTGCGCGGGTGAAAACTCCGACCCCAGTCGAAGGCCCGTTCGGTTTTGAAATCGTGCCATTCCACGCCGACGCCGAATTGCTCCACGTCCCCATAGAGCGGTCGCCAGCCGTTGGGGACGTCGCGCCACGCTGCCTCTTCGGCCGAAGTCGCCAGTTTCACCATCATCCGCGGTAAATTACGGGTGCGGCGGCGAGGAAAGCAAGGAAGGTTTCTCCTCCTGCAAGGCCGCCCGATCCCATTGACCCAGAGTAGATGCGGCATCGTAAACACTCTGGGCGAACTCAAGCAGCGTATCGTCCGGCGAGTCGGCCTTGCGCACGGCGTCATAGGCCAGGGTAAATTCATGCAACTGCGGATGGTAGACGGCCTCCCCCGGCTCCACCTTGGCCTGCGCAAAACCGGGGGGCTCCGGGTAAGCATAAGAATAAAAGAGCGGCGTGGGCATGGCCGCGTTACCCGGCCAGAAGCCGAGACTGCTCACTTCCTGAGCATAGGCTTCGCGCGCCACCGGGTCCGGGAGATGAGGAACGCCCCCCGGATGGGGCGGGGCGGGACGGCCGGAAAAGCGAGTTACGGCCAGATCAAAACTGCCCCAAAAGAAATGGACCGGACTGCATTTGCCACAAAAACGCGAACGAAAGGCGGTGAAGATGCGCTCGGATTGCACCAGCACCCGCCAGAAGCGGTTGGCGTAAGCAGGATCATAGGAGCGATGCTCCTCGTCCTGATCGAAGCGAATCGGGTTTTCTATTTCGTTAGGCAACATATGGATCCGAACCGGCATTTGCAATTCCGTCAGTGCGCCCATGACCCGCTGATAAAATTGCGCGACGGATTGGGGCTGCAGCTTGAGGACCCGGATGGCGCCGGAACTGGTCAGGATGCGAAGCTCGTGATCGATAAAATCGAATCTGATCTCGAATGTGCGCAGGCCATAGGGGATGGGCGACGTGGTCAGCCCCCGCGCCGTCAGGTAAAAGGTGACGTGCCAGGAGTGATTGATCCAGGGAGTGAGGGTCAGTCGGATTTTACCGACGATCTGCGTCCACAGGTGCAGGGTGGCGGCGGTAGCCGACCAGTCGAGGAAAGCGAGCTCGGGCCAGAATTCGGCCCGCGCTGTGTCATCGATTTCCATGAAGATGGAAACCGTCAGGCGCGGTCGATAAAGTCAACGAACGAACGGCGCACCCGATCGAACATGCCGCGAGCCTCATCCTGAGCGCGCTGGAAGGTTTCCCGGATGCGGGAGCGGGCGTTCCCGATAATTCCACCATCGTTGGTCGGTTTGGGATCCC
The DNA here is from genome assembly GCA_038226905.1 of Chthoniobacterales bacterium. GTDB lineage: Bacteria > Verrucomicrobiota > Verrucomicrobiia > Chthoniobacterales > UBA10450 > JBBRDU01. The sequence goes on along the minus strand of JBBRQE010000023.1, from coordinate 11,605 downwards.
GGTCGGTCGCCACATCCTGCATGGTGGACCCGCTGAACATGCCTTCCGTGCGGGTAACGGTCCCGCGATTGGCCCCGATAAAAATTGTTCCGACAGGGCCAGACCGTCCGTGCAGAGTAATAATCCAAACCGGTTCGCCCCGCTCATCCGTGCGCAGGGTATAGCTGGCTGTCTCAAATTGAGCGTTGGATTTCTCGGCTGTGTGACTGGCCACCGCGTAAGCGCCACTCGAATCGAGGTTCAATCGGCTGGTCTTAATGGTCGAGCCTTCGCTCGAACCCACCACGGTCCGGACCGGTGTCCGCTCCGAAGAAATACGGCCATCCGTCACTTCGACTTCGCGCACTCCACCTCTGGAATTGTGGTCCTCCAGAAGAATTTTCCACGTCGCGGGCTGTGGATTGCCGTCCACTCCGGTCACCGAAATAATCCGGTTCACGGCCGCGCGATTGAGCTGTGTCCCAACCACGCGCAGGGCTTCATAGGCGGTGGCGCGTTCCTGCGCGAGCGCGGGAGTAACGACAAGCAAGACGACCGCCAGGCATTTCCACATGGCCAAAACTGAACAACTGCTTGCCTGGACTGTCCATTCCTTTTACGAAAACGGCATTGTCTAGCCCGACGGGGTGGACTATCGGGACTTGAGTGAGTGGCGTTCCATGCCAGCTTTTTGAGGCGTTGTGAGTAAACAGAAACTCGAATTCAGCAGTCATTGCGGCAACCTCGCGCTCATGCGCAAGTATGTGCGCCACTTTCTCGAGCCCTATCCTTTTTCTGAAAAGCAACGGCTCCTCATGGTGCTCGGGGTCGACGAAGCCTGTACCAACATTATCCGCTACGCCTACGCGCTACGGGATGATCAACTGATTTCGCTGTCTTTGGAGGGGTTGCGCGGCTGCGTGCGCATACGCCTGCGCGATTACGGGGAGCAGGTAAGAAAAAGCGCGTTACGCGGGCGTTCGCATAACCAGATCAAACCAGGAGGGCTCGGCCTTCATCTGATCCGGAACGCTTTCGATGAGGTGGATTATAACCTGAAGAAACGCGGCACCGAACTGGTCCTGACCAAGAATCTCGATTAGCCGGACGAAGGATGGACCGGCATCTTTTATTCCCCCGGAATTTTTGAATGGGAAGCCGTCCCCTTCCCCTCCAGAGTTGACGCTGAGTTACTATTCGTCATGACCCCGCCCGAATCCGATCCCTCGTTTGAAGTCTCCCTCCGGCCGCCTGCTTTTAGCGAGTTCACCGGTCAGATAAAGGTGCGCGAAAGAATCGAGCTGATGGTGGCGGCGGCGCAAAAAAGAAACGACGTGCTCGAGCACGTTCTGCTGAGCGGGCCGCCTGGACTGGGCAAGACCACCCTGGCCCACATCATTGCCAACGCCATGGGCGCCAACATCAAAAACACCAGCGGACCGGTGGTGGAAAAGCCCGGTGAACTGGCCGGGCTTCTGACCAGTCTGGAAAAAGGCGACGTCCTCTTCATTGACGAAATCCACCGACTGCAACCGACCATCGAAGAATATCTCTACCCGGCCATGGAGGACTATCGGCTGGATATCATCATCGACCAGGGACCGCAGGCGCGCAGCCTGCGCCTCAACCTGCCGAAATTCACGTTGGTGGGCGCGACGACCCGTGCCGGCATGGTAAGCGCTCCTCTCCGCTCGCGTTTTGGAATGAGCGCGCGTTTGGATTACTACGGCGCGGAGGAGATGCAGAAGATCATTGTGCGGAGCGCCTCCCTTCTCGGGGTGGAGATAGATGCAGCCGGAGCGGCGGAAATTGCAGCGCGGGCGCGCGGGACGCCGCGCACGGCCAACAATCTTCTGCGCTGGGTGCGTGATTACGTGCAGGTAAAAGCGGAGGGAAAAATCACGGCCGCCCTGGCCGATCGCGCCTTGGCCATGCTCGAGATTGATCGCGATGGGTTCGACCAGTGGGATAAACGAATCATCGAGACATTGATCCACAAGTTTAACGGCGGACCCGTTGGCTTGAGTTCCCTTGCCGTTGCTGTCGGCGAGGAGGCCGGCACTTTGGAAGAGGTGAACGAGCCGTTTCTGATTATGGAAGGTTATATGAAACGGACGGCGCAGGGGCGGGTGGCCACGCCCAACGCCTACCGGAAGCTCGGACTGAAGCCTCCGGGCGGAGCGCAACCGGAGTTGTTGTAAGCCCGCTGAATTAGTGGTCTGCCAGGCACCGGGAGCGTTGTTCTGGGCAATGGAACGCGGGCGACCGCCGTGTTATTCTGCGTCGGAAAAACATCACCCCATGGCCCTCACCGATGATCTGTTCAAAAATTCCGACAAAGTCCTGACCGTTGGTGAATTGACGCGCGCCATTCGCGGCGCGCTCGAGACAAGGTTCGGCGGCGTCTGGGTGCAGGGGGAGATTTCCAACTACAGGCTGCATGCGAGCGGCCACCAATATTTTACCCTGAAGGATCAACGCGCTCAGATTGCCTGCGTGATTTTCCGCAGCTCCCAGATGTCGCCGCCGCGCCAGGCTCTGACCGATGGAGCACAGGTCCAGGTCTATGGCACGCTCTCCGTCTTTGAGGCGCGCGGTCAATACCAGCTGAACGTGCAAATTGTGCAGGCGCGCGGCTTGGGCGTTTTGCAGGCGAAATTCGAAGCGCTCAAGCGCAAACTGGAGGCGGAAGGATTTTTCGCGATGGAGCGGAAGCGCGCCTTGCCCCGGTTCCCCCGCCGCATTGGGATCGTCACTTCGTCGAGCGGTGCAGCCATCCGGGATATTCTCAATGTCCTGCAGCGGCGCGCTCCCTGGATCGAGGTCATCATCAACCCGGTCCGCGTTCAGGGAAGCGGCGCCGCTTCCGAGATTGCGGTGGCCATTGGCGAACTGGCCACGCCCAGTCCCCACTGGGCGCCTGTCGATTTGATCGTGGTAGCGCGCGGCGGCGGGAGCATTGAGGACCTTTGGGAATTTAACGAAGAAATCGTGGCACGGGCCATCGTTGCTTCCGCGCTACCCATTGTCTCGGCGGTGGGCCATGAGATTGACTTTACCATCTGCGATTTTGTGGCGGACCTGCGCGCCCCCACGCCCAGTGCGGCGGCGGAGATGATTGTGCCGGATGTGCTCGACCTGCGCCGGCGCATCGAGGAGCTGAGCGCCTGTCTGCGCAAGTGTCTACAGCGCTTCCTCGATCAACAACGGACCCGCTTGCGCTTCTTGTCGGAGCGCACGCTCGCGCGCGAGCTGTTCAAGCGCATGCGCGATGCGCAACAGCAGCTCGACCTGAACCATGATTCGTTAGGCCGATACGTCCGGCAACGGATCGACCAGGGCCGCCGCTCGCTCCTTCATCTGACGCGGGCCCTGCAGGATCGGAGCCCGGGACGGGAACTGGCCTTGCGCCGCAGTCAGTTCACCGACCTGACACGGCGATTGGCCGGCTGGCCGCTGCGGCAGTTCGACCAGGCCCGACAGCGATTTGCACGGGTCGATAATATTCTGCGCGTCCTCGGCCCAGCGGCGACTTTGCACCGCGGCTACAGCATTACTCAGGATCAAAGCGGAAATCTTATCCGCAGCATAACCTCCGTCGGCCCCGGGATGAAAATCCGGACCCGGGTCAGCGATGGAGAATTCGAATCAAAGGTCTGAACGCGGCGCGCGCCTCAACAGAGTGAGACGACTAAGATGCGGGAAACGGCGGCTGCACGTCTTCCGCCCTAAGTGCGGCGCCTTCCCGACAGGCTCAGTTCGGCGCCAGGAAATCAGCGGAAGTCTCGTTCGGCGGTGCGGCTGAATCACTCGCACCCGGAGGAACGCCCAGCAGGGTTTTGCTCGTCGCCTGCTGCTTCTTGTAGAAGGTGCCGTCTCCACCCTTGTGGAACACGACGAACCCTTTATCACCGAACGGCACAGCGGTGGACGAGATGGCGGTGGTGGAGTCGTCCGTGTAGGAAAAATTCTTCGTCGCCAGGAAAATGGTGTTACTCGAATCCGTGTCCTTCACTTTATAAATCTTGAAAGCGCAATTCGTGGTGCCGTTAAATTCCGGAGCAAAGGATCCGGCGGAAGTCGCATTGGCTGGCTTGGTGTAGGTGCCATTCCAGGGATTGATCCCTGGCGCGGCGAAGACCTTTAGATCGCCCGCCTTCAGGTAATCGTTATCCACCAGGCGCTTCACAAAATCAGGTACGTTCGTAATCGTCACGCCGGCGGTGGTGGAAGCAGCCAGATCGCCCGGCCAGCCGTACTTGGCGTCCCCTGTCTGCGTGCCATCGGTCGTCATGGCAAAGGTCGCAAGGTGGACCTGTCTCGCATTACTGACAGCCTGCGCCAACTGACCGCGCACGAGCGCTCCGGTAATGGCAGGCAGCGCGAAAGCCGCGATCGTGGCGATGATCGCGATAACGACAAGCATTTCGACGAGGGTAAAAGCAGAGGCGGATTTCTTAGTCATTTGGAGTAATATGGGGCCCGTAAAATCGCGGAAAACGGAGTGAGGGTCAAGACCAATCGCCCAAGCACCGAAAAAGACTACGAGGCGGATTCCAAAGCGGGCACGCGTTCCAACTTGAAGGCGACCGTGGCCAACGGTGGCAAATGGATCAAAATGGAGTGCTCCCGTCCCATCCAGGCAACGCTTTCGCTCGGGGAGCCACCATAATTCCCGACGTTGCTTCCCCCGTAGGTCTCACCGTCCGTATTAATGATCTCGCGATAAAACCCGGCCTGCGGAACACCGAGGCGATAATCGTAGCGCACCATGGGAGTCGCGTTGACGACAAAGGCTATGATGTCGCCTCCGCGCGATTTCCTTATAAACGAGACCACGCTGTTGTCCGCATCGTGGAAGTCGATCCACTCAAATCCTTCGTAGCTGTCGTCCTGGTCCCAGAGCGCCGGCTCCGCTTTATAGGTGTGATTGAGATGCTGCACGAGACGCCGTAGTCCGTCGTGCCGCGGCTCCTCCAGCAGATGCCAGTCAAGACTCTCGTCATGGTTCCACTCGCGCCATTGTCCGAATTCGCCTCCCATGAAGAGCAGTTTTTTTCCGGGATGGCCATACATCCATGCATAAAACATCCGGAGATTGGCGAACTTCTGCCATTCGTCCCCCGGCATCTTGTCGAGGAGAGAGCGCTTGCCATGCACCACTTCGTCATGGCTCAACACCAGAACAAAGTGTTCCTGGAAAGCGTAGAGCAGAGAAAAAGTGATGCTGCCGTGATGAAAACGCCGGTAGATCGGGTCGAGGCTCATGTACTCGAGGAAGTCGTGCATCCAGCCCATGTTCCATTTCAAACCGAAGCCGAGTCCCCCCAGATAGGTGGGACGCGAGACACTCGGCCAGGCGGTCGATTCCTCGGCAATAGTCATAATGCCGGGGAATTTTTCGTAACAAACTTCGTTGAACCGTTTCAGGAAATAAATCGCCTCGAGGTTCTCCCGTCCTCCATGGACGTTCGGGATCCATTGGCCGGGTTCACGCGAATAATCGAGGTAGAGCATGGAAGCCACCGCATCCACCCGCAGGCCATCGATGTGGTATTTCTCCAGCCAGAAAAGGGCGTTGCCGATCAAAAAATTCCGTACTTCGTTGCGTCCGAAGTTGAAAATTAACGTGCCCCAGTCCTGGTGTTCGCCCTGCCGCGGATCCATGTGCTCGTACAAATCCGTTCCGTCAAATTCGGCCAGACCATGCGCATCTTTCGGAAAATGCGCCGGAACCCAATCAACGATGACGCCCAGGCCAGCCGCGTGACAGGCATCGATGAAATGCCGCAGCTCGTCGGGACTGCCGAAGCGACTGGTCGGCGCATAATAATTTGTGACCTGATAGCCCCATGAACCTTCGAAGGGGTACTCGGCGATCGGCATGAGCTCTATATGGGTGTAGCCCAGATCGACCACGTAGGGCACGAGCGTCTCCGCCAGTTCGACATAGCTGAGGTGCCGGTTTCCCTCGTCGGCGCGGCGCCGCCAGGAACCGAGATGGACCTCGTAGATACTGACGGCGGCCTTCGGCCATTCCTGCTTTTTCCGAGACTCCATCCAGTCGTGATCGCTCCATTTGTAGCGTTCGAGGTTATAAACGAGCGACGAGGTGGAGGTTCCGTGCTGGTTAAAGAAGGCGAACGGATCGCTTTTTAATAAAAGAGCGCCGGAGCCCGCGCGAATTTCAAATTTGTAATGGGCCCCTTCCTCCACGCCGGGCAGGAACAACTCCCAGACACCGCTGCCCAGCATTTTTCGCATCGGATTAACACGGCCATCCCAACCGTTAAAATCCCCCACCACGCTGACGCGTTGAGCATTGGGCGCCCAGACCGCAAAATAAACTCCGGCATCTCCGTCGATCGAACGGAGGTGCGCTCCGAATTTATCGTAAATCCGCCAGTGCTGGCCTTCCGAAAATAAGTGAAGATCCATTTCGCCCATGATCGGGCCATAGCGATAGGTATCGCGCGTGGTCGTCTGCGCACCGTCCCAGGAGGTCAGGCGCACGTGATAATCCAGTTCGCGATTCGCCTGCGGGACGCTCGCCACGAAGAAGCCATCGCGATGAATCTTCGCGGCCTCGATCGGCTCGCTGGCCGCCCCGTTTACTAAAATCTCCACCTTCTGCGCGGCCGGCCGAAAGAGCCGGATAACAAGATCCTCCCCCACGCGATGCGGCCCGAGGACGCGGAACGGATCCGGATGAACCGCGGAAAGGAACGCGTTCAGTTCGTCCGGGGGCAATCCAACGATCTCGAAAGGTTTCATAGGAAAGACAACTTAATCCGAACGTCCATGCGTCAAAATATTAAACGCTGTAGTCTGGTCGGGAAACGCGCCTGCATCGATTCCTCGACAGAGCGAGGCAGCTCCGGCGTTTCTTCCCTGTAGTCACGTCGGTCTGTCGCGGTATCCCCACGAGAACGATCCCATCCCAGACAGAGAGACATTGCGAGCCATCGTGCCCCGCCATACTTTCATTCTTGTGGAATCGAAAGCGCACGATGCGGTCGACCGGCTGCTCCAGACGTATAGTGAAACGGGCGGCATCAACTACCTCGATGTCGCGGCCATGTTGCCTTCACGGGCCGCCGTCGATTCGGTCTGCGCCGATTTGATGAGTTTGATGTTCCCCGGATTTCGGGGGGAGCCGCTCATCCACTCGGAAGATTTGCCCGCCACCACGCGGGCTCGGATGAAGAGTGTACAGGCCCGTCTGACAGCGGAGATCTGCAAGAGTTTCGGCGGCAGTTGTTCCACGGCCGAGGCCGAGGCCAAGGCGGACGGGATCTTGCTCTCTTTTATTTCGGAGCTGCCTGATCTCCGGAAGATGCTTTGGAAAGATATCGACGCGGCCTACGAAGGGGACCCGGCCGCTCGCAGCTATGAGGAGATCGTGCTGGCTTATCCCTCGCTGGAGGCGATCGCCATTCAGCGCATGGCCCATCTTCTTTACACGAAAGAATTACCGCTCATCCCGCGCATGATGACGGAGTGGGCCCATAGTCGGACGGGGATAGACATTCATCCCGGCGCGAAGATCGGGTCGCACTTCTTCATCGATCACGGAACCGGCGTGGTCATCGGTGAAACCTGCGAGATCGGTGCGCGCGTAAAGCTTTATCACGCGGTGACCCTGGGCGCGCGCAGTTTCCAGAAAGACGAGCAGGGAAAAATAAAAAAAGGCGGCAAACGTCATCCCACCGTGGAGGACGACGTCACCATTTACCCGAACTCCACCGTGCTGGGCGGCGAAACGGTTATCGGCGCCCGCAGCACCATCGGCGGAAATGTCTTCCTCGTGCAAAGCGTTCCGCCCGACTCGCTCGTTTATTACGAGGAGAAGCAGCTACAGATTGTACCGAAACGGAAGCGCAAGGTAGCCGAGGCCCACAGCGGATTTAGCGGATGAACCCGACCCGGCTGACCTCTCGAGCCGCCCTATCCACCAAATGATTTACCTCGATCACAACGCGACCACTCCGCTGTGTCGCGAGGCGCGTGACTCCATGCTCCCGTATCTCGATCGCTTCTTCGGTAATCCATCGAGCGTGCACGCGGCCGGTCGCGAATCCCGCGCGGCCATCGATAACGCGCGCGATGTGCTGGCCGCGGCGCTTCATGCAAAACCGCACGAAATAATCTTTACCGACGGAGGCACGGAATCGAACAACCTGGGCGTGCTCGGTTTGGCCCGCGCCCACGCCTCCAAAGGGAAACACCTCATCAGTTGCCGCACCGAGCATCACGCAGTCCTCCATGCTTTCGAACATCTGGAAAAACACGAGGGTTTCGACGTTACCTGGATCCGGGTCGACTCGAACGGCGCCATCGATCTGGACCACTTGAGCGCGTCTCTCCGCCCCGATACGACTCTCGTTTCCGTGATGACGGCAAATAACGAGACGGGCGTGCTGCAACCCCTCCCCGAAATAGCGAGGATCTGCCGGGCCCGCGCCGTTCTTCTGCACAGCGACATGGTGCAATCGTTCGGCAAGATCGAGACGGACATTGCCCTGGTCGATGCAGCCAGTTTTGCCGCGCACAAATTCTATGGTCCCAAGGGCGCCGGTTTCCTTTTTCTGCGGCGTGGTTTGTCCATCGCCCCCCTTCTGTTCGGCGGCGCCCAGGAAAATCAGCGCCGGCCCGGCACGGAAAATCCTCCCGGAATTGTGGGAATGGCGACGGCTGCCACCTGGTCGTTAGGCCATCTCGAGGAGGAACAGGCGCGGGAGCGAAAACTGCGAGATCAGCTCTGGACCGGCCTGGCTGCGGCCGTGCCCGGCCTTGCCCAGAACGGCGGGCTGGGGCCGCACCTCGGGAATACCCTCAATGTCAGCTTCCCCGGGGTCGACTCGGAGACAATGCTGATGGCGCTCGACCTCGAAAGCGTCTGCGCCTCGAGCGGTTCCGCCTGCATGGTCGGCTCGGTCGTCGCTTCGCATGTCCTCCTGGCCATGGGATTATCCGCCGAACGCGCCCGCTCCGCCATTCGCTTTTCGTTAGGTCGGCAGACCACCGAAAAAGAAATTGACGCTACCATCGTGGCCGTTCGATCCATCTCGGAGCGATGGGAAAAAGCCAGGGCAAAGGGCCGGGCCTATGCCGCTGCTTAAGCAACTCGAACTGATCTTCGAGCGGGTCCGTCTGGCTGTCGCCCGCCAAAATTCCCCTGTGCCGGGAGCATCCGCCCGTCGCCCGGTTAGCGCCGGGCACAGCGCGGTGCCTCCACCACGCGGATCACTCGCTACCGACGCTCTTTTACAGGCGAGCGCGCGCCATCTTCTGCCCCCACTCGGAGCCGCGGCCCTCGCCCAAAAAGTGCGGGTCGCATGGAATGGTCGTCTTCGCACATGCGCCGGACGAGCCGATTCCAGTCGTTGCCTGATCTCGCTCAATCCACGGCTTCTCGATCATGGCGCGGCCGAAGTGGACCGCACGCTCCGCCATGAACTTGCTCATTTGCTGGCCCAGTTCCGCGCGGGCCGCCGACGAATCCTACCGCACGGTCCCGATTGGCGCCGGGCCTGCCGCGATTTGGATATCGCAAACGAAACGCGTTGTCACACTCTCCCCTTCCCCGTTACGCGCCGCCGTCGCTGCTACTATTATAGATGTCCCCGATGCCAGCTGGAATTCTCCCGGGTCCGCCCGATCCGGCGGGCCCTCGCCTGTCTGGCCTGTTGCCGGAAGCATAATCGCGGAAAATTCGACGCTCGATTCAGGCTGCTCCGGATAAGGTAGGGACAGCGCGCGCAGTTTGCTCGCTGCGGCGAGGTGTCCGCTCCCTCCAGTTAGACCTCGGCGTGGTTCGCCTCGCCCTTGCCCGCTTTCACTCCGCGCAGCTTTGCCTGGATAAACAGATCAATCTCCCCGTCCATCACGCCCTGCACGTTGCTTGTCTCTGCGCCGGTGCGGTGATCTTTAATCATCTGGTAAGGCTGGAAAACATAGGAACGAATCTGGCTGCCCCAGGCCACGTCGCCTTTCTCTCCGTATTGTCGATCAATCTCGGCGCGCTTTTTGTCCTGTTCGAGTTCATAAAGCTTTGCCTTCAACATCTTGATGGCCAGTTCCCGGTTCCGTCCCTGACTTCGTTCCGCCTGGCACGCCACCACGATGCCGCTGGGCTTATGCACAATGCGCACGGCCGTTTCCACTTTGTTCACGTTTTGCCCACCCTTGCCGCCGGCCCGGAATGTGTCCACCTCCAGGTCAGCCGGGTTAATTTCAATCGGCGCCGACTCGGCAATTTCGGGAACGACGTCCACGCTGGCGAATGAAGTGTGGCGGCGCTTGTTCGCGTCAAACGGCGAAATTCGCACCAGCCGATGCACCCCGCGTTCCGTTTGCAGGTAGCCATAGGCATAGTCGCCGCTGATCAACAACGTGACCGATTTGATCCCCACTTCTTCGCCTTGTTGGATATCCACGGTCTGCGATTTAAATCCGCTCCGCTCAATCCAGCGCTGATACATGCGCAACAACATATCGGCCCAATCGCACGATTCCGTCCCGCCCGCTCCGGAGTGAATAGTGACGAACGCGTTCGAGCGATCGTTCGGGCCCGACAAAAACTGGCGGAGTTCGAACTCCTCCAATTTATGGAGCAGACGGGAGTGCTCGGCGGCTACTTCCTTTTCCGCCTGGGCGCGGGCGACTCCTTCACCTTCTTCGGCGGCCAGTTGTTGAAGAGCGTCAAAATCGTCGATCTCCCGTTCCAACTCGCGAAAGGGATTGATAAGCCCGCGCAGGCGGGAGACCTCCTCGACATCGCCTTGGGCGCGCTCGCGATTGTTCCAGAAGTCAGGCGCGGTCATGCGCGCTTCGACGACCCCTAACTGTTCCTGCAGTTTAGGGAGGTCAAAGAAACCTCCGCAACTCATCCACTCGGGATTTCAACGCGGCCGCATCAAAAACAGGAAGCTCGGTAGCCATGCGACAAGATAATGAACCCGGCGCATCGCGCAAAGCGACGTTGCACGTAGTCATGCCCCTCGGGTTGTAGAGGCGCTTGCCGCAAGCGCCTCTACAGCGTCATCCTTGGTGGATGCCCCAGGCCCCGCCGCGTTTGCGTCCTGTGTTTCAGAAATACGATCCGCCGCTCTACTTTGTCACCTTCAACACGCATCATCGAAAAAAACCTCTCGCCAACGCGGAAGTGCATGCGCGCATCGTCGACTTCGCAAGATCAGCGGAGGAACGTGGGATGGGAGTAGGGCGATATGGCATCATGCCAGACCCCTTCATCTGCTTGTCCGAAACAATTCAGAGCTTGAACTATCTCAGTGGATTCGACTGTTGAAACGACACTTGTCGATTGCTATTCCGATCGCGCGGCCCCATTGGCAGCGCGGTTTTTTCGACCGCCTGATCCGCCGAAGCGAAAGTTATCCCGCCAAGTGGATCTACGTTCAACAAAATCCGGTTCCAACAAGCCTCGTCAACACGGCCGAAGCGTGGCCCTGGCAAGGAGAAATCTTACCGCTCCAGGCGTTGTAGAGACGCTTGCGGCAAGCGCCTTTCCCTCAGACACAATTGACTGGCCCGCTATCCGCTACCGCTTCGCTTTCCCGGCCTGCGGCGTCTCCAGGCGAAAAATCGTTTCGCCTTCCTTCAT
>JBBRQE010000022.1:0-29147 GCA_038226905.1 Chthoniobacterales bacterium | reverse complement strand
GCACCGTGATGGGGATCGGGATGTTTGTCCTCCAATAATGTGTGCCCGCGTTGTTCAGGATCTGGTTGAGTGCGACACTCGAAAAATCGGCGAACTGCATTTCGACAATGGGCCGCATCCCGTGGATGGCCGCACCGATGGCCGTGCCGACCATGGCATCTTCGCTGATGGGCGAGTTCAACACGCGCCCGGGAAATTCCTTGGCCAAACCCTTGGTAGCCTTGAAGGCGCCGCCGAAAGCTCCGCCGACATCCTGTCCGTAGATGAAAACGCGATTGTCATCGCGCAGCACCTTGGCTTGAGCTTCCCGGATCGCTTCCAGATACGAGATGCTCATTCGATTTGATCGATCATCTCGCGGGTGGAGAGTGCGCACCAGTCTTCCTCCGCGGCCACCGGAGCGTGTTCCTGTTGGGCTGTCTCGATGGCCTGATCGACCTGGGCGGCGGATTCCTCTCTCCATCCGGCCAAAGCTGCGCTGTCCGCCAGTTCTTCCTGTATAAGGAAACGCTCCGCGCGCTCCAGACAGTCATCGGAGAACGGGGCGCGACGCATGTCATCGGTCACGTAGCTGGCATCGTCGTGTTCCCCATGGCCCGAAAGACGCAGAATGGATGCAACGACCAACTGCGGAGGACGGCCGACTCGCGCGCGTTGCACGGCGCTCCCGATAACGTCGAGGCATGCGCCTAGATCTGTGCCATCGATACTGTAGCCTTCAAAACCGTAGCCTTTGGCCCTCTCGACCAGATCGGCGCAGGCGAACTCGCGATCGTTGGCCGTGGAGTAGGCAAAATGATTATTGGTGGCGACGACAACGAGCGGCACCTGCTCCACCGCGGCAATATTTAACCCTTCGTGCGTGGCGCCAGTTTGCATCCCTCCTTCGCCGATGGTGGTGAGCCCGACAAAATCCTTTTCACCTTTCCAACGCTTGGCCAGCAAGGAGCCCACCGTCACAGAAATCATGGCGCCGAGATGGCTGATCATGGCGAGTTGGCCTTCCAGGGGACGGCCCCTGTGGATGTTGCCATCGCGCCCGCGCATCGGTCCCTGGCGTGATCCAAGATAGGTCCGCACCACGTCAAGCAGAGGCTCTCCAAAAGCGGAGCGACCGGCCTGATCACGAATAAGAGGGGCAAAAATGTCCCCTTTTTGCAGGAAGAGTCCGCAGGCGGCACTCACCGCCTCCTGGCCGCGTCCGACATAGACGCCACCCGTAATCATTCCGCCGCGGTACATGCTGGCGAGTTTGTCTTCCAGGATGCGAGTCAAAAGCATCCAGCGAAATGCTTCGACGAAACGTTCGTGCGGCACAACCGGCGCGGCTTTGGAGCCTTTGGACTTTCCTTTGCGCGCCGCAGTTTGGAGCATCCCGCAATTCTACCCCTCAACGAGGAGCGCGCGCAAAAAATATTTACGGGTGGAGGGCCGTCTTCCGGACGTCCGCCGCTCTGTCCTGATCCTCAGCGCGTCCCGACGAGGGCACTTTCCCGGCCGGCGCCTTCCAGCGCAAAGTGCCGCTGCGCACCGTTACCTGACACCGCGTTGGGCGGGAGTTCCCTTTGATTTTCGGGGCGCTCACTCAATTTCATTCCCACCAATTTACTGATGCCGCGCTCTTCCATGGTGACCCCATAAATAACGTCGGCCTTGGCGATCGTCCGCTTGTTATGCGTGATGATGATGAACTGACTCTGTCCCACGAACCGTTCCAGCACGCGGATAAAGCGATTGATGTTTGTTTCGTCGAGAGCCGCATCCATTTCGTCGAGCACGCAGAAGGGACTCGGGCGCACCATATAAATGGCGAAGAGCAGCGCGACGGCGGTCATGGTGCGTTCGCCGCCTGAAAGGAGGGAGACCGTCTGCAATTGTTTGCCCGGCGGCTTGGCGGAGATTTCAATGCCGCAGTTCAATGGATCGTTTTCGTCCATCAAAGAGAGGTCGGCCCGTCCCCCGCCGAAGAGTTCGGCGAACATCTCGCGGAAGTTGGTGCGCACCTGCGCGAAGGTCTCGGCAAACAGTGTCTGGGTGGTGGCATTGATGCGGGCAATCACGTCCAGAAGTTCGCGGCGCGCCGTGGTCAGATCGTTGTTCTGCGTCTCGAGGAATTGATAACGCTGCTCCAGTTCGTCGTATTCCTGTACCGCGTCCAGGTTGACCGGGCCCATGTTATCGAGTTGTTCGGTCAAATCAGCCACCACCTTGTCGATCTCGGCGAGGCTGACGGTGTCGATCGCGCTGGCGTCCTCCGCCACATCTTCCGAAGACGTCGCGGGAGATTCACTCTCCGCTTTGTCGCGGCGCTTTAGCTGCGCGTTCAGTGTCTTCATGAACACCGTCTCGTCCTGGGCGAAGGTGCGCAGATCGAGGTGATAACGCCGCTGGGCGTGTTCGACCAGGTTGTCGATCTTCATTTGCAATTGTGACTCGCGCACTTGTTGGGCTGCCTTGCGATCATGCAAACCATCGAGGGAGTTTCGAATTTCGCGCAGACCAAGCTCCGCCGCGTGCAGTGTTTCGGCCGCTTCCGCGCGCTGCCGGGCGAGGCTGCTCAGAGCACCCTTGCGTTCCTGCTGTTGGCCGTCGTGTTGGGCGATGGAATCCTCCGATGACTTTGATTCATCAGCCTGCGCCATGACCCGGCTCTCAAAATTGGCGATGTCGCTCCGGCGCGCCGCTATGGTTTCGTCGAGCTCCGTCTCACGGGCGCTCATGGGCTGGCGTTGTGTCACCAGGCTATCGTAACGCTGCTGTTCGGTAGCGAGAATGAGGCGCAGATCGTTAAGTTCTTCCACCGCGCTGGCTTCCTGCGCGAGCGCCTCGGTATGGAGGATTCCGGCGGCTTCACGTCGCTTTTCTTCTTCGACCAGGGCCTGGCGCGCGCCACCCAGTTCGATTTGGAGCGCGGCCACGCGTTCATCGGCGGAGGCCATTTGCTGAACGAGGGTGGCCTGCTCGTTGCGCAAATCATTCAACCGTTCGTCCGCCATGGCGAATTCGCGTTCCAGAATCGCGATGCGGGTGCCAGCGGCCGATTGGGCCAACTCCGCCGCCCGATGCCTCGCGCGCAAGTCTTCCACGAGGACGGCCGTTTTCTCCACATCGGATTTGGCCTGATCGCGCTTTTGCCGAAGGGCTCCGCTTTCGGCGCTCACCACCGAGAGCTGGGCGGCCAGCACGGAGATGCGGCCTTTGCGTTCGAGTAAAGATTCCTTTTGCACACTGCTGCTGCCGCCAAAGACAATGCCGGTGGCCGAGATGAATTCTCCCGTGAGGGTGGCGAAAGCGAAGGTGGGGTGGGTCTGCTTGCAGAGCCACGCCGCCGGCAGGTCGGCGCAAAGAGCGACCCCGTCGAGCAACTGCCTAACTAATGACTCGAGGGCCGGCGGAGCGGCGACCTTGTCGATCGCCCAGCCCAGCGCCTGTTCCGGCAGAACTCGACTCGTCGCCGGAGGAAAAGCGCCCGCGAATTCAGGAATGAAAAGCGCCGCCTGCCCCAGTTTCTTCTGGGTGAGGAGCTGCAGGATATCAGGGGCGCGCTCCCCGTTTTGCAAGACGATGGCGTGCAGATTTCGGCCGAGCGCGGCTTCCACGGCGGTCACGAATCTCGGGTCGACGTCCAGCTGCGCCACGAGTGAGCCGGAAACGGCGGAGTGAAATTCGTGCAACTCCTCGCGTCCTCGCAAGACTGCCTGCGAGCCTTGGGTGAGACCCTCTCCCTCCTCATTGAGCTGTCGTAAAATATCGAGGCGCGACTCTTTTTCCGCCACGGTTCGCTCCGTGGTCGTTAGGGCTTTGTCTGCCGCATCGAGAGAGTGCCGATACTGGGCCAGTCCGTTCTCAGCCGTGGCGGCTTCGGTTAGGAGAAGGTCGACGTTCTGGCGCTCGCCTTCCGTCGCTTTTCTGGCCTGAGCGAGAGTCGTCTCTGAGTGGGCGCGCGCCTGCTGGGCAGCCGTGATTTCCGTTTCCAGATTTTTGAGATGCTCGGCCGTAGCGCCGCGGCGAGCGGACACGCCGGCCAGTTCATCTTCTCTGGCGGAGACGTGATTCTCGCTCCGGGAAAAGGCGAGTTGCAGTGCCTTCATTTCTTCTTCCCGCGCGCTGCGACTCAGACGCAGTTTCGAGACGGCCTCGGTCAGGCGCGCCAGGTCTGCTCGTTTCTCCTGAATGGTGGCGGCGGTTTTTTCGACCAGCGCGTTGAGGTCTTGAATTTCCAATTCCTGCTGCGCTTTTTTGGCTTCGGCGGCGGCAATCTCAGCCTGGGAACGGCCAATCAGTTCCGTGATTTCCTCGGCGCGTTGCCGGTTGAATTCGATACGGTTGCGGTGGGTTCCAATCTCGCTCTGTAACCGCTCCACCTCAGCCCGCACCTCCGCGATCTGGGCATCGATCTGGTCGAGCCCCTGACGTTCCTGCGCGAGGGCGCCTTCGCGATCGTCAATTTTTTCCCGGGAGGTGCGCTCTGTTTCGCCGAGCTGCCGGATGTCGGCGCTGCAAACGGCCAGTTCGTTTTCCAGGGTGGCGAGATGTTTTCGCGATTGATGGGTATCCAGAATTTGAAGGTCAGCCAGGAGAGCCTGATAGCGCCTGGCTTTGCCGGCCTGGCGCTGGAGCGAACCGATCTGGCGTTTTACTTCCTTGATGATGTCGCTGATGCGAATGAGGTTGGCTTCCGTCGCCTCGAGCTTGCGCAGCGCTTCGCGCTTTTGCGTTTTATATTTGGTGATACCGGCGGCTTCTTCAAAGACGGCGCGCCGGTCTTCCGGGCGCGAGCTCAGGATCAAATCGATCTTGCCCTGTTCCATCATGGAATAGGCGCTGCGCCCGACGCCGGTGTCGGCGAACAGACTCTGGATATCGCGCAACCGGCAGACGGTCTTGTTGAGAAAATATTCCGAATTTCCGTCACGATAAATGCGGCGGGTGACCCGAACATCGTGCCAGTCCACGCCGAGCTCCGCTGTGCAATCGGTCAGGGTGAGCGAGACTTCGCCGAATCCGAGGGGTTTGCGGGTGTCGCTGCCGTTGAAGATGACGTCGGCCATTTCGTTGCCGCGCAGGGATTTGGCGGATTGTTCGCCGAGGACCCAGCGCATGGCGTCGAGCACATTGGATTTGCCGCAACCATTGGGGCCCACGATGGAGGTAATACCCTCGTGAAAGTTCAGGATGGTTTTGTCGGCAAACGATTTGAACCCGAAGAGTTCGAGGGATTGGAGATGCATAGAGTAACCTGAAAGAAACCTGTTCTAGTTATAATAGAGAGCAAGGCTGCCTGACAAGCAAAAACCACACTATCTTGTGGTGGACCAGAGGCTCTCACCGCAACGGTTGGTAGCTTGGGCGGTTTCTGCTTCGCCGATGTAAAAGCAGTCGAGCGGACTGCCTGGTTACCCGAGCCGGGCTGTGGTCGGCTCACTCTGTTGAGCGGTCCGGGAACGCGGGAGCAGAGTGCCGTGGCTCTAGGAACGCGCTGTCTTCACGTCCCTCTGTCCAGGCGGTTCCTGATGTTGTATGGCCGTCGCACGCAAAAAAACTCCATTTCCCAAGCTTGGGTTCGGGCTAGAGTCCAGCCCATGCGCTCATCTCATTTGGAAGACCTTTATTCGTTTCTGCGGTTCCCGAGCGTTTCGACCGACGATGACTACTCCGAGAAGCTAACGGAATGCGCCCACTGGCTGGTGCAAAAACTGACCAGCATTGGCCTGGAGACCAAACTGGTCCCAACCCCGGGCCATCCCGTCGTCTGGGCGAAAAATAAACATCAACCCGGCCGGCGAACGGTGTTGATCTACGGTCATTATGATGTGCAGCCGGCCGACCCGCTGGAATTATGGGATTCGCCCCCGTTCGATCCAGTGTTGAAGGACGGCTTCGTTTATGCGCGCGGGTCGACCGATAACAAGGGGCAAATTCTTTCTCATATTCTCGGCGTGCAGGAGGCCATCGAGCAGCACGGGGATCTTCCGGTGAACCTGCACTTCGTCATCGAGGGCGAAGAAGAAATCGGCAGCGCCAATCTGGGAAATTTTCTGCATCAGAATCGCGATGCTCTCAAGTGCGACGTGGTTATGGTGTCGGATACCGGCATGATTGCTCCCGGGACGCCGACCATGAGTTATGGGTTACGCGGCGTTACGGCTCTGGAATTGAAAGTGAAAGGGCCGGGCATCGATCTCCATTCCGGTATCTACGGTGGGGCGGTGGCGAACCCGGCGACGGCCCTGGCCCATCTTCTTGCGTCCTTGCACGACCCTGACGGTCGTATCGCCATTCCGGGCTTCTACGACGACGTCCTGCCATTGGAAGAGTGGGAGCGGGAGGCATGGCGCAAGATTCCGATCGATGCGGATGCGGAAGTCTTAAAGGAAACGGGGGCCAAGGCGCTCTTTGGGGAAAAAGGATTCAGTACGTTGGAGAGAATTTGGGCGCGTCCCACCGCTGAAATCAACGGCGTCGGCGGTGGTTACCAGGCGCAGGGGACGAAGACGGTGATTCCGCGCGAAGCCATGGCGAAATTGACGTTTCGGATCGTTCCCAATCAAAAAGGAGATGAGATCCTGGCTCTGGCCCGCAAACACTTGGAGAAGAATGCGCCCCCCGGCGTCTCGCTGGAAATGACGAATGGTCACAGCGGTCCGTGGTATTTGACCGATCCTCACAGCAAATTCGGCGAGGCCGCGCAGCGCGCGCTGGGCAAGGCGTTCGATCGGAAAGTGTCGCTCATCCGCGAGGGCGGCAGCATCCCGATCGTCTCCGATTTCCGCACGGTCCTCGGAGTAGAGACGCTCTTGATCGGCCTGGCCCTCCCGGGATGCCGGGCCCACTCGCCTAACGAGAGTTTTCCTCTGGAAAATTTTGACGCGGGCATTCGGATGAATAAAGCGGTCCTGCAGGAACTGGCTGCCTAAAGCGGCGGCGAGCGTAAACGTGACGGTTCGTGCTTTTTGTTTGTTAGGAGGAGCGATCATTCTGGTCGTGGCCGGTCAAGCGCGCGTCCTCTCCGAGGAGGACGAATCGTTAGGGCATAAAGTAAAAAAACTATTCGCGCAACCGACACCGACCCCGCACAAGAAGCATAAGGTTTCGGCCTCTCCTTCGCCTTCCCCGAAGAAAAAAACGACGGCCCGGCCGTCCCCTTCTGCCAGTCCCGGGCATACAAAATCCGCGAAGGCCCGTTCCTCCCCTTCGCCGGAAGCGACTTCTTCTCCTGCGCCCGAACCGAGCCAGACGCCGCCTAAAGCCAGGCACAGGAAAACGCCAGTCGAACCGGTTCACGCCGCTTCGCCCCGTCCCAAACACAAGCAGACCGAGACACCTCCGGACGAAGATACTCCGACTCCGTCTCCGGCGAAAAAGTCTTCCGGCAGCCACACGCCGACCCCGACGCCCACCCCCACGGAAACTCCGACGGTGGATGCGTCCCCCGCAAAACAGAAAAATGGGCACGGTACGGTCGCGACAATTTCCGCGTCGGACATTGCCGGATACGACAATTATTCGCCGAAGATGCGCAATATTCTGGATCGAGCCATCGGCCTAACGACTCAAAATCTCGATTACAAGTATGGTTCGGCCGATCCGGGCAGTGGCGGACTGGATTGCTCCGGTTTTATTAACTACGTGCTCTCGCAAAGCGGAATAGCCCAAGTGCCGCGGGACGCGCGCGAACAATATATCTGGGTGCGAAAAGCGGGCACCTTCCAAGCCGTACTGGGTCATAGCGATGACACCTTTGAGCTGGATGCGCTCAAGCCGGGCGATCTGCTCTTTTGGTCGGGTACTTACGTAACCGATAAGGATCCCAACATCACGCACACCATGATTTATCTGGGCCGGGAGAAAGGGCGCAATCAGCGCATCATGGTCGGATCAAGCGACGGACGCAGCTACAAGGGCCAGGCCCGTTTTGGGGTGAGTGTCTTCGATTTCAAAGTGTCTTCGCACAACAAGGCGGCCAAATCTGAAGACCATGCCGGGCCCGCCTTTGTCGGCTATGGGCGCATTCCGGGCCTGTCTGAAGATCGTTAGGCGGAAATTTTAGCGCGCCTCCTCGTCCTCAACCGGCGGGACAGAGGATCCGGCGCTGGGTGGATTCAGGGCGGGCGCTGGTAGAGGCTGTCTGCGATACTGCCTGAGGGAGGCTCCAGCCAGGAGCATTATCATTATAATAAGGACGACCCGCTGCTCGTTTTTCGTTAGGGCAAAGATATGTTGCGGGGTTTCCATCAGGCGGCATAGGGGATCGGATCCGTCGCATCCGCTTCGCGGAAACCTTTGCGGCGCAACTGGCAGGAATCGCAACGACCGCAGGCGAGGCCGGCCGGGGAGGGATCGTAGCAACTGTGGGTCAGGCCAAGGTCCAGCTTCAGATTGAGGGCGGTTAGGACGATCTCGGCTTTGCTCATTTGAATGAGCGGGGCGTGGATGCTGAAGCGAGCGCCTTCCTGACCCGCTTTCGTGCCAGCGGTGGCGGCGGTCTCGAAGGCGGCGATGAACTCCGGACGGCAATCCGGATACCCGCTGTAATCCAGGGCATTCACACCCAAAAAAATATGAGCGGTGCCGATGACTTCCGCCCAGGCCGTCGCGTAAGAGAGGAAGAGAAGGTTTCGGCACGGCACATAGGTGATCGGGATTCCGCTGCTCATTTCGTTTTCCGCGCGGTCTTTTGGGACTTCCAAGTCATCGGTTAAAGCCGATCCCCGAAAGAGATCGCGATCGATGCGAACGACGCGATGCTCTGTCACGCCCAGCACCTGGGCCACGCGCCGGGCCGCCTTCAACTCTATCTGGTGGCGCTGGCCATAATCGAATGAAAGGGCGAAACACTCGAACCCCTCACTTTGTGCGATGGCCAGGGTAGTGGTGGAATCGAGACCGCCACTCAGGAGAACAACCGCGCGCTTCATCCGCCGTTGCGATCGGACTTCTTCGAACTGCCCGCTGCATAGCTCGCCTGCACTTTCAGGGCAATGCCTCCGCGGGCGGAAAATTGCGCGGTCACGGTGGCTTGACGGGGTTGCACGGCACGCGTGAAGTCGTCCAAAATCCGGTTGGTCACAGCCTCATTAAAAGCGCGCTCGTTTCGATAGGCCGCCAGGTAGAACTTTAAGGATTTGCTTTCAACACAAAGACGATGGGGCACGTAAACGATTTCAACGTGGGCAAAATCAGCCTGGCCGGTAATGGGACAGAGGGAGGTGAAATCGTCCGTCTCAAAATGGATCGAATAGTCGCGCCGGGCCGGATTGGGAAAGGTCTTGAGGCGCGCGGCCGCCGGTGAAACAGGAATGCGCGCTTCACTTCGACCGAGCAACGTTAACCCGCTTGATTTTTTCTTCTTGGTCACGAGCGGATTATGGTGTTTGCCTGCATCTTCTTCAATAACAAGGTGGCGGTCCAACGGGTGGCAGCGCACTGGAGTGACACGAAAACTCCGCCGCGCTCAGTTTGTTGAAGAGAATCTGAACCATTGCGACCGAACTAATCCGGGTGGCGCAGCATCGGATCCTTCAAGGCGCGTTCGCGGTCGCCGGGCTTGCCATAGCCGGCTAATTGCAGCTTGAGGCTGTTTTTCAGCTTCAAGCGGGAACCGTCCGCACTCGTCCATTCCCGCAGAAGAAAAGGGAAATCGCGATCGATCACGAAGCGATCGACCGAACCCTTGTCCTGCTTTACCTCGACCCTGATGGCGCGGTCTTCCAACTTATAAGAGACGGTGGCCGGCTTGAAGGCAATCGCCTCTTCTTTTGAGCTGACAATAGTAGGGGCCAGCGCGATTTCGAAACTTCCCGCCGCTTTGCAAAAATCGATCGTGCGCACGCGCAAAGGAAGTTCATCGTAAAATATCGCGGAACCGGTGGGAGAGGGCAGCGCTTTCTCGACCCGATCGCGAAAGGTATCGCACGAATATTTCCAGGTAATGGCGGGACCATCGTGGTTTTCGGTAATGGATTGCGCGAGGTGACCGAAGCCATCGGACCCGGTGAAGATGAGTCGCATCAAAGAGTTCGAGTCCGTTCGCCAGAGACCTTCGAGTGATCGCTGCTCCAGCTGAAGTCCTCGGGCGAGGCTGGATTGCTCGTGCCAGCGAATGATTGGAACCGCGTCCGTCCGTTTGGCGTCTTCCACGCGCGTGAATCCGGATGGATCGACGGATTCCGCCGTCAAAATTATGAGCACCTCACTTTGATAATGCTGGCCGTCCCGCACGAAGTCGGCGTTGTAAATTTTCACCTCCGACTTGCCATCATGCCAATAACTGGCGTTTTGCAGGAAGGCCGCGGTGAACTGCGCCGAGGCGGTGGCCGCGAAGAAAATTATTGCGCCCGGCAGGGCAAGAGCGGTCGGCAATTTCATTCCCGCTTGAACCTGCAACGCTCAAGGTGCAACGTCCACTCACACTGTGAAAAGCGAGCCCTTACCCAGCGAAAATACTCAGCGGACCGGCGTGATCGATCTGATTGGGCACGACACAAAATCCGATGAAGCCGTCCTGGTTATGAACGAGCCCGAGGCTTGGGACGGTTCCGATGCGCGGCTGCACGAGCTGCAGGAGCGTTTCAATGCCTACGCTTCTTTCCTGCTCGACGGCGAATGCGCGGAAGCGCACCCGGAATTAGTGGGGAAACGGGCCCGCATTGAAGTGCGGTGCGCACATATGCCGGATGCTCGCGCCATCGACCTGCTCGGCTTGATCCACGATCAACTCGCGTTCCAGGATATTACCATGGAGGTCGTGGTAGCCGGTGGCGAAAACTGCGGGCAGAGTTGCACCTGTCATTGAGCCCATACGATTGGGTCAATCGCCCCTGCCTGGGGCGTTAAAACGTCAGGAATGACCTGGTCGGGATGGGTGCCAGTTTTTGGCGCCCGTTGAGAAAGCCCAGCTCGATCAGGAAAATAGCCTCGGTCAAATCGCCCCCAATTTTTTTGATGAGGGCGGCGGCCGCCGCGGAGGTCCCGCCCGTAGCGAGCAGGTCGTCGATCAGCACAACCCTTTCTCCCGGCTCCATCGCGTCGACGTGCATTTCCATTTCCGCTTCGCCGTATTCCAGCGAATACTTGGCAATCTCCGTCTTGAACGGCAGTTTGCCGCGTTTTCGAATGGGAACGAAACCAACCCCCAGGGCGTAGGCCACGGCCGACCCAAAAATGAATCCGCGCGCGTCGATGCCGACGACTTTATCTATTTTTTTCCCCTCACATTGCTCGAGAAACACGCTGATCGACATGTGGAACAGAGCGCCGTCGCTTAAGATCGGCGTGATATCCTTGAAGATAATTCCCTTCTTCGGAAAATCAGGCACGTCGCGCACGCCCGCGCGTAGTTTCTCAAGCATTTCGGAACCCATGGCGCGATGCTAATGGCTACGGGTCAAACGTCAACCGTGCCGGAGAGACAGCCTCTGCGGCTGCGGAAAGTGAGAGATTCCTCCACTTCGGTCGGAATGACGGAAAATTGGGGAGGCCGCGCTGCGGCGTCCGCCCGTCGGTGAGTTTTGCGGAGTGATTGCGAATCCAGGAGCACCCTTCTACACTACGGCCTCCTGTGGATCGCTATATTCTGGTCGCTGCAACACTCTGCTTTCTGGTCGCTGTCGTCCGGACCATATTGTCATTCTGGGCCGGGAGTTTCCGCCCGGCCGGCTCTAATTTCTTTGCCATCGCCGCTGGGTTCGTTTTGCAGAGTGTTTTCTTGTCCGTGCGGGGCCATGAGCTGGGTCGCTGTCCGTTGACCAACCTGTTTGAAGTGTTCGTCTTTCTCGCCTGGTCGGTGGCGTTGATTTATATGCTGATCGGCCCCGTCTATCGGCTTTCCCTTATGGGGGCGTTCACTGCGCCGGTCGTGTTTCTGATTCAAACTTTCGCCTTACTCTCCCCGATCGATGTCCGCCATCCCGGGAAGATGCCGGCCAACTCGTGGCTGGAATTTCACGCCTCCATGTCCATGATCGCCTACGGCGCGTTCGCGCTCGCCTGCGTAGCCGGCGTCATGTATTTGGTGCAGGATAGGCAGCTTAAGACGCGCCATCTGCACTCGATCTTCTATCATTTGCCGCCGTTGAGCGACTTGTTCATTGCGATCACGCGATTGCTCTGGTGGGGTCTTGGCCTCTACACCCTTGGCCTGGTCAGTGGATTCTTCGTCGGCCAACCGCTGCCGCGTGTGCAGGTCGTTTGTGCATTTGCCGTCTGGCTTTTGTACGCCGCCATCCTGCAGGGCCGCTATCTGCGGTGGCTGGCGCCCAAACGGGTGGCCGCGCTCTGCATTATCGGATTCAGCGCCGCCCTCACGCTCCTTTGGGGAATCACGTTCAGCGCGCAAGTGCATTGAAGTCATGAACGTTTTCTGTGTCGGCCTCAGTCATCATCAGACGAAAGTCGAAACGCTCGAGCGTTTTGCGGGAGACGCTGAGACGCACTCTCTCCTGCGCCGCGCCGGGTGCGCGGAGGTTCTTTTGCTCAGCACATGTAATCGCGTGGAAGTTTATGGCGTCACGGAGCAACCGCTGGGCACGGCCGAGATCGCCCGCTGTCTGGCCGTGGAGGTTGCGGCTCATCCCGTTGATACGATACCCGCGTTTTATCGTCATGAAGGGGGAGCCTGCGTGGCCCATCTCTTTCGAGTGGCTTGCGGCCTCGATTCCATGGTGATTGGTGAAACGGAGATTCTGGGGCAGGTAAAGAAAGCCTACGAAACCACGCGCTCGGCGGGCTCGGCCGGCCCCTTTTTGCACCGGCTTTTTCAACGCGCCTTTCGCGTGGCCAAGCAGGTCCGGACACATACGGACATCACGCGAGGTTTCGTTTCCGTGGGATCGGTGGCGGTCGATCTGGCCGGCAAAATCTTCGGAGACCTGGGTCATTGCAAAGTCCTGGTGCTCGGGGCGGGCGAAACGAGCGAGCGGACGGCACGCGCCCTGGTATCGCGCGGGGTCTCCGATTTGCGGGTGAGCAATCGTTCCATCGAACGGGCCGAAGAACTGGCCACGGCCGTGAACGGGCAGGTTGTTCCATTCGAAAACTGGACGCAGCAATGTGCGGAGGTCGATATTTTGATCAGCTCGACCTCATCGGAGACGGCCCTTCTGCACGCGGAAAATCTGGCGCCAATCTTACGCGAACGGGTCGATCGCCCGCTCTTCATTATCGACATTGCCGTTCCGCGCGACGTCCATCCCGACGTCAACCAGCTCGCCGGTGTTTTCCTTTACGACATCGATTCGTTGCAATCTGTAGCAGATCAATCACTGGCGCTCCGCTGGCAACAGGTGGCGTCGGCCGAGTCAATCATCGCCGAGCACGTCGGAGAATTTTGGAAGCGCTTTTTCCGGGATAACGATGCGGCCGATTCGCTGGATAAATCCCAATCGTCGCTTTCCGCGCGGACCTGGCGCGCGTCGGAATCTTGAGTGGGAAGCTTCCAGCTTCCCACTCAAGGGAAGGCTGCGGAGATCACTCTTATAGGATAGGTTTTTGGTGATGTCTGCGAAAATTGTAGTGGGAACGCGGGGGAGCGAACTGGCTCTGGCACAGGCGCGGTCGGCTGCCGAAACACTGAAAGCGCGGTGGCCCGATCTAGGCATCGAGACACGAATCATTCGGACTTCCGGTGACGAAGGGACGGGCGCGCCGCCGCCAGCGGACCTGCGAGCGGGCCGCAAAGGATTGTTCACCGCGGAAATC
Source organism: Chthoniobacterales bacterium (assembly GCA_038226905.1). Classification (GTDB taxonomy): domain Bacteria; phylum Verrucomicrobiota; class Verrucomicrobiia; order Chthoniobacterales; family UBA10450; genus JBBRDU01. Next base: position 15,449 of record JBBRQE010000022.1, on the reverse strand, counting down.
GAGCGCGCCCTTTTGACCGGGGACATTGATCTCGCCGTGCACAGCGCCAAAGATCTGCCGAGTGAACTGAATCCTGCGACACAGATCGCGGCGGTCCTGCCCCGGGCGTGCGCGGGCGACGTTTTGATATCGAAGGAGCCTTTTGATCTTCAATCGCTGCCGCCGGACGGAATAGTTGCCACGGGCAGTGTGAGGCGCACACATCAGCTACAGTGGAAGCGTCCCGATCTGCAGGTGGTTGATCTTCGCGGCAATGTGCCGACCCGCCTGCGTAAGCTGACCGAAAACGAATGGCATGCCATCATCCTGGCCCGGGCTGGCCTCGAGAGACTCGGTCTTATTAAGGCGGATAATGGTGTGGCTCACGAGGGTCACAGATTTTTTTTGAGCACCCTGCCTCGCGAGATCTTTTTGTCCGCTGGCGGGCAGGGGATAATTGCTTTGCAAGTACGGCGTGACGACGACCGTGTCCGAATGCTGGGGGAAGCGATTACTCACTCGGATACGCAGCTTTGCTTGCGGGCCGAGCGCGAGTTTCTGCGCTTGCTCGAAGCAGATTGCAATCAGCCCATTGGTGTTTTGGCGGAAATTGCAGACGCCATGATGACTCTGCGCGGGCAGGTCTTCGATCCTGGCGCGACAATGCCGCGCGAGTCATTAGTTGAAGGTCCGAAGGAAGACGCGGAGTCTCTGGCCGCACGATTATTTTCAAACATCCATGCAACCTAAGAAGCAAAGCAAGTCAGGGCCGGGCAAAGTCTATCTGGTAGGAGCCGGCCCGGGGGATCTCGGGTTAGTCACGTTACGCGCCAAGGAGTTGATCGAACAGGCGGACGTAATAATCTACGACCATCTGGCTAATCCCCAGATGCTGGCGTGGAGTCGCCCGGAAGCCGAAATTATTTACGCGGGAAAAGCGGCGGGCCATCACGCGTTGTCACAGGACGAAATTAATCGTCTGCTGATCGACAAATCTTTGGCGGGGCACAGCGTCGTGCGATTAAAAGGCGGTGATCCCTTTCTCTTCGGACGCGGGGGAGAAGAAGCCAGGGCCGTGGTGGGAGCGGGTCTGGACTTTGAATTGGTTCCGGGAGTTACGTCGGCCATTGCCGGACCGGCCTACGCCGGAATTCCGGTCACGCACCGCGCCCAAAACTCACACGTCACTTTCTTTACCGGCCACGAAGAGCCGGGCAAGAGCAACAGCTCCATTGATTTTGCCGCACTGGCCAAGTTAGGGGGCACCCAGGTGATGTTGATGGGGGTTGAGAGAATTGCCGCGGTCACCAGTGAAATGATTGCGCAGGGGGTGCGCCGTGATTTGCCGGTGGCGCTGGTGCGCTGGGCCACGACGGGCCGGCAGAAAACGCTGACTGGCACGCTCGAGACTATTGCGGCCCGGGTGAAAGAGGCAGGATTTGCGGCCCCGGCGGTCGCGATTTTCGGGGAGGTCGTGGCCTTGCGGAAGGAGCTGAACTGGTATGAAAAGCGGCCGCTCCTGGGCCGGACCATTGTGGTCACCCGCACGCGCAAACAGGCCGGCGCTCTGACGCGACGTCTCCAGGATCTGGGGGCCGATGTGCTGGAGCTGCCCACGATTCGGATCGAGCCGCCGGTCGATGTGCGCGCCTTCGCCGAGCTCGTGCAGGACGCGCATTCCTACGATTGGATTGTATTCACCAGTCCGAACGGTGTGACGGCTTTTTTTGATATGTTTTTCAAGCTGTACGACGACGCCCGCGAAATCGGGAGCGCGAAGATCGCCGCCCTTGGGCCGGCCACGGCGCAACGAGTAAAGGATTACCATTTGAAGGTCGACCTGCAGCCCGAGGAGTTCGTGGCGGAAGCGGTGGTGCGGGAATTCAAGAAACAAGGCGGGGTCGAAAACCTGCGAATTCTCCTGGCGCGCGCGGAAAAGGCGCGGGACGTGCTTCCGGAACAGCTCGTTGAGCTGGGAGCAATTGTGGATCAAGGGATAGCCTACAGAACCGTTCCGGAAACGAACGACCTTACCGGAGCGCGCCGCCGTTTTTCGGAGGAAGGCGCCGACTTGGTCACGTTCACCAGTTCTTCCACTGTGGAAAACTTTTTAGCACTTGGGCTGCCGTGGCCAGACAGGATGCGCGTGGCCAGCATTGGCCCGATCACATCAAAAACAGCGCGCGACCTCGGTCTGAAGGTAGACGTGGAAGCGCGGCGCTACGACATTGATGGGTTGGTCGCGGCCATCCGTCAGTTCTTTATTAAACAGAAGGGAGGCCACGATGAGTAAGACGGCCACACTGACGGATGCATTCGCCACGGCCATGCAGCAGCTTTCCGCGGAAGCGGAGAAATCGGCTCCGGTCATTCCCGGAAAAGGACACGGCGTGCTGGCGAGTACGGCTCCGGACGAGGCTAACGAAGAATTGCTGAATCTTAGCGCGCGCTTGGACGGCTGGGAGCAAACGATTTCGAAGAAGCTCGAAGAGTTGAGTGCGGCGATGGCGGAAAAGAAGTCGACCGACTTCTCGGCGCAGTTCAAAAAAATCGAGGAACAACTGGGCGCGATTCACAGCTCCGAAACGGTCAATCATCGACTATTCGATTCGTTGCATAGCGAGTTGCTGGCTTACCGGGACAACTTCCTGCATGAATCGCTGCAAAAACCCTTTATTCACGACCTGGTCCTTCTCTTTGACGACCTCACCAGTCTTTCCGAGCAATTGCAAAGCGCTGCCTCCCACGATCCACGCGGAAGTGTCTCGCAGTGGCGGGATAACCTGGAGAATGCCATTCATTCGCTGGTGGAAATACTGCACCGGTTCGAGGTCAAAGAGATTGAACCGAAGGAGACTGTCGATCGCGCCATTCATCGGGTAGTCAGTTTTGAGCCAGCCGATTTCGCGGAGGAAGACGGCCGTATCGTCATGCGAGTGCGCCGCGGATTCGTCTGGCGCGGCAAGCTGATCCGTCCCGAAGAAGTGATCGCCAAGCGCTTCGCCTGAGGCCGGTTGATCGGTCCCTTTACGAGGGAGGGAGAAGGGCGCCGACGATAATCAGTTCTCCTCCCAATTCGGCACGAAAACTGCAACCAAATGAGGGTCAGAGCACGCTCTTTCCCTGATTTATTGATCCCCTTATATGTCTTCCCGCAAAGCAGTCGGTATTGATCTCGGTACCACCTTCTCGGCCGTGGCGCACATCGACGCCTATGGCAAGCCGCACATCATCCCAAACGCGGAAAGCGAGCGTATCACTCCGTCGGTCATCCTGTTCGATACCGCCTCGGTCGCGGTAGGGACGGTCGCGCGCAATAATGCCGTAGCCGAGCCGGAAAAAATTGTCGATTTCGTGAAGCGCGAAATGGGGAAATCCAAGGAGCAATTTCACCGCGAGTTCGACGGTAAGATTTACTCGGCGGAAGAACTGTCGGCCCTCATCCTGCGCAAACTGAAAGCAGATGCCGAAAAGTACTTGAGGCAACCGGTGACGGACGCGGTCATTACGGTCCCGGCGTATTTCAACGACGCGGAACGCACGGCCACGATCACGGCCGGACAACTGGCTGGCTTCAATGTCTTGCAAATCGTGAACGAGCCGACGGCCGCGGCGCTCGCGTATGGAGTGGACAAACTGGATGAAGACCAGACGGTTTTTGTGTTCGACCTCGGCGGTGGAACTTTCGACGTCACCATTATGCGGATTAAGGATCGCCGCATCGAGATGGTGGCAACCAACGGCGATCATCGTTTGGGTGGCAAGGACTGGGACGATGTCATCGTAAATTACGTGGCCGAAGAATTCGATCGCGCGCATGGCGAGAATCCTCTGCTGGACTTGCAGAGTTACCAGGATTTACAGACGCGTGCCGTGGCCAGCAAGATCCAGCTCTCCAGTCGCAATCACACGGCCATCGTGCATCACCATCACGGGCAAAGCGTGAAGGTCGAACTGACCCGCGCCGAATTCGAATCGCGCAGCCGGCACCTTATCGAGAAGTGCAAGACCATTTGCGAAATGGCCCTGCAGGAGGCCAAGATGAAGTGGCCACAGATCAACAAGATCCTGCTCGTAGGAGGGATGACGCGCATGCCCATGGTGCGCGATATGATTTCACAACTCTCCTCCGCACCGACCGTGAGCGAAGTTAATCCGGATGAGGCGGTGGCCATGGGGGCGGCCATCCAGGCGACCTTGTCCATGTTGCAGGAAGAAGACAGTTCCGGCGAGAAGCTGCTAGGGGACGATACGCGTCAGCAATTTTCCTCCCGCGAGGGATGCCTGATAGAGGTGACCGATATTACCTCGCACACCCTGGGGGTTGTTTTGTGGGACGATGACAATCTGGAGGAATACGTTTTTCCGATGATTCCCAAGCGCACCTCCATTCCGGCCGTGGCCAAGAACCTTTTTGGAACGGCCGACGCGAATATGCCACGGGCTGTGGTCAAGATCGTAGAAGGAGAGAGCACCGTCCCCGGCGAATGTACGCCTCTGGGAGTTTGTGATATCACGCTGCCGCCTTTTCTTCCCAAGGGTTCGCCGGTTGAGCTCAGCTATCAGTACAACGCCAATCAGGTGCTCGAGGTCTCTGTGGAGGCCTGCGGCAAACGCTCCAAGATGTCGATCGAGCGCAACACCGGTCTGGCCGAGGATGAGATCAGCGAGGCCGCCTCCAGCCTAGGCCAGCTCCAAGTCGAATGACGGTGAAATGCGAAATCAGTTTTCCTCTGCCTTTGCCAGACGACCCGCAAAAATGGGACGGCTGGAGCAAATACAAATCTTCTAATCTGTATGAGCGCCTTTGCCTGGATCCCCGGGCAAATCCCAGTGCCGAGGTTATAGAGGAACATTGCCGGGAGCTGCTGCGTTGGTGGCAAAAGAAGCTCCCCCTAAAAAATCAGCCGAGCAACCCGATCTGCCAGCTGCTTCGCCCCGGTCTGGATGAGTCGTCCCGTTATCTTACCCAGGCACGCGTCGAACTGCTCAACCCCGACCGGCGGCGCGTCCTCGACGACGAACTGGCCGCCCGCGCGGAGGAAGAGGCATCGGGTGAGTTTCACAAGTATCTCACTTTTGCCATCGCCGACGGGCTGCTGACCGCCGCCCAGGAGAAAAGCCTGCTCCAATTTGGAGCCGACCACGGTTTGACCCAGGAAAAAATGGTGGCCTACATCGATGCCGAGCTGGCGGACAGCGGGGCCAAACGCGCTGATCCGCCGCCGCCTCCCATCATTCGCATGAGTTCGCGTCCGCGCCGACGCGGGTCCCTTAACCCGAAGGAAGATTTTGCCCGGATGATTCGCCTGAGCGGATTGGATAGCGATTCCATAACGGACGATCAACGCGACGCCTTTATCAACATGGCGGAAAATCTCGGGATTGAGCCGGGCGAAGCCGAAGACATGGTCGACGCGTATCTGGACGAGGCGGATAAGGTGACAAACCTGGCCGACGCTCCGGCTCCGCCGAGAGTGGAAAAGGCGCCGAGCGCCGCGGTGGCGGCTCCGTCGGCCCCCGTGGAAGTAGTCGTGACGGCGCCTGACGAAAGCAGTTTTAACCAGGCGGAAGAGCGCGCGCAGTTCATAAACTTCCAGAACTCGCTGGGCGGACAAATGCTCTTCGTGCCCTCCGCGCAATTTATGATGGGGAGCGATGACACCGATGCGGCGCCGAACGAGAAGCCTGTGACCCGCGTCACCTTTAACCGTTACTACCTGTCGCGTTATCTGATAACGAATCTTGAATACGAGGAATTTGATTCGTCCCATTCGCGCAAGCGCGCGGCCGGCGCGGGCGATCGGCATCCGGTTGTTTACGTGAGCAGCCTGGAGGCGATTAAATTCTGTCAGTGGCTCAGTACGCGCGAACGAAAGCGTTACCGGCTACCGAGCGAAGCGGAATGGGAGTACGCAGCACGGGGAAGCGACGGACGGCGTTATCCGTGGGGCAGCTACGAGGGACGTGGCGATCTGGCCAACTTCGCCGATAAAAATACCGTCTTCGCCTGGAGCGACCGGGAGATTGACGACGGCTATCCGGAGAGTTCGCCCATCGGCGCATTCCCCCTCGGGGCCAGCCCCTTTGGGATGGAAGACATGGCGGGAAACGTATGGGAGTGGTGCCTCGATTTTTTTGAAACCTATCGCGGCACCCCCAAGGTAAATCCGCGGGGTCCGACCACGGGAGTGAAGCGGGTTTATCGCGGCGGGAGCTGGAAATCCCGCTTCAACAGTCTGCGCACAACGGCACGGGGATCGAATGTGCCGAGCTACTCTTGCAACGATGTCGGATTCCGGATCGCCTGTGAGTGTGAGTAAATCGGGGTAGGGGCGCCGCGTTCAACTTCCGTGGCATCGGCTTCCAGCCGATGTTCCCCGAAAATTATCGGCCAGATGCCGATGCCACTTTTCTTACAACGGGTTCCCGCGCACGAAGCGAACCTGGCGGCGCAATGTCCCCGCCAGGCGCTGAGAGGGGAGAGAGGGCGGGAAACAAAAAAGGACCCGCCAAAGCGAGTCCTTTTCGAAGGCTAAAAAATCTAAAAATTACGCTGGGTTGAAGCGAAACTTGGTTCGGCCGCGCTTGGCATTGGCCTTCGCTTTACGACGGGTCTTCTGCGTCGGGGTTTCGAACGCACGCAGGCGCCGGACCTCTTCCAGAATTCCTTCGGCGTCCAGCTTGTTCTTAAGCCGCTTCAGCGCGCGATCAACCGGTTCACCTTTGCGAACAATGACTTCAGGCATCTATTTCCTCTCTTCTTTCTATATACTCCACCAAACGGTGAAGGGGAGTTTAAGCGGGGCGCAGAGCGGCGTCAACCTTGTGAATAACTTGGGTTTTGAGCGGCCGCTCTCGCCGCATATCCCGGGATCCTTCGAAGTCAAAGACAAGGTCCAATACGGGATGAATATCCTGTCCGACAGGCAGTTACGAATTCCTCTCAGTCGGCGCGACCTGACCCTGGCGACCCCTAGGAGGCGGCCGGGTTAATGGCTGGCGCCCTTTGCGCAATCTCGCGCCGCAGATTACCGCCCCGAGCCCGCGTCCACCAGAGGACAATGGGTGAAGCGATAAAGATTGAGGAATAGGTCCCAACCACCACGCCGATAATGATGGCCAGAGAAAAGTCACGCAGGACGGCACCCCCGAAGAAGAAAAGACAGAGGATAGGAATCAGCGTCACGGTGCTGGTCAGAATCGTCCGGCTCAACGTCTGATTAATACTATCATTCATGATCTGCTCGATGGAGCCCCGTCGTCCGCTGGCCAGGCCTTCCCGGATCCGGTCGTACACGACGATTGTATCATTGATCGAGTATCCGGCGATGGTCAGGACTGCGCCCACCATCGTCAAAGTGAGTTCATGTCCGAGCAACGCGAAAACCCCGACGGTCATGAGCACGTCGTGCAACAACGCGACGATGGCTCCAACCGCGAAGGATAACTCGAAGCGGAAAGTGACGAAGACCAGAATGCCGAGAATACCAAAGCCGAGCGCCATGAGAGACGTGCGAGCCAGTTCGCCGCCGACCAGCGCACCAACGCGATCCGAGCCTTCCATATGTAAGCCCGCACCGGGCAAGGCGTTGGTGGCTTCCTGCAACACCTTTTCGCTCGTATGCAATGGCGAACGGACTGTTACATAATGCTTACCGCCCTGTTGCGATTCCTGGATGGTGGCATCGGCCAAACCCGCGGGCTCCAATGCCGCCCGCATTTTCCCTACGTCGATCGCATCCGGGGAACTCAAGGTGAGTAAATCGCCCCCTCTGAAATCGACGCCGAAATTCTTTTCACCCCGCAGGAAAAAAGCGGTGGCGCCAGCAATGAGCAAGGCGAGCGAAAGCATGCAGGCAAGAAAACCCTTGCCCAGGAAATTGATGTGCTTCGACGAGATCAGATGGAGCATCGAAACCTTCGTGATGCGTCCGGTGTCGACAAACCAGGCGAGGCAATTCCGCCCCACTATGAGTGCCGTGAAGAGTGAAGCGAGGATGCCGAGGGTGAGCGAAATAGCGAATCCTTTGACGGGCCCGCTCGCTTCCCCGAAAAGAATGGCGGCCGTGATCAGCGTGGTCACGTTGGCATCGAAAATTGAGCTGAAGGCTTTGTCGTAGGCGGCTTGCACAGCCACCTTGAGCGACTTGCCGAGGGCCAGCTCCTCGCGCAACCGTTCATAAATCAGAACGCTCGCATCGACCGACAGGCCGATCGTTAGAATAATGCCGGCGATACCTGGCAGGGTGAGGACAAACCGGAACATGGTGAGTGCGCCCGTCAACAGGATGAGGTTGATGATGAGCGTGAGGTTGGCGATGAGGCCGAGAAACCGATAGTAAGTCAGAACGCACACCATCGTTACGGCGAGGCCGACGAGTCCGGCAATGATACTGGCACGGATCGAGTCCTTCCCCAGGGTGGGGGAGACGCTGCGTTCCTCTTCGATGCTGACGGGCGTTTGCAGAGGATTCTCCAGCACACTGGCGAGGCCGCGCGCCTCTTGTTCGCCGAATTTTCCGGTGATAATGGCGTCGCCGTTGTAAATAGGCACCCGGATGACGGGCGCCGATTGAATCGCACCATCCAGGACAATGGCGAAGCGATGGTTCACGTTCGCTTCGGTGATCTTGCCAAAGGTCTTGGCGCCCTCGCCATCGAAGCCCAACTGGACCGTCCAGCCTTCGTTCCCGTAATAGGCGGCGGATTGCCGAACGTGATTTCCCCCGAGATCCGCCTTCTTCTTCACCAGCAATCGCTCTTCCCGCGCTTTTTCGTTGCCCTCCGCATGCTGCTTGTAAGTCTCGACCCGGTATTCGGGAGGAATGATTTGCTGCCCCTTGTCGATATCTTCGAGCAGTTTTCCGTTGTCCGGATAGACCATGCGGAACTCCAGTTTGGCCACGCGCGAGAGCTGGTCGCGTGCTTCCTGGATCTTGGCGGTGTCGAGACCCGGAATTTGTACTAGGATTCGATCTTTCCCGACCGGGGTGATGACGGGCTCACCTCCGCCGAAATAATCGACCCGTTTACGGATGACTTCGACCGCCTGGTCGAGCATGGGCTTGGTAATGTCCTTGTCCGACTTTATCAGGCGGATGAGAAAGGACGTCCCGCCCCGAATATCGAGACCGAGGGCGATCTTGGTTTCCGGCGGCCAGATATTGGCAAAGCTGAAACCCACCAGCAGGACCATCAGAGTGGTGGCGAGAAGACGTTTACGCGGCCCCAGTTCAGTGGCGAAATACCATCCGAAAAGGATGAGCAGCCCCAGCCCCGCGAAGAACGTGACGGCAGGACTCACGATGCGGCTCCTTCGGCCGACTTGAGGACAGTGGTGACCGCTGATTTCTCCATCTCAATTTTCACGTTATCGGCCACTTTCACGATCACGGTCGTCTCTTTCACGTTTGAAATCAGCCCATGAATCCCGGCGTTGGTCACGACGCGATCGCCGGTCTTCAAAGTGGAGACGAGCCGCTGTTGATCTTTCTGGCGCTTCATCTGGGGACGAAGCAGAACGAAATACATGATAACGAAAATGAAGATGAAAGGAACGAAGCCAAGAATACCTCCGCCCGGTCCGGCAGCTGGTGTTTGAGCGATCAAAAAACTGAGCATGAAAATGGTGTTGGCGCCCGCGATGACCATCATCGCAAAAGCGGACTCTTACTGAGCACAAGGCGTCATCTTATGCAACGGAAAGCTGGATGGAGTTCGGGCCATGGGCCGCGATGGTCGCGCGGGCGGTCCGGTGAACCGCCCCTGCCTATTCGGCTGGAGTCTCACGCGTCTTGTAGCCGGAGACGAATTGCTGGCGGAACTTTCCAAAGGTTCCCTCGACGATAGCTCCGCGCGCCCGCTCCATGAGAGTGAGATAGAAGTGGAGGTTGTGCAGCGTGATCAGGCGCAGCCCGAGAATTTCCTCGGACTTGAGGAGATGCCGGATGTAGCCGCGCGAGAAATTGGCACAGCCGGGGCAGACACATCCCTCGTCGATCGGGCCTTTTTGAAGAGTGAATTCGGCGTTTTTCAAACTGAGCGTTCCTTCCGCGGTAAACGCCGTCCCATTGCGAGCCAGCCGCGTCGGCAAAACGCAATCGAACATATCGACGCCCCGCGCCACCATCTCGAGCATTTGCGGCGGCGTCCCCAATCCCATGGCATAGCGTGGTTTGTCGGCCGGGAGAAACGGCTCGCTCGACTCAATCGCCCGCATCATCTCTTCTTCCGGCTCCCCCACGCTGACGCCTCCGATGGCGTATCCGTCAAACCCAATCTCGACCAGAGCCTCCGCGCTCTTCCGTCGCAGGTCTGCAAAGGTTGCACCCTGGACGATCCCGAAGACGAGCTGGGCATGATCCGTGTCGGCCCGTCGGCTGGAAGCCGACGCCACCTTGCATCGTCGCGCCCACCCGATGGTCATTTCCAAACTGCGCGCCGCATAATCGTATTCACATGGCCACGGCGGGCATTCATCCAGTACCATGGCTATATCGCTGCCCAGCGCCGCCTGGATTTGCATGGCGATCTCCGGGCTGATGAAAGCCCCACTGCCATCCACGTGATTCTGAAAGTGGACACCCTCATCCGTAATCTTGCGCAGCCTGGCTAACGAAAAAATCTGATAGCCGCCGCTATCGGTCAGAATGGGTCCATCCCAGTTCATGAAGCGATGGAGTCCGTCGAAGTGCCTGATGGTGTCCAGGCCGGGCCGGACAAACAAGTGATAGGTATTGCCCAGAATAATCTGGGCGCGCAGTTCCCGCAGCTCGCGCGGTGTGACGGCCTTGACGGTGCCCTGCGTTCCCACGGGCATAAAGACAGGCGTCTCGATGACGCCGTGATCAGTCGTTAGGCGACCTCGCCGGGCTTTGGAAGTGGAATCGGTGGCGAGTAGCTCGAACACGCGGTCACGTTCGTGATCGCGGCAGGTGTGGCAAGTGAGAATTCCGAGAGCGTGCGCTACCCGGAAGGGCGAACGCCGCCCGGGGAAATGGGGGCGAGCATCCAGACGGTTAGGGCGCAGGCTACGAGACAGAAGTCTTTGACCAGCGCGCCATAGGGGTCAGTCAGCATCCCGGGATTCCCGTGTGCTACCAGGACGATGAGAACCAGCATCCACCCGGTGGCTATGACGGCCGCAGTGCGTTCGGCCCGCCCAATAATCAGCCAGAGGCCGACCAGTATTTGCGCGATGCCCAAAACGAGAAGGGTCCATTCCGGATTTCTCCAGACTATGCCCGATCTTCGCACCAGATCGATGGAGTCCGCGCGTAGAAACAGAATTTTCGGGACCAGACCCTCATTGAACCAGACCAGCCCAAGGGCGACGCGAGATGCCGTTTTGATGATGCGTAATTTCCTCTGCAGGAAGGGTGGCATCGCATCCAAATTCCCGGGGCTGCTCTTCATGCCAGCCTCCAGAACGCCGCGGCGAAATAAGCGACGGCCAGGGCGCCGTAGCCGAAAAAAAGAAGGAAATGAATCAGGGTACGTCCGGCATCGCCCCGCCAATGTTCGCCGCTGTAATGCGACCACTGCATGATCGAGCGCACCAGCCAGAAGAGGCCGATGGCGGCAGCCAGCCATACGCCGATCGGGTTCGTGCCCCTCGCCATTTCCTGCGCAAAATGCCAGGTGATCACTCCAAAGATGGCGAGGGTGAGGGAGATGAAATAGCAGTGAATGTGAAACACTTCCCGGATGAGCAGGGGCGCTCGCTCTAGATCGGGCTCCCATTTCATAATTCGAATGAGAAAAAGGTTAAGGATGGCCACCGCCAGTTGCGCGACGGCTGCAGCGCGAAGTCCGAGGTCGAGGTGAGTGTGGAGGAAGTTCATGAGGTTGGTAGGAGATGGTGGAGGGCTGGCCGCAGTTCGGGAAAATCAAACTGGAAATCTTGTTGCAGAAAGTGTCCCGGCACTCCCCGTTGGCTAACGAAGGCCAGGCTGGCTTCGCTTCCCATCAGCCACGAACCAATGCGCGCCGCGAATTTCGGGACGGGCGGGCTCCAGGGTCTGTGCAAGGTTTGCCGGAGTTCGCGCATGAACTCGGCGTTGCAAACGGGCTGAGGCGAGCAGGCATTGTAAATCCCCGTGATCTCCGGCATTTCAATGGCCAGACGGAGCAGGTGGGTGAGATCCGCCATGTGGATCCAGCTGATGAACTGCCGGCCATGGCCGATTTGTCCGCCAAGAAAGAGACGCGTGAGCCGGCTTAACACTCGGAAGAAGCCACCGTCTGAACCGAGTACGACGCCCAGTCGTAGAAGCACTTTTCGGGTGGCGGTGACTTCGGCGAAGGCCGCTTCCCACCGTTCGCAAACTTCCGCGACAAAATCGGTGCCATGCGGCGCACTCTCATCACACCAGCGATCCCCCGCGTCCCCGTAAATGCCAATGCCAGCGGCCTGCACAAAGACCGGGGGCGGCTGGGCTGACTGCGCGATGGCCTGACCGAGGACGCGCACGGAATCGACCCGCGATTCGACGATGATACGTCGATTCCGCTGCGTGTGCCGGCAATTGATGCTGCGGCCGGCCAGGTTCACCACGGCCGCGGAGCCCTCGAGAAGGCGGGCCCAGTCTCCCAGATTTTTGCCGTCCCAACGGACGGAAACAACACCGGTCTGTGAGGAAGGGGGTGTGCGCGTAAGGACCACGATCTCGTAACCGGCGGCCGTGAGCACGGGAGTCAGGGCACGGCCGATAAAACCGCTGCCACCGGCGAGAATCACGCGTGGTTTCACGACAAGGCCTCGGTTCCAGGGGCGATGGCCGCGTAGCCGTAAATCAGAATGAGCAGAATAAAGATGACGGTCAGGGAGTGATAGCCCGCCGCGTAGAACCAGTTGGTGAGAAAGGGGCGGGCATCGAAGACGAAGAATTGCACGAAGAGGCGGGCGCCCCAGAAGATGGCGATGAACGCGCAAAGCGAACGGGCCACCGGCTCGCCTGCCGCCATGGCGCCGGCGTGCATCAGCGTGAGCGTGGCGAAGGCGACGATGACCATCACAATAAACACGCCGTAAACCCAGAAGAGGCGGCGCAGGAAGGGATGAAGGCTGGCCAGATTATTCCGCCAGTTAAGAACGCGCGGCGTGATGGAACTCGCCACCAGGATAGACAACTGTAAAACGGCGGCGAGTTGAAGGAGTGTTTTCATAAGGCTCCGATCGTTTGCATGAAGGGGAGAATGACGCGTCGGACAAAAGGCGAGTGAAACAGCCAGAATGCGGGACCAGCTGTTAACAGCATGGTAAACGTCCATCCGGGAAGGCCGCGACGTAACCCGTGGCTTTTGCCCAATTCACTCCGCTGCGCGACGACGCCCCAACCTTGTAGAAGAAAATAGCTGGTGGGCAATCCGAAGCCGGCCCCGGCCGGGACCGAGATGACCAGTTCGTGAATTAAACCGGAGACCAGAAAAGCAATCAGGGTTGTTCTCACACTGCCCAGGGACCGTGAGAGCCGCCGGAAGAAGAGATCGAGCAGGAGCTGATTGAAGGCTCCGTTCCAGCGGCGTCCCCAAAATTCGCTGAGCGATGTCGCTTTGATCGGTGCATTCATGATCGGCCTGGCGTTCACTCCAGCCATGCGCCATGCGATCGCGGCGAGATGGAACAGTCCGAAATGCAGAATGAGGACGAGGCCGAGCATCCCCAACCACCCCGCCAGCAGGGGACTTGTCACCAGGCGGGCGAGAACGAAAAGAAAGACGACACCGGCGAGAACGTTGAGGACGGGTGACCACGCCGATCGCCCGAGCCTCCGGGATTGAATCGCAGACTCGTCGCCAAACCGGGGAGGGGCCGGGCTCAAGAAGTTCGCGGCGTCCATGCCGGGCCAGAGAAACAAATATCCTAGCGCTCGAATGGCGGAGAAATCGGGCTGCTGTTGTGAAGCGCGCCAAAAGGTCAGCCATTTGCAGCCGAGAAAGATCGAACCAGCCATAAGCCACATGAAAATCCACGGCTCGACCCGGGCGCGAGTGCTCAGGGCGATGGCGGGAAAGCCCACGAGGGCAACCCAGCCGGGCCATTGGATCGGCCTGGCCACGGCGCATGCCGACCGGTGGCAGCCGCGATGCGCCGCGAACCAGCGGTAGCCCCAGCGGAAGAGGCGACGCATTCCCGGAAGACGGGCCAGGAGGGGGAGCGGCCAACCCCACCACACCTGTGCCGCAAGAAAAAGCAGCGCGTCGGCGCCTCCCAGGTTTAACCCGGTGACGGTCAGCACTTTCATCTCGTCGGCCGATCCCTCTGGAGCGGTGTTTAAGTGACGTTCCACCCACGGTGTGCCGAGAGGAACAAACTCAAAGCCCCGCCGGCCGAACATTGGACCGGAGCGGCGAGCCGCCGCCGTGCAATAGCGGCACTGGCTATCATAGAAGATCCAGCCGCGTCGTTCCACCGTGGTTGGGACATCTCGGCGCGGCGCGGTGACCCCGCCTTCTATAATAGAGGGCCTGTTCACTTCGTCTTTACCCCCAGAAGTTTGAGGGCCTTGTCCCCCAGACGGGCCAGCTTGACCAGCGCCGGCGTCGGCAGCCGTTCCATCTGGGTATAAGCGGTCTCGGCGACTTCAAAGAAACTGAGCATCTCCAGCAACCGGTTGTGCAGGTAGGCGTCCGCGGCTTTGCCTGATGTTTGCTCGATGCACTCCTGCAGGACGGCGGCGGTCGGATCAAGCTCCCGCCTTTTTCGTTCCCGGGCAATGACGCGGAACATCTCAAAGACATCCTTCATGGATTCGAAATGATCGCGCCGATCGCCCAGCACATGCACGACGCGGACGATGCCCCAGTTTTGCAGCTCGCGCAGACTGGTGCTGGCGTTGGAGCGGGCGATGGCGAGGGTTTCGGCGATGGCGTCGGCTGGCCACGGTTCCGGGGAGATGAAGAGGAGGGCGTGGATTTGCGCGACGGTGCGATTGATGCCCCAGCGCGTGCCCATCTCTCCCCAGTGCAGGATGAATTTTTGGGCGGCCGGAGTCAGTTTGCTCATTGTGTCAGTTTGTTCTGTTTGAACAGAAATTAGAGAAATATAGAAACCCTGTCAATCGATTTTCCTCCCGGAGTTTCTGGCAGGCAGCGGCTCACTTGTGGTTCCTTTCCGAAGGGACTGCCGAACCCGGACATCCTGTAGGGGCTGTCAGCTTCCCTCTTCGGTCCCGCGTCATCCCGCCACTCCCGGGAAAGGGCCAGCCCGTTCGACTTCGCTCAGGGCAAGACTTCCCCCTGCCGCAACTCTGCGTGTGCGGGGCGTCTTGGGAAATTCGTCGGCTGGATTCGTTTTGAGGCGGCCGCCCCGGAATGGCTCACAGACGTGCGGCTTTCCCTAAAATAATCTTTGCAGCGTTAAAATTCCGTCCTATGTTTCGCGCTCACCGCATCAGGGGCGCGATGAACTTCGTGACGCTGAAGCGGGTTTTTTGTCGCCTGCATCCCCCCCGATGAGGCGGTTT
>JBBRQE010000021.1:0-29267 GCA_038226905.1 Chthoniobacterales bacterium | reverse complement strand
CGCAAAGTTTCCATGACGGACGACCATGGGGTGATGGGATAACCGGCCCCGTAGCGCACACCGGCGGCGATTAACCCGTAGGCCAGGGCCTGGTTGCCATCCATGGTGATCTGATCGCGCGCGCCCGCCTTTTTTTCGACCTTCTCGAACTGATATTGATGCGAAAGAACTTTCCCGAGGGGGTAAGCATAACCGGCCGTAAACGCGATGATGGCGGTGTTGACGATGCTCTCGTCTTTGCCGGCGAATTTTTCTTTGATCAGGGTCGTCAGTTTTTCGACGTCGAGATGGAAAACCTTGGCGATGAGGCCGAGGACAAAAATGTTTTTCCCTTTGTCCTTGGCCGTGCCGCCTAACGCTTCCACGGTCAGTCCGGTGATGGGCACGCCGACGTAGACGAAACGTTTGTCGTCGAGGTTCGGTTCGACGTTATCCGAATCGTAAAGGAGCACGCCCCCTTCTTTGAGGAAATCGATGTGATCCTGGTAACTGTGCTGATAGAAGGCGACGAGAAAATCGGCTTCGTCGCCAGCCGAGAGGACTTCGCCCGTGCCCATGCGGACCTGAAAAATGGATGGCCCGCCGGAGATGGTGGCGGGAATCGTCATGTAGGTCATGACGTCCTGATCGCTGCGTCCGGCGAGGCGGGCGAGAAAAGCGCCGGCCGATTGGATGCCATCCTGAGAATTCCCGGCCAGGCGGATGACGGCGTCGTCGATGCTCTGCGGCCTAAGGTCAGCGCGATCGGTGTGGGGGGCGGGGGTGGCGACAGGAGCGCCGGCTGGCGGCGCGGGGGAGGATTCGTTCACGGGTTTAAGATACTATCAAAGCCGGGGCGTGAATCCAGCATGCATTATTTGCCCTATCCGACCGGGCAAAAGGAGCATGCGCATGACTACCGCGGTCCGAGCGGCACACCCGATGCTTATTGGGGCAGATCTCCATCATGGCTTCGCAATCTTTACGGGTCTTCTTGTTTCGGCGAGGTGTCGCTACGCTGACTGTTTTCGCGGGTCTTCATACGATTTCGGGCCTAGCGCAGCCGGTTTTTCTTCCCGTGCGCGCAACGCCTTACGATCGCCAGATGATCCGGGTCGATCCCGTGCTGAACGCAACGAACACCATGAAATGGCCCAGTTCGGTTTCGTTCCTCGCGGTGAACCAGTGGATGACCGAGCTGCGCGCCATGCCGTATCATTATTCTGCGCATTGGCAGACGCCGACGGAAGTAAGTTTCGCGCAGGCGTCGGATTGCAAAGGCAAAGCCGTTACGCTGTATGCGCAAATGCGGAGCGGCGGAGCGAAAAACGTCCGCATCGTGATTGGCAAACATCATCTTTACGATTCGGCGACTCACGCATGGCTGGAATGGCAAACGACAGGAGGAAGCTACACGCTGGACCCGACCTTTAATGAAACGCCGATCAAGACGACGGAGCTCGATCCGATGACTTATCTGGCGCTTTATGCGTACGACGGATTTCATAAGTATCGCGTTTCCAACGCCGGTTTCCTTCCCCCAACGACCAGAGTTGCGACCGGCAAAAACTACCGCTTCGATGCGTCTTCGACCAACGCGACGACTTTTGCGCGCCCGGAATTTACCGGCCGGGGGTCAGGACAGTTTGCCTCCGCCACCACGCAATATTTAGGCGTTCAGCCCGCGAACGGGCAGCGCTACCACGTTTCAACGCGTCCCACGGCAGCCGCGTCCCGGAGGGGCGTGATGCGTAGCGTGCGACAGCACTCGGTAGCCAGCGGGAACCGGAGAAAACATCGTGCGTCCAACGCCCAACGCCCACGCGGAAATGTGTTCGCGCCGACTCTCATGCTCATGCCATCAAAGTGGCATCGTGAAGTCTTTTCCTCCTGAGCCGATCTTCACCACGGCGATGGTCGTGTTGTCCTGCATCGGGTTTCCCGAATTGAGCACAGCGTGAAGAAGACTGGTCGCTACCACGCGAGCCTCCTCGCCGGCCACGTTTTCACAGGTCGCGGTAATTTGGCGACTGTTTAGCGTGTGAATCCCATCGGTCGCGACCACAATCAGATCTCCATCCTGCAACGTCACGGGGCGGGGCGATTGATCGGTCAGCGCGATTTCCTCACCGGTGAGTGCGGCGCGTAAGATCGATCCCGAGGTATGCGTCGGAATGGTCGGGACCTGCCGAAGTTTGGCCATCTCGCTCAAGACCGGGCGAAGAGAATGATCCGCGTTCAACCGTTTGAGTGTGCTTTCGCGCCAGAGAAAAAGAGGCGAATCTCCGACGCTGATCCACTCGACGCCACCGGGAGTCACGCTCGCCGCGACCAGGGTTGTGCCCATCCCCTGGCAGGCGGCATCGCGCTGCAATTCCTCCGCGATCGCCTCATTGGCGGTCATCAAACCGGAGAGCAACCGCTTTTCGGGAAGGCCGGTGGCCCGATGAAAACCCAGGACAAAGCTTTTGGCGGCCAGTTCGCTGGCGCGTTCACCCGCCGCATGGCCTCCCATGCCGTCGGCCACGACGACGAGCACGCTTTTCACCTTGCCGGCCGCGTCGAGGATTTTGGAAAAAGCGTAGGTATCTTCCTGTAGGGCGCGCGCGCCACGCGATTGGCGGGCGGCGAAGTTTTTCTCGGCGATCATGGTGAAAAACGGGAGAAATCTTCCCCAATGGGAGAGGCTACGAATTCATACAGTTTAGGAAAGCCCGATGAATGCCCTCCGGGAAAGCTGACAGCTCTGAAAGAATCTGGAGCCGTCCCTCGGCTGGCTTCCTCGACAGGGGAGCAGAAGGGTTGCTTGCATCTGCCCGATCATATAAACTTGTCGGCGGTTATGATCTACTAAAGTGCTGACTTACGCGCAAAAAGAGCAGTTCGAGGAAGACGGTTACCTGCTGGTCGAGGATCTTCTCGATCCGGCGAGCGACATTCAGCCACTGATTGACGAATACGAGGCCGTGCTGGACGGGCTTGCGCAAAAATTGAAAGACGAAGGCGTCATTCAATCCACCTACGCCGGTTTGAGTTTCAACGAACGGATGGTCAACATTTGCATCGAAAGCGGCCGCACCTTCGGCGAGCACTTCGATTTTAGCCTGCCCCAGAACGGCATCACCGCGGAAACGCCCCTGCACACCGGTCCGGCGGTATTCCACATGCTAACGAATCCGAAAATGCTCGATCTGGTGGAAGATCTGATCGGCCCGGAAATTTACTCGAACCCGGTGCAGCACGTGCGCATGAAACTCCCGGCCCGCGCCATCCCGCAAAATTCTGAGAGCTATCTCACCACGCGCGTGCCCTGGCACCAGGACAACGGAGTGATCATGCCGGAGGCGGACGACGCGACCATTCTCACCGTCTGGTTTCCCTTATCGGCCGCGACAATGGAAAACGGATGTCTGCAGGTCGTGCCGGGCAGCCATCGTGCCGGAATTGCGCAGCACTGCCCGACGTCGGCGGGGATCGCGATCCCGGAAACGCTGGTGGCGGAGGCCGAAGCGGTGCCCATGCCGATGCGTCCGGGCAGTGTGCTCGTGATGACGCAGCGAACGGTTCATAGTTCGCTAGATAATGTTTCGCAGGATGACGTGCGGATCAGCATGGATCTCCGCTACCAGCCCATTGGGCAGCCGTGCGGCCGACCCGCCTTTGCGGCCGCCGGATTTGTGGCCAGGAGCGAATCGCATCCAGAGACGGTGCTGCGCGATCCGGCCGCCTGGGCGAAGAATTGGAACTCGGTCAAACGATCGCTCATCGGCGATGAGTCGATGTTCAACCGCTGGAAAAAAGGCGTGAACGGCTGCGCGTGATCGCGCGGTGAGTAAGATTTTCCCCTGCAGAAGAGCTCGTTTGGCAGGCCTGTTGTGATTAGGATCAGGGGATGTCGATTGCCCTCGAACCGGTCCGTCCGATTGAATTGGCGGAGATTCATGAAGCGCGGAAACGGATTGCCGGCACCAGCATCCGGACTCCTCTGGTGCGTCTCGAATTGGGCGCTGGTTTTCCGGACATCCGTTTAAAGCTGGAGAATTTGCAGCCTATCAACGCTTATAAATTGCGCGGAGCGGCCAATGCGGTTGCCCTGTTATCGGACGAGGAAAAGAAGCGCGGCGTCTGGACGATCAGCGCGGGCAATGCCGGACAAGGCGTGGCCTACGCAGCCAGAAAAGCGGGCATCCTGTGCACGGTTGTGGTGATCGAGACCGCGCCCGAGTCGAAGATCAGTCGGATGCAGGCGCTTGGAGCGAAGCTGGTCAGAGTACCATTCGAAGTGGCGTGGCAGGCGTTGGAGAAGCGCTCACATCCCGGAGTGGAAGGGACTTTTGTGCATCCGTTTGACGATCACGATTTCATCGCCGGTCACGCGACGATCGGTCTGGAAATTTTGGAAGATGCGCCCGAAACGGAAGCGGTCATCGCGAGCATCGGAGGGGGCGGACTGGTTACGGGAGTGGGCAGCGCCATCAAGGCGCTTCGTCCCGAGATCAAAGTGTATGGGGCGGAGCCGGAAACGGCCGCCCCGGCGGCGCTGTCATTCGCGCGGGGTTCCGCACAAGAATTTGAAGATTGGAAGTATTCCTTCGTTGATGGCGCGGGCGGGCAGAGTGTTTTTCCGCGGATGTGGGAGCGAATGAAACCGGTGGTGGACGGCAGCATTGTCGTCACGCTGGAGGAAACAAAGAAAGCCATGCGCCTAATGGCGGAGAAGGTGCGGATTATTTCGGAAGGCGCGGGCGCCTTATCGCTGGCCGCAGCTCTGACTGGAAAGGCGGGCCAGGGTCCGATTGTGGCGGTGATCTCCGGCGGCAACCTGGATTTGAAGAAATTCTGCGAACTAATTGAGTCGGTGGCGGATTAATCCCGGGAATAAGGCGGAAATTCGGGAGTCTGCCCTACTGGGTGGAAATGGTGGCCGCTCCGCCCGGGAGCCAGGCATGTTCCTGCCAGAACGCGATGGCGGCAGCCGAGCTGCCGCGGAACATATTGCGCTCAGCTCTCGCAATATTGGATATGCCTTTCGGGTAGGCGTCACGGGGGCGCAGATCACACTTTCCGTCACCGGTGTATTGCCACATCGTCCAAAAATGCCAGGGCTGGCTGACGCGCGGCTCCCAATGATAATTGGCGATCCAGAGCCAGCAATTAGAGAGCACCTGGCGTTGCGTCGAACTCACATTCGGCGCATTCAGAACCGAACGCAGCCGATTCTCGCTTCCATAAAGACCGGGATAATGGCCAGTCCGTTCCCGCACCCGCTCGACAAATGCGACCGCCTGGTCCGGACGCATGGTGCCTCCGGGATAGTGCCCGTTCTTTTCAAAATCCAGCACGAGCAAAACACCGCGTTGGCCCAGCCCGGAAGACGAGACCACCCGCATGAAGTGGTCGGCCTGGCGCACAGGATCCGTCGCGTCGCCAAAATGATAAGCTCCCCAGAGTAAACCGGAACGGGTCGCGTCCTGCTGCCGGGCGGTGTAAAGAGCGTCGCGATCAAAGCGCGGATAGGTCGCTTCGTGGATAACGCCGATGATGCCCTGTTCCCTCATCAGACCGAAGTTGGGGCGCATCAGGTCGTAATGCGAAAGGTTGACGACGCAATTACTGCCTAACGAAGAGGCATGGAGAGCCAGAAGCAGGACGAACGTGCCAAAAAATTTCATGAGCGAGGGATAGCTAATGCGAGTCACACTATTCAGCAACAAGATGGCTTCCCATCCCTTCCATCCGAAAGGCGTCCGAGACGACGCCAGCTGATTTTCCTCACCGGTCAGCGCGGCCTGGCCGGGAGCGGTTGACGACTCTTGATAATTTCTTCTTCGGAAGTCAGCTTGGCCGGTTTGCCGCTGAAGATGAGACGATTCGGCTTCTCGCCTAACGCTTCCGTGAGCGCTTTGGCGTGAGTGGTAATAACTTTCAGGTTGAGCAAGGTGACGTGCAATTGGCTTAACTGTTCCTGTAACTGCTTGTCTGTGGTGCCGAGAAAACTATCGGCCGTCCCAAGAACGGTTCCAGCCTGCCCCAAAACGCCGCCAAGCTGCGCTTCCACATCATTCAGTCCCTTCATGGTTTTTTGCAGGTCATCCAGGTCCGATTTCGCCACGTCGAGAACGAAAGGAATTTTCGGCATGAAACCGGCGAGGCCGCTCTTCAGGTCAGTAACGGTCCCGTTGAGATTATCCAGCAAGACGTTGGCGTGATCGACCAAGGGCCCCGCCGCCGCGGTGATCTGCTCGATGCCGTAGGATGGGTGACCTTCGATAACGGAGGCTGCGGCGAGGGTTCGGCCGCCCGGCGTCCCGGCGGAGAGTGCCACGAACTTCGGGGCCAGCAACGTATCCGAACTGAGGGTGGCCATGACATCGGATGGGAGCAAAGGAATACGATCGTCCAGACTGACGGTGATCCTGACCGCGTCCCTTTTATTGGGCGCGGCCGCGCGCTCCGCTGCGCTCAGGTGCCGCATTCCTATAACCCGACCGGCCGGCGCACCGGCGTATCTTACTTCAGAGTGAACCTTAATTCCGGTCACGTCCTCGTAATCGATTTGCAGGGTGCGCGACGGCTTCTTCAATCGAAAACCTGATAGCGCAACGGTGAGAGCGCCAAGGAGGACGACACTGATTCCGATGACCGACAGGGCCACGAGATAATCGGACAGATTCTTCTTCATGGGGTCTTATGATGAAACCTGTTACGCGCTCGCGCGAAAGGACGCGGCTTCACCTGTTGATGGTGCTCGTGCTCATCGTGGGAGAGATCGAGAGGGATAGCGCCATCCGGTTCGCCGTTGATGAACTGCTGCACTTCGCGGTTCGGATTATTTCGAATTTCATCAGGGGTACCCTGAGCCACAATCTGGCCATGACCCAGCATAATCATACGCGTGGCGATGCGGAACGCGCTCGTCATATCGTGGGTTACAACTACGGCCGTCATGCTATTTCCGCGCGTCAGCTTGAGGGTCAATTGATCGACCACAGAAGTCATGATGGGGTCAAGGCCGGAAGTCGGTTCATCGCTGAAAAGCAATTCTGGATCAAGCGCGAGAGCGCGGGCCAGGCCCACCCGTTTTTTCATTCCACCGCTAATTTGCGACGGCTTCAAATGCTCGAAGCCTTTCAAGCCCACGATCTGCAATTTTTGACGAATAACCTTCTCAATCTCCTCAGGTGGCAGATCGGTGTGCTGTAAAAGAGGGAGCGCCACATTTTCACCCACGGTGAGCGAGGCAAGGAGCGCGCCGGATTGAAATAACATTCCGAAACGACGACGCACATTCTCCATGCTGCGCTCATCCATGGCCGTGATCTCCTCCCCAAAGATTTTCACGGAGCCGGAGGTGGGCTTCATGACGCCGATGATGTGCCGCAGCAGGGTGCTCTTGCCGCAGCCGCTCCCGCCCATGATGACAAGTGTTTCTCCGGGAAATATGGAGAAGGAAACGTCGTCGATCACGGCGCGATCGCCAAATCTCCTGACGAGGTTCGTAATTTCGATGATGGGAGAATCAGTGGGCGCGAACATGATTAACAATGACAAACATCAATGCGCGATTGACGCGAATTAAGGCGAATGATCAGAAAAGACAACGGAGCATCCATCTTCGAGCGGTCGTCAAAGTTCTTGATCGTCATTCGCGCTATCCTGCGAAAAAGAATATCCCGGTGAGCAAGGCGTTGGTCACAAGCATGAGGAGAAGCGCCTGCACGACGGACGCGGTGGTGGCCTGTCCCACGCCTTCGGCACCGCCGTCCACATGCAGGCCGGCATTGCAGGCGACGGTGATCACGATCCAGGCGAAGACGGCGCTCTTGATCATACCGGAATACAAATCCCAGGTGGTCGCGCTTCCGAGAGCCCGCATGATGTAACCAGCCGTGTTGAAATCGAGGGCAAAGCGGCACACGGCCCATCCGCCCAAAACACCGATGTAATTTCCGAAGATGGTGAGCACGGGCAACATGACGAGCATGGCGAGAAAACGCGGGACGACCAGATATTGGATCGGGTTAATGGCCATGACTTCCAGTGCTTCAATTTCTTCCGACACTCGCATGGTTCCGATTTCGGCGGCCACGGCCGAGCCGCTGCGGCCGATCACAATGACGGCGATGAGGACCGGGCCCATTTCGCGCAGGAGCGTTACCATGACGAGGTCTGGAACGTAAATCTCCGCGCCTAATTGCTGGAGGGAATGAGCGGCCTGCATGGCCAGCGTTACGCCAACGCTGAAGGCGGTGAGCGCGACCATGGGGGCGGCCCGAACCCCGATGAAAACCATTTGGCGAAAAACGGGCGATATCTTGAACATCTGGCCCCGGAAAGGCGCGAGGAACACCCAGTAGAGTAGACTGAGGTTAAGCTTGAAGTAGTTCTTCACGAGGCGGCCACGGATGGAGAGGAGAGTGCCGCAGAGGATGACAACTGGCGGCGGGGGACAAAAGAAAATTAACGAGAAGGAGTGCGACCCGGGCCAGGCGCCAACAGTAAACGGAACGTTGGAGTGACTGTGCCCACCAATGGAAAATAGAGCGCTTCCGCGAGAAAACGGCTTACAAAGCAGAGCGCGGAGCGCGGGCGAATTTTAAACCACTGAGCAGTGCCGGCCCGCTCATGTTTTTGCTCAAGACCAGCACCTGAAATTTGCGGCCCAGCATTTCGGGATGGAGCAGGGTCTGCAACGCGCGCCGCGTTTTAGCGGAAGAGTCTGCGGCAAAAGCGGGCGAGGCAGCCAACAGTCCCGTGAGGAAATGGTGTTGATCGCAAAGACCGCGCAGAACGAATCCGGCCGCTTCAGCTTTCTCCACGAGGGAACTCCATTCCACGTGCGCCGTGATATCGGAATGACCCACTCCAACCAGAGGCGACTCGATCAGAGTGTGTCGCGCCCGCGCCTGCAGAGTGCCCGTGGTTCGCTCCTCCTCGTAAAACCGCTCGCGCGAGAATCCGTAGTCCACTGCCACGACAAATCCCCTGCTCAGTTTGGAGAAGAGATCACGCACTAATTTTGGAGCGGCCAGATTAATCTCCGTTTCGTAACTGGGATAACGCACGGGCAGCTGGGTGGCGGCAGCACGCAACGCCTCGTCGGTCATGGGCATCTCGCGGAAAACAAAACGATCGTGATCGAGTGCCACGCGCCTTTCCATCCACGAAAAATCGGTGAGCGCGTCGGAGACAACCCGCGCAGAAACAAGATGAACGGGTAACGCGTCCAGCAACTCGTTACTGAAATGCACGCCTTGAAACGAATCGAGCGAATCGATTGATTCACACCAACCAACCTGGTCGCGAAATTCCGCGAGCGTGACTTGTTGACGCTTCCGCAAAAGGGGAAACGGCTCGATCACCCGGTAGCGCAGCGCGGCGAACATCTTCGGTTCCTGGTTGCGCAAGGCTTCCAGAACATCGCGGGCGAATTCCCCATGATGCGCTCCCTGTTCCACCAAAACAAAGTCCTGTGGTTCACCCATGATTTTCCAGATCTCGGCGAATTGTCCGGCGAACAACTGACCAAAAGCCGGCCCGACGCTGACGTTGGTGAAATAATCACCCTCCCGTCCGAGGAGGGCGCGATCCGAGGAGTAATAGCCGAGTTCCGGGTGATAGAGCGCCTGCTCCATGAAGCGCGCGAAGGAAATGGGGCCGGTCCTGCGAATTTCTTCGCGAATGAATTCGACCAGCGCAGCGTTCTCCGGATTCAACTCGGAATCTTCAGGGAGCGAGGTGCGATGCGCAACGGTGTCGATTCTAAAAGCTCTGCCGCCCGCGACCTCTGTGACGCCGATGGCGCGGCGCCTTGCAGGATTGTCCTTACGCGCCCGGGGTCGATTTTTTCGACGATATCACCAGGCGCGTGATGGAGTCGCGCAATCGATCCCAGTCCACCGGCTTGGTCAGGTGCTCGGCAAAGCCCGCCTCCAGGCTGGCCGCCACATCTTCGTCCGTCCCGAATCCACTCAGCGCAATCCCGCGCAGTCCGTGTCGCTGCTGAAGATCGCGCATCAGTTCCAGGCCCGTTCCGTCGGGTAAGCCAACGTCACTGATAACCAAATCGAATCTGCGCTCCGCCGCCAACTGGCGGGCTGCCGCCAAATGGCCCGCGTGCGACACGATGTAACCGGCCGATTCAAGGACTCGCCGCATGACCTGCGCCGTGTCTTCGTGATCTTCCACCAGGAGAATTTCGGCGGGCCCGGCCGCCACGGCGTCGAAGTCGAGCAGGTAATCGGGGCCGGCCAGCAAAGAGGTCTCCATCGCCTTGAGTTTGATCGTAAACGTTGCACCCTGATCGCGTCCCTCGCTTTGCACGGAGATGGAGCCGTGATGCAGATCGATCACTCTCTTCGATATGGCGAGGCCGAGGCCCAAGCCCCCGAACTTATTCGTGACGGTGCGGCCGCCCTGTTCGAAGGCGTCAAAAATGCGGGGCTGCAAGGCGGCATCGATGCCAATACCGTTATCCCGCACTTCGATAATGATGAAGTGGTCCGCGTCGTTGCGGGTGTGCAGTTCCACCCTGCCGCCGGCCGGCGTGAATTTGATGGCATTCTTGACCAGGTTCCAGAAAACCTGCTGAAGCCGGGCGGCGTCCGCCCAGCAATGATATTGGGTGGCGGTGAAGTGGCGCGCGATGGTGAGATCTTTTTTACTCAGATCGGCCTGCGAAATTCCGATGGCATGGTCGAGCGCGACATGGATATCAACGGCCTCCTGATGAAGTTCAAATTTACCGTGAGCGATGCGCGTGAGATCCAGCAGATCGTCAATCAAGAGCGCCTCGAGTTCCACATTGCGTTGCAGAACTTCCAGGTCCCGGCGCAGGGATTCGCTGACATTCGGCTCACGGCGCAAGGCGGCGATCGTCATCAGCACTGGCGTCAACGGTGTGCGCAGCTCGTGCGAAAGCATGGCTAAAAACTGATCCTTGGCCCGGTTCGCTTCCTCCGCGTCGCGCATGGCCTGCTGCAGAATCAGCTCCGCCCCTTTGCGATCCGTTGTGTCGTAGACGACCGCGACAAAGCTGCGCACGGCTCCCGCCGCGTCCAGCTCCGGAACATAGGTCACCGTCATCCAGCGGCTTCCCGTTTTGTAGGGAATCTCCGCTTCGAAATCGACCCGTTTGCCACGCAAGGCCTCCGCCAAATAGGGCGCGACCACAGCATAGGCAGCGTCACCGATTGTTTCGTGCAGGGTGCGCCCGAGCAGCGTTTCGCGACGCTCTCCGAAGCGAAGGGCGTACGGTTCATTCACAAACAGATAACGTTCCTGCGCGTCACACTGCGCGATCAAGACCGAGGCGGCGTTGTCCGTGACGAAACGCAGCTGCGTTTCGCTTCGGCGCAGCGCCTGTTCCGAGCGTTTATTCTCTGTAATGTCGAGAATCGCCCCGATGAATCGTTTGATCCTGCCTTGTTCGTCAAAAATAGCGCGACCTTTTTCCGACAGCCAGTGTTCCTTCCCATCGATCAGTCCAATGGTGCGGTACTCAATGGCGTATCGTCCCTTGCTGTCCGGTCGCATCACTCCTTCCACTGCCTCGCTGATGATGTGACGGTCGTCCGGATGGATCGCGCTCAGATAAGTGTTGTAATCGACCTTTGAATCCGGCGGCACCCCGAAAAGCTCGTTACAGCGCTCGGACCAGCGCAACTCTCCGCGCGCTGGATAAAAATCAAATGTGCCGACCCCCGCCGCGTCCACCGCCAGCCGCGATCTCTGTTCCAACTCCTGCAACCGGCGCTCACTTTCCTGCAGGAGTTTTTCCTGCATTTTGAGCTCGGTGATATCGGCCCGGAAAACAACGAGACCGTCGCGAGTGGGATAAATGCGGGTGTCGAGCCAGCGTCCCCACGGTGCGTAGAAGAGTTCGAAATGCTCGGGTTGCCCCGTTTGTCGCACACGCAGACAGCGTGTGTAAAATTCCGTGCCGACCGCGGCCGGGAAGACATCCCAAATAACACGGCCAATCATGTTTTCCCGGGAGATCCCCGCCAGCTCAGCCACCTTTTCATTGGCATAGGTGTAACGCCATTCGCCGTCGATGGCTGAAAAGGCGTCGCTAATGCTTGCTAGCACGGTGTCCCGCTGCTGGAGCAGGTCGCGCACTTCGCGTTGACGCCGCCGGGCTCGCAAAGCCACTTTAGCAGCGGCGACCAGCGTGACCGCCCGCAATGGTCGCTCCAATAAAGCGACGTTGGCGGTCGGCCCGAAGATCTCCAAAGCCTGCAAACTGGCCCGATCGCCTCCACCGGGCGCCGTCAGGATGATGACGGGGATATCGGACCAGGCCGGTTGTTGTCCTAGAACATCGAGAAGAAAGAGAAGCTCTGACGGGACCAGACCATCGTCGGCGATGATGATTGCGTTGGTCGACTCTCCATAACTTTGAGCCAGCTCCGCCAAGGTCGGGCAGACAATGGCCGCGATGTCACTTCCCGTCAGTGCGGCCACGGCCTGTTCGGCATCTTTGCCGCGCGGTGCGAGCACCAGGATGGTGCTCCTTACGTCATCGGGCTCTGCCATTTCGCGGCGACATACTCTTGGTCGGCTCGATTATTTGGGCGTCAACGGGAACGCCCGTCAGGATTCCCCGCAACTGGGTGAGGGGTGGGCCAATCACGATGCCCTCCGACGAAAGGGTGAGTCCCCGAATACTTTTTTCTTTGCTCACGTCCCGCGAATGTATGTGGGCAGCATAAAATAACCAGAAAAGATGAAGAACCCCGGGCTCTGATCTGGACGTTGCGCGCTGGATGTTGAACATTTCTCCACCGTGCAAAAGGAAGCCAGCGCGCAGACCAAAATCAAGGGGCGGCCCGCCACGCTCGGCTACCGCATGCCGGCGGAATGGGAGCCGCACAGCGCCACCTGGCTCTCCTGGCCCCGTCGCGAAACAATCAGCTTCCCCGGCTCCCTCGACCGCGTCTTGCCCACCTTTCGAAAGATGGTCGAGGCGTTAACCGATTCCGAGCAAGTTTGTATCAACGTCTGTGACGTTGCCCACGAAACCGAGGCGCGCGCCGTTCTCGAGGGACTGCGCGTGGATCGCATCACGTTTCATCACGTCCCAACAAACGAACCGTGGTGCCGCGATCACGGGCCGATTTTTTTGACACGGCAGGACCAGCCGCAACTGGCCGTGGTCGATTGGGATTACAATGCATGGGGCGGCAAGTATCCGCCTTTCGCGCTGGATGAAGTGGTGCCGACCCGCATTGCCGAGATTCTCGACCTGCCCGTTTTTTATCCGCGCATGATTCTGGAAGGCGGCTCGATAGAAGTAAACGGGAGCGGCTCTTTACTCACCAGCGAAGGTTGTCTCCTGAATGAGAATCGCAATCCGGGCCTGGGACGGGAAGAAATAGAGGAGCGGCTGCGCGATTACCTCGGCGTGACCGACATCCTTTGGCTCGGCCAGGGTACAGAAGGCGACGACACGGATGGCCACATCGACAATCTGGCCAGGTTCGTCGACCAACGCACAGTGGTGACGGTGGTAGAAAGGGATCCGGCCCGCGCGAATTACGAACCGTTACAGGATAACCTGCGCCGTCTGCACGATATGAAGATCAAGGGCCGATCTCTCGAAATCATCGAGCTGCCCATGCCGGAGCAAATGGTGCGGGAAGACCTGGTGCTGCCCGCCAGTTACGCGAATTTCTATATCGCCAACACGGTCGTGCTCGTGCCGGTCTATAAACAGCCTAACGATAAGCTGGTCCTCGAAACACTGACCGGATTGTTTCCGGGCCGCCGCGTTTTGGGGATCGATTGTCGGGAATTAATCTGGGGCCTGGGCGCGTTTCATTGTCTGACGCAACAGCAGCCGGCCCCCCCGTCGGCCAGGCCGTGACCGCACACCGTGTTTCGATGCAGTCGGCGACACTCCTCACGTGGTCTACGTGTCGTCCGCGACGGGCGACGGCTGGTAGCCTGTCTTGAGGATCGCGTCGTGCAAATCCGGCGCGTGCGTCTTGCGCGCATCGAAAGTGATGATGACGCGTTCTTTCTTGAGATTTACTTTCACCTCTTCTACGCCGGGAATCTTGAGCAACGGGCCGCGCAATTTACGCACGCAATCGTCGCAATCTTCGCCGGCCGTGGCTATTTCGATCCGTTCCCGCACCGGCTGATCGGTTTCTTGCAGGTTATGCGGATCAGCCGGGTCGAGGTGATGAGGATTAAGTGCGTCCATATCAGTTATCTATAAAACGCGGCTCGCCAAGGCTATGGTTGTGCGCTGTCAGGGTTTGTGGCAAACGGCACGGCAAACGCTCTCCAGTGCAAGCCAATCGACCGTTTTGGACTTCAGTTTTATTACCTGGCACCGCACTCTCTCAGCAATTAGCTCCGTTAAAAAAGATGAAAACCTCCCTCAAACACCTCTCTATTCTTAAGATCACCCCGCGTATTGCGGCGCTTGCCTTCCTCTTGAGCGCGGCCGGAGTGTTTATCTTCGATTTACCCACCGCCTCGGCCCAAACGACCTCAAAGCATATCCGTCCCAGCCCGGACCGGGGTCCCACCGGACCCACCGGCACGACAGGCGCGACCGGAGCAACTGGAGCCGGCGTCCAAGGCGCAACTGGATCAACCGGAGCGACTGGCAGCAATGGAACGACAGGCACCACAGGCACCACAGGCACCACAGGCACCACAGGCACCACAGGCACCACAGGCACCACAGGCGCGATAGGGGCGATGGGGGCGACAGGAGCCACGGGCGCGACGGGATCATCCGGTTTGGACGGGTCAACCGGAGCCACCGGCGCCACGGGTATCGGCGCCCTAGCGGATTATGCCGATTTCTTTGCTCTAATGCCTTCGGACAATGCAGCCACGGTCGGGATCGGCGCTCCCGTGGATTTTCCACAAGATGGCGAGTCAAGCGGCACCGGGGTGATTACGCGGATGACTTCCTCGACGTTTGTCTTGTCGGAGCCCGGCGTTTACCAGGTTCTTTTTCAAGTGAGTGTGAGTGAAGCCGGGCAACTGGGTCTGGCTCTCGATTCAGGATCGGGATTCGTCGTTCTCCCGTCGTCGGTGGTGGGGCGGGCCACGGGAACCAGTCAAATCGTCGGGATAACAATCATTCGGACCAGCGTCGTTAACTCGTTTCTACAGGTCCGTAATTCGTCGGGTTTCAGTGCGCTGACCATTACTCCATTGGCCGGTGGAACCAGCCCTGTGTCAGCCCACCTCGTGATTACCCGACTGCAAGGCCCGGGGGGACCAACGGGTTTCACGGGACCAACCGGATTCACCGGGCCGACCGGCGCCACGGGGGCTACGGGCGCGACTGGGCCTGGTTAACCATGACGGTATCGAGTCGAAAGCAGGCTCATTAAAATTAGCGTTCACTCTCGTCTGCGGATTTCTGTGTGAAACCCAGCCTAACGAATTCCTCCACGCACGTGCACTCTAAGACTTCCCCATACACCTGTCCGATGCATCCGCAGATCGTCCCTGGCGCCTCTCGCTAGATCAGGCCAACTCGCTGGAAATCATGGCCCGGGAGAAGCGTTTGCAGCTGGCGGTTGCCCAGATGTTGGCCGACCAACTCGCCCAGCACATCCCGGAAATCGGTCGTGTGCAGCAAATCGCGTTTCTGGTGAAGCTGCTCGGGACCGAGACCCGGCCATCGACCGAGCACGGGCCGTGGCTGCGCGTGGCCGGCGGCGCGCACCGCACCGCCCAGGGCGAGCATGCAGTTGGCCCACCCGTGATCGGTCCCGCCATTTCCATTCTCCGCCGCCGTCCTGCCAAAGTCGCTTAACGTCACGACCAGCACGTCGTCTAGGCGACTTTCCAAATCCGCCGCGAAGGCCGCGAGCGCGTCCGCCAATCCACCCACCAGTCGACCGTAGTTCCCTCCGTCGTTAGCCGCCGTCACGTTCCCCTGATTTTGGTGAGTGTCCCATCCACCGTAATCGATCTCCGCCACTTCCAGCCCGATATCAGCCTTGATCAAGCGAGCCACCTGTTGCAGTCGTTTGGCCAGCTCGTTCTTTTCCGGGTAAGGGGCGGCCGGGGCATAAGTTTGGCTAACGACATTCCTTAGTTCGGCAATTCCTTCGAAAGTGGTGTTGGCCGTCTGCCGCAAAAGACTATGCGCGTCCGGTATCTCCAAAGAGACCTGGGCGTGAGCGGCGGCCGCGGCCGCATGCACGCGCGGATCGCAACAGGCGTAAGCGTGCTCAAGCGCCGCGGCCATTTTGGTCTGCGCCGGAGTGTCCACCGCTCCTTCCTTCTTGCCCACGAAGAGACTCAAATCCGTTATCCCGCGGACCGCGAAAGCGGGCGCCGGCCCGCGCAGAATGCGGGGCAGATTGTCACCGATCGAAACTGCGCGAATCGGTCCGTGCCCCTGACTGGTGAGAAGATGGCGGTTGAGCCAGCCGTCGGAACTAATGGTGTTCCCCGCCACGCCCGTCTCCCAGGTATCCTGCTCCTCGAAGTGCGACCGCGTATTCCGGTCGTACCCTACGGCGTGCAGTCCGGCGGCCACGCCATTCTTGAACCACGGCGCCAAGGCGGCGGCGCGCGGATGCAATCCAAAAAAACCGTCAAGATCCACGGCGCCCCCGGCCTGCCCCGGTCGCGCCACGCCGATTCCTTTTCGCAAACCGGCATAGGCCGGATCTCCGTAGGGCACAAGACAGTTCAATCCGTCCATGCCTCCGCGCAAAAAAATGACCACCAGGGTCTTGCCGCGGTGCACTTTCTTGATGTCCGCCAGCGTCAACCCCGCCTCGGCCAGAACGCGATGTGGAGTCAGGGCGGTGTAGGCGGCTACGGCGGCGGTAGACTTCAAAAAGAATCGACGCGTAATGTCCATGGGAGAGCGGCGCGAGAAGTCTACCTCAAATTGGATTCCGGCAAAAGGCTGACGAAGACGATGGCCTGCTGCATCTCTTCAGCAGTCGGCGTGTCGCCGAGGAAATCGCGAGTCTCCTTGTTGGAGGCAGTCGGGAGAAGGCGTCCGGTCAGCCGCAGGGCGGCCAGATCAATGAGCCGCTGCGGAACATCAGACGCATTCGCTGGGAGCGTGGCATCTTCGCTCTGTGGCGGAGACTGCCGCCACGCGGTGGGCACCAGATTATTCAGGAGAGCGCCGAGCTTCTGAGCAAAACGCCAGCGTTGCAGCAACGCATTACTGTCGGCATAGGCCGCATCCTGCTCGGGGTAACCATCGGGCGTTACGCGGTCGAAAAGGTCCATTCCGCTAAGCTTAAGGAATCGCTCGATGTCCTCCGGCTTAACGTTCTTGCCGTCCGGCACGGGACCGACGGAGCGTAACAAGCGAGCCAGACGCAATGCGTAATCCTGGGGCGTGGCCAGCCGGTCCGGGGCATTCCAGAATAACGGGTGGGCGGCCAAAGCGCGCAGGACGCATCGGAGATCTCCTCCGTTCTCCAAATAAACCCGCGTGAGATCCTCGACGAGCGCATCAGGCGCCGATGTCCCTACGTAGTGGTTGGCGATCTTTCGACAAATGTGCCCGGCCGTGGCGGGATGGGCGGCCAGAAATTCGAGAGCAAGACGGACGCGATCGTAGCGCTGCGCGGGGGGCGCTTGGTCAAAGGCGATGCCGAAGACCCGGCGAGCCTTACCGTCGTTCAGGAAGGAGTCGTAGCGAAAATCCTTTTCCATCCCCCCGTCGTTCCCGCCGTTGCATTGCATCTTTTCCTCCGTGGGCAGCGGCAGACGCGCTTCGCTGGCCAGCGTCCAGCCGGTGAGCAGTCCCGCCAGGGTGGTCACATCTGTCTGCGAATAACCGCCGTGCACTCCGAGCGTATGGAGTTCCATAATCTCACGCGCGTAATTCTCGTTGAGCTTGCGCGCGTAGCTTTTTTCCTGGTCCAGGTAGACCAGCATGGCGGACGAACGCGCGCTGGCCTCGAGCAGATCGGCGAAGGGCGCCAGGCCCAGCCTAACGAAAGCAATATGCTCATGCCACTTCGGCGCCGGTTGCGTCTTGCTCATCCATGTACTGAAGTGGTTTTCCATGAAAGCGGTAAAACGCGAGCGCACCGGGTTGTCCGAATTGATCGCCTGAAAAAGCGCTCGTTGAATGGTCTGACCCGAATCGTCCAACCGCGGATATTTTGCGATGGCCCGGGCCAGCGTCTCTTGCTCGGCCGCGCTTTCTATAAAGCCGGCGTTGAGTCGAGCGTTGAGCCAATTCTCTTCGCCCATGGTGAGAACGGCCGCCAGCTCTCGCGGCTCCGGTCCGTAGGCGAAACGATTAAGCAGATGAACCGCCCGCTCGTAGGGCCCCGGCACCGCCGGCGGGAGCGCCAGAAAATTGACGAAGCGGGCGGACGAGTCTTGCACGCGGCCGGTGTCATCAGCCACACAGACGCGTAAATGATGGCTGGAACCGGTCAGCCCGCGCGCCGGAAGCGGGAAGACCACCAGTTGACCCGGCGCCGGCTTTTCCACGCGCAGCCCGAGAGATTGGTCGTCCAGAAACACATCCGCCCAGGCGGCGGGATGCTCCGGCGAATCGGTGATGCGGGCCACCACCGCGTCTGCGCCGAAAATGTTCTGCCCATCGCGTGGATAAAGCAGAGCCACCGAAAGTCGCGCCGGCACGGACGGGACCCTGAGAGGAGGAGCGGAGTGCTTATCTCCCACCACGACGTCATCGGCCTTATGCTCCGGGTTCTCTGTTCCATCCGGTAATCGCAGCAACTCGTAGCGATCGAGGAACAAATTTCGATCCTCTTTGCCGCCGGAGAAATCGTTTTTGAATTGAACACTCAGCACCTGTGGACCCGCTTCCATGGAAAAAGGGGCGCCCAACGGCATTCGGTGCCAGTCGCGTTGCACGAGACGACCCAATGCGGCGGGCTGTTCGCTTTCATTCAGGTAAAGCGCGACGCTGGGCAACACGCCCATCGCTTCGTCACCGCGGGCTCGCAAAAAAAGCTGATAACGCGCGGCGGCCGGCGCCACGAAAGGCAGCGACCAGGCTGGGTCGGCGGATATGGCCAGGAACACTCGACCGCTCTGCGAGCCAGCCATCGGTCCGGTCTTCGGCCGCTTGGCGCCGAAGCGCGACGGGCGCGACGGCGTGAGCGGTTTCAAGGCGTCGCCCAGGAGTTCCGTCGCCTCATCCTCTGGACTATGGAACGGACCAACCTCACGCGAGACGAGAGCGACGCGCTTCGCGTTCAACGCCTGGAGTAGTTTGGGCGTTCCCTCAACCGCATCGGCACAGGAACCGGCCAGGAGAGTGCCGGGGCCTGTCGGGCGCACCACCGTTATTGCCACAGGCTCGCTTTCTATTTCCAGGAGCCCGGAATCATTCGTCACGTTCTGGCGGGCCACCACCGCCACCAGTGAAAGCGGCCCGGCCGGAAGTTCGTCAGCCGAGACTTCGAATGTGAATCGGCGTACCGGTCCGGCATCGGATTGCGTGGCGGCGATCGGCTCCAGTTGCCGCCCGTTAGGCAAACGCAACTGGACCCTGGCGGGCTGCGCCACCTGCTCTTTTTCTGACTCCTCGATCAGCTCGTTCCGCGGCGGCGCGTCGAGCATCTCCACACCCACCGCGAATTTTCCCCAGACGGCCGCGCCACGCACGGGACCGATGATGCGAGGCCCCGGCTCCACGACCGGATCGTTCCGGATATCCAATTCCAATTCGGCTCCGCGCACCCGCAATTGCGTGCGTCCAGGGCGAAGCGCCCGGACCCGCAGAAAGCCAAGCTTTTCCCCCGCCAGGACCGTCGCCGGACGGAGAATCTCGACCAAACCAGGATCTGCCGCGGACACGGGAAAGGTCAACTCGTCGTCCGCCGGCGCGTCGTTTTTCATTCGCACCGGAATAACTTGCGAGCGGCCTGCCCAGAGAACGGCGCGGCGGGTGAGAAACGTCAGCGCCTCATCCGGCGGCGTCACCTCCACCGGCTGCCGATCCGACTCTGGCGGAGTGCTTTCCGCGGAGAAACCGGCGAGCGGTGCGAGAACGACAAGAAGAGTGACGAACGGGAGCGCCGCGCGGCGGATCGGAATATGAGGGCGGGTCCATCCCATGGGACTCGCCAGCTTACCAAATCAGGCGCTGCTTACCAGACCAGAGTCTTAGGTTTTCATCATATCGCCCTCGGAGGTCGATCCACCTCCATTGCCTAACGAACGTTTGTATCCTTCAGCGCGGCTCGATTCTTTCTCAGTTTGCGCAAGCGGGCCACGATAAACCAGGCTGCTCCCGTTCCCATTATCCACGGGGCCAAAAAAGCCACGGCCACGCCGATCATTTGCACACTCCAGAGCAAACTGTGGATGGCCTCACTCAAGGTCCGGCGCAGAGTGGCAGAGAGTCCGCTGTTGTCTGCCACGATTTTACTTTCACTCCCGAGAGAGACGCTTAATTCCGCGGGGGCGGTGCCGTCCGTGGCCTGGCCTGCCGCGATGTCGCGACGGTTGACCGACAGCTCCCGCGTCTTGCCCAGAGCTTGAGCCTTACCCAGCAGTTCGGCGTATTTCGTTAGGGGAAATCGGAGCAGGATCTGTGCTGTTTCCCGTCCATCGGGTAACCGTTGAAAAGTCGAATCGCGCACCGTAGCTCCCGCGGCCGTAGCCGCTTGCTTAAAGTCCTGCACGCGATTTCCGATGTCGCTCGCCTCGATGCGCAAACGGGTTTGCTGCACGCTCGGTTCCTCATCGACCAGTTGCAGACTAACGAGCACGGGCGCGGTCCCCGTCTCCTCCGATTCCGGCGCAGCGTCGCGCTGCACCTGGTAATCACTGGCGCGCCCGAGTTTCTGCAGGGTGGTTATGAACTCCGCGTGTTTGGGCGCGGCCACCCGCACAACCAGGGTGGCGTTGCCCGCCCCGTTGCGGGGACGAACCAGGTTGGAGCTCACGACCTCCGCGCCGGCCGCGGCCGCCGCTTTCCTCGCTTCATCGAAGGCCTGATCGATGTCCTTGGCGAAGACCGTGAAACGGATTTGCCGATTGGTTGCTTCGTCGTGCTCAATGGTGACGCGAAAGACAGCGGGCGCCGTATCGACCTTTGCGTTGCTCGTTCCGGCATCGCCGTTGCTCCCGTTTTGCGCGGTGCGCTCCGTTTGCGAGGTGAAGTTCTGAATGCGGCCCAGCGTCTTCAATTGACGGAGGGTGTTGTCCGTGGCGGTCGCGGGAATAAGGAGCTGCAGGGTCGCGCTGACTTTTCCATTGCCATCCCGCGAAATATTGGCATCGCTGATCTGGGCTGAAACGGATTCGGCGATGCGGCGCGCGTCCGCGTAGGTTTTTTCCACGTCGGCCGCCAGTAATTCGAGGTTGCCCGTCTGTCGCAGGAGAAAGGCGGCGGGTTGATTGAGATCCTTCTCGTAGAGGCTCAGTGTCACCGTCGCGTATGAAACCAGCGAGTCGTAGAGTTTGATTTCGCCCTGCATGGTCTCGATGCTCTCGCGCACGCGACCCAGTTCTTTCTCGACCTGAAGGACTTCGCTCATTTTGCCTTTGGCCTCGTCCAGCATCTTGAGAAGACGCTCTTCCATGCGTTGCGCATTGCGCAGGTGGGCGGCCGTGTCGGTGTATTCCTTGGTCACGTCCTGGCTGGCAAGGGTCTGGTTTTTCACTTCGCCGAGGGTGCGCAGTTCGAGCAGGAAGCCGTCGAGATTTTGCGGCAGAACTTTCACGATGATGGTGCCGCGCAACTTGCCATTGGCGCCACGCGCCGAATTCTTGGTCGCAATGTATCCGCCGGATTGAGTCGCGGTCGTCGCCAATTTATCGAGAGCCGATTCGAAACTGGCGACTTCCAATTCGACATTGGCGTTGCGAATGAGTTTGCGCGCGTCGTTAGGCGCCGTCAGGGGCGCGGGCGCCTCGGCCGGAATCTGCTCCGTGGCCGACGTCATGTTGCCGAAAACACTCGGCTCTTTGTCCGACAACATCTTGCCGGAGGCGACCACAAGGGGCGCGGTCGTTACTGCGGGTGCCAGGCTAAAGGTCCCCGCGTCTTGATTTTTTCCCTTCGCCTTACCCAGCGTGATTTGGCCACCGCCGATCGTCATGGCGTGGCCGGTTGCCGCGAAGTCCCTCGTTTTCCCGTCCGAATCCGATTTCGTATCGGCAAGGTTCTTTTCTTGGTCGGCCGCGTCGGGGAAGACCTTGGCTCCACCGCGAAAGCCAAGATCTTCGCCGTTCGCCGTAGACGATACAGGCCCAGCCGCCGGAGCATTTTTGTCCGCCGCCAGACTCTCGTCTCTGCGATAGTTAACGCCGCTCGACCGGCTATTCGAAAACAGCATCCCACTCGGGCGAGTCATTTGATTTCCCAACGCCACGAGCAAAACAAGAGCGGCCAGCACTCCCGCCGTCTGCACCGCGCGCAATCGAACCAGCCAGACTATCGTCGCCGGGATTTCGGCGAGCCATGATCCCCGCTTACCCTTACGGAAAGCGGCCACCAGTTTGTGTTCGAATCCCGGAGCCGGACGCTCCAGGGCAAATGTGCGGTTGAGAGATTCGTTCATGGCTTCGGTTTTCTGGTAAAGCGCGCGGCACTGGGCACACGCGGCGAGATGACTGGAAAAAGCGATTCGTTCCTCGGCGGAAAGACCTTCGGTCAGAGCCGTTGCCGCCCATGCGTCGAAGTCGTCGTGAATGGTGGTCGTGGTCATGGGTTTCCTCGCGCGGGGTTCGGTGTGGGTGCAAAATCCGGAAGCCGCAGTCGGTCGCGCATGGTGGCCAGCGCGCGTCCCAGCACTCCGCGCAGCGCTCCGTCGCTCAGATCCATCGCCTCACCAATGGCGCGATAGTCGAGACCCTCCAGATAACGCAAAGTCAGCGCCGTGCGGTGACGTTCCGGCAACGTGGCCAGCGCGGCGTGCATCTCGCGGCTTTGCTCGGCTGCGGCCAGCGCTCCATCCGGGGCCGGCGCAGATTCATCGCGTGCTTCTGCAAAGTTCTCTTCCGGCAAGGACGCGTGTTTTCTTTTGCGCAGACGATCGAGGCAAAGGTTGCGGGCGATGGTGGAAATCCAGGCCACGAAACGCTCCGGCTCCCGCAGTTTCCGACGGTCGCGAAAGGCCCGCAGAAAAGTCTCCTGCGTCACATCTTCCGCCTCCTCGCGATCCTGCATCACGGCATAAGCGACCGCATAAACGCGCAGCGCGTTCTCGCGGATCAGCCCTTCGAAAGCAGATCGATCCCCGGCCAGGGCGGCGGCAATCGTATCGGAATCAGTTGAAATCATGCGCTCTTTGCCCACCTAGACGCACGGCCCGCCTAATCCGCGCGAAAAATTTGGATCAAAAACGGTCGACGCTAAGGCGCCTCGGCGGACGCGCCAGCCGGACACTGGCCTGCAAATTTCCACTGCCACCATCTTTCGGATCGGGATGGGACAATCCTACTCGTTAAAATGCGTGGCGCCGACAAGACCCTTTCGCTCCAGGGTTACATCGGATGCAGCTGCCGTTTTTCCGTCGACCTCGAACGTTTTGAACAAAACGTCGTGGACCTTTGGTTGTTGGAATGCAGGGTCGATGCTTTGGCCTTCCAGGACGATGCGCGGCTTGGCTGAACCGCTCACTCTTATGTTACTGAACACCACGTCATCGATCGGGCCGTAATCGAGGCCCATCTGGTCGTCGATCGAGGTGTAGCAGTGACCGCTGTAAAGACGGATGAGCATGTCGGAGCGACTATCTTCAATGCGAATATCGTCGTAGCGGATCCCGTGAACATGGGCGCGATCGCCATTGCCGATGTCGATTGCCGCAACATCGTTGTCGTGGATGATGTCGATGTTGCGATAAGTGATGCCGGCGATTTCGGTGCCGGAGGTTTCAAGACCGATTTCGAGGGCATGGGCGCGGTCGAGCCAGATGACGCAATCTTGAAAAACGATGTCGCGCGTGAGGCCGGGCGGATAGAGCGGGAGATCTTGCGGGGTCCATTTATCTGACCTCGACTTGGGCTTGCCCGTGCGAGGTCGCCCCAGGGTTGCTTTGACCACGAGTGAATCGTCCCACGTCCGGAGAAAAGAGCTTTCGACCCGCACACGCTCTGAATTATTTACGTCAACACCGTCCCCGTTCTCGCGCCAGGTGATTATTTTCACATTACGAATTGTGACATCCCTGCTCTCCACCACATGGATCGTCCAGGCGGGTGAATCGATCAGGCAAATGCCTTCCACCAGCACATTTTTAGAGTGTCCTATGTGCATCTGCACGTCGCACCGGCCGAATTCGTTACTGGTGATTCTCTCGCCTTTGCGCGGCGAGCGGCTGGAGTCAAGAATACCGCGTCCGATAATTCTAACGCCGTCGCCATTCCCGATGATGAGGTGTCCGTAGACGACGGCTCCTCCGGCGAGGTAAACTGTCTGACCGGATTTTACGGACATCCAGCCGATGACATGCTCACCGGGGCCGAAGTAAAGAACGTTGGGATCGTTAGGCTGAGGCGCACCGATTTCCGGCGGATTAGCGAAAATCAGCAGAGGCGTCTGGGCCGATCCATTGAGTTCGACGGAGTATTGGCCGGGTTGTGAGATCCTGAAGGTGATGCAGGCGTTTTCGATACGAGGCTGGATGCCCCGGTTCAACGGGCGGACTTGGGCTGACTTTAGGGTGAGCGTCCCTTTAGTCCGAATCTTGATGTCGACGGACCCCGCCATGTCGAAATGACAAAAGGCTGCGGGTTGCGCGGTGGTCGTTTCGGGCGGGTCGGGCCGCGCATTGCCTTTGGCGTCGTAAATGTCTCCCACCCGGCAGGGATAGACGAATGCCGGGTGACCGTTGATTTCGACTTCGTAAAGGCCGGACGGCGCCACACCGGCGGGCACGGGATAAATAACCGCGTCAGAAACAGGACTCCCCGGAACTGTTCCCGGCGTTGCCGAAGTCGCCGGGCCGGCCACGCATCTCATGGCAAGGAGGCAGCCCACGGCCAGATAAAAGGCGGTGCTCCTCACTTTAACGTCGTCGTTGGGGTTGATTGGTTCCGTATCATCCAAACGCCCCGGCCACCCTGCCAGAGGTGATCACATTGGCTACCCCGCATGGATTTGAACCATGAATAACGCCTCCAAAGGGCGCTGTGTTACCGTTACACCACGGGGTATCGCAATTGTCTGCGACCGCGGCTCCGAGGCGCGGCTACGGATAGTTAAAGTGGCAAACCGCAAATCGCAATTTGCAAATCGCTTAGAGCGTCGCGCCCCGTAGGAGCGCCGGCCTATATCGCCACCGGCATGTGACTGCTTCGCGTTCCCCCGGAATACCGCACACTGGCCAGGATGGAATTGATAAAGCCGATCATCTCTTCGCTCCCGATCGGTTTGCGCATAAACCCGGAAAGACCAACCGTCATCAAGTGGTCGAGTCGCTCCTGCTGGATAAAGCCCGTGCAGATCACTACTGGGATTTCCGCGCGGATCTCTCGCAGCCGGGTGAACGTTTCCTCTCCATCCATAAAGGGCATGGTCAAATCCAACAGCACAAGGTCGTAGACGTACGGACGCTGACGGAACAAGTCCAGCGCGGCGAAGCCCGACTCAGCGGCGGTTGCTTCAAAGCCCGCATCCCTGAGTATTTGTTGCACGAGGAGGAGGGCCGTTGGTTCATCGTCAACCACCAAAATAGAAGGACTACGCCGTGATAAACCCGACGGTTTCGGTAAGTCCGCTCCGAGGTTCGGGTGAACAACTGTTTTCCGGCTCGTCCCGCCGGCTTGATTGGCCAGCTGCGCAGCCACTGCTTCGGCCCGTTCGATGCTGGTCCGCAGGATGGCGCGATACTCGCCCGCGCGTCCGCCATTTCCATCTTTCTCAATGAGCGCGCTGGTGTTGGCAATAACTTGCAACAGGTTGTTCAGTTCACTGGTTGCCTCCGAGATCAGGCGGTTTCTGTCGAGGTGCGATGGCGATTTGTTCAAGGTATTCATAAAGAGCACCGGCAGGGCGTCTTGCGCCTCTTTAAAGCATCCTCAGTGCCGGATCGATCAGGCCCGGGCCAAAATCGCTCCATTTAGACCGGGCCGTGCAAAAGGACGTTAAGTTCTCTTCACAAATCCGGGGAAAACACGATTCGCGAAACCAGCCGGATTAGCCTATGTTTGCCACCCCGCTATGAATGAACTGAGCATCGAGAATCTACATGTGAAGATCGCCGACAAAGAGATTGTCCGCGGGCTCAGTTTGCATGTCCCCCGCGGGGACGTGCACGCCATCATGGGCCCAAATGGCTCTGGCAAAAGCACTCTGGCCAAAGTTCTGGCCGGCCATCCCGATTACGAAGTGACTCAAGGCAAGGTTCTTATGGACGATGAGGATGTCCTGGCCCTCCCCGCCGACGAGCGGGCGCGACGCGGCCTTTTCCTGGCTTTTCAATACCCGAGCGAAATACCGGGCGTGACGATCGCCAATTTCCTGCGCGCCGCCGTGCAGGCCCGCATGCCGGAAGGGGAAGAATTGGAGGCGACCGACTACTACGCGCGGCTCTACGAAAAAATGGAACTTTTGGGCATGGACCGGTCTTTCACCTCCCGGTCGGTTAATGAAGGCTTTTCCGGCGGTGAGAAGAAGCGCAACGAGATTCTGCAAATGGCCATGCTCGAGCCGAAATACGCCGTTCTGGACGAGACGGACAGCGGGCTTGATATCGATGCGCTCAAGATAGTGTCTCACGGGGTCAATTCTTTGCGCGGCCCCAACCTTGGCATACTCTTAATCACGCATTACCAGCGCCTTCTTAATTACATCGTCCCTGACCACGTGCATGTTATGGTGGCGGGACGAGTGGTGCGTAGCGGCCGCAAAGAGCTGGCCTTGGAATTGGAAGAACGCGGATACGATTGGGCGCGGGAAGAAGAAGCCGTCCTGGCAAGGTAAGAAGCAATGAAAACCGAAACTTCAGCTGTCGACATTAACCGCAATATCGGGGACTTCGCTTACCCCGAGGTGCATACGCGCGACGCCGGCACCGGTCTGTCTGAGAAGACCATTCACTACATCTCTGATGTGAAAGAAGATCCCGATTGGGTGCGCGAGTTTCGCCTGCGCGGTCTTAAGACTTTTCTGGAGAAGCCCATGCCAACCCACTGGGCCAGCAAAGATCTCGAGGCTATTCATTTCGAAAAGATTCGCTACTACCTGTCGGCCGGTGGAGCGACCAAGCGCAGCTGGGACGATGTGCCGGATGACATCAAACGGACGTTTGAGCGGCTCGGTATTCCGGAGCAGGAACGGAAATTCCTAGCCGGCGTGGAAGCGCAGTTTGATAGCGAAGCGGTCTATTCCAACATAAAGAAAGCCGTGGGCGAACAGGGTGTCATCTTCGTCGGATCCACCGAAGGACTGAAGGAACATCCGGAAATTTTCCGCAAGTGGTTCGGCAAAGTGATTCCGACGAGCGACAATAAGTTCAGTGCGCTCAACTCGGCCGTCTTCAGTGGCGGATCGTTCATTTACGTTCCCCCGGGCGTGAAGGTGAAGCATCCTCTGCAGGCTTACTTCCGGATTAACGCTGAGAATTTCGGCCAGTTCGAGCGCACGCTCATCATTGTCGATGAAGGCGCGGAGTTGACCTACATGGAGGGCTGCACGGCGCCCAAGTTCAATACGGCCACCTTGCACAGCGCGGTGGTCGAACTGGTCGCCATGAAAGGCGCCAAGATCCAGTACATCACGGTGCAGAACTGGTCGGCCAATGTGTTCAACCTCGTGACCAAACGCGGGCTTGCTCATGAAGACGCCGAGATCAAGTGGATCGATTGTAACATCGGTTCGCGCCTGACCATGAAATATCCGGGCGTGATCATGAAAGGCCGCAAAGCGCGCGGCGAAGTTCTCTCCATCGCCCTGGCTAACGACGGCCAGCATCAGGACACCGGCGCCAAGATGGTGCATGCGGCCGACGAAACGACCAGCAACATTATTTCCAAATCCATCTCGATTGGGACGGGGCGCGCCACTTACCGCGGTCTCGTGCACGTGCCCAAACATCTTAAGAACTGCAAAAACAATACGGAGTGCGACGCGCTCCTCATCAACTCGAGCAGCCGCACTGATACGTATCCGGCGATCACGGTTCGTGGCACCGGCAACTCCGTGCAACACGAAGCGAGCGTCAGCCAGGTGAGCGCGGAGCAAATCTTTTACATGCAGCAGCGTGGACTGAGCGAAGCGCAGGCCATGAGTCTGAGCGTGAATGGTTTCGTGAATGATCTGGTTCGCCAATTCCCCATGGAATACAGCGTCGAACTCAAACGCCTGATCGAGCTGGAGATGGAAGGCTCGGTTGGATAATTTCTATCTCGATGTAAATCCCAGCGGCGGTCCTTTGACCGCCGTCTCTGTCTAAACTCGACCAATGCCTGATCACTCTGCTGTTCTGGAAACGGCCACGGAAACTGGCGCACGCGCCATCCTGGCCGGCCCCGGCGGGCTATCCACCTTTCCGGACTGGTTTCAGGAGCAGCAGCGTAGCGCCTGGCAACAATTCGAAGGCCTCCGCATGCCGGTGCGGAAGGATTCGGCCTGGCGTTTCTCCAGCGTTGATCGTCTCAATCTTGCTCCTTATGTCCGTCCCGAACCTCTGACTGAAACACAACGCGCGGATGTGCTCTCGATGTCGCGCGGCCTCGAACAAGTCAGCGCCCGCCTCGTTTTCGCCGATGATCAGTTGCTCCACCGGGAAACGTTTTCGGATAA
Source organism: Chthoniobacterales bacterium (assembly GCA_038226905.1). Classification (GTDB taxonomy): domain Bacteria; phylum Verrucomicrobiota; class Verrucomicrobiia; order Chthoniobacterales; family UBA10450; genus JBBRDU01. The sequence continues at coordinate 589 of JBBRQE010000021.1, read as the reverse complement.
ACTCCGGGCGCGCGGGGTGATTTTTCAGCCACTTGATCGCGCCATGATCGAGCACCCCGACCTGTTTCGAAAATATTTCATGGCTCAGCCGGCCACCCTCGGGTCCGCCAAGTTCGCCGCCCTGCACCAAGCGCTCGTCACCTCCGGCACCTTTCTTTTTGTGCCGCGCGGAGTCGTGATCGAAGAGCCCATCGAAATTTTTCACTGGCTGTGCGGCGAGAATTCCGCTGTATTCCCGCATTTGCTCCTTGTGACGGACGAGCTTTCTCAGGTGACGGTGGTGGAACATTTCCGATCGCTCACGTCTACTGCACCCGGTTTCGCCTGTGGGGTAAATGATCTGAACGCGGGGCCCGGAGCCCGGGTCACGTATGTCTGCACCCAGAACTGGGGGGAACGCGTCCGGGCGCTCCAGATGAATACCACTCTGGTCGATCACGATGCTTCGGCCCTTGATGAGCTCCAGGATCGCCAGGAACAAGCCGAGCAATCGGCCACGGGTGTGCGGCGGCGTGAACAGCGCCGAGAGCGGCAACCGTGGCTCTCGCTCCAGCCGGCGCAGGATGTTCTCCATGTGAACGTGCAGCGG
>JBBRQE010000020.1:0-29301 GCA_038226905.1 Chthoniobacterales bacterium | reverse complement strand
TCGAACAAATGCTAAAGAAGTTTGGCCAGCTAAACGGCCTTGTAAACAATGCTGGGATTGTAATTGATCAGTTGGTAATGCGTTATAAAATCGATGATTTCGACCGACTTATGAATGTAAATCTTAGGGGGGCCTTTCTAATGTCTAAAGCCTGCCTAAGGACCCTAATGAAGGCTGGAGGGGGGTCAATCGTGAATATGAGCTCAGTTGTGGGCGAAATGGGCAATGCCGGCCAAGTACCCTATTGTGCTTCTAAGGCAGGGCTCATTGGAATGACCAAAGCCCTCGCTCGCGAGGTGGGTTCGCGCCAAGTACGCGTAAACGCCATCGCCCCAGGTTTTATTGTTACAGATATGACCGAGGCCCTAAGTGACGAGCAAAAAGCAGCTCTTATGAAAAGTGTGGCTCTCGGCACGCTGGGCCAACCACAGGATATTGCCAATGGAACCTTGTATTTACTATCTTCACTTTCAGCGTATATTACAGGGCAGGTATTGAGTATTAATGGTGGCTTGTATATGTGAGCTGGCCGTACTAATTGCCAGTGGATGGAAAATTCGACTGATCTTAAAGAGGTAAGAATGAACGTGGAAGAAAAAGTTAAGAATATAATCGTAGAGCAACTCAATGTTGATGCTGAAAGAGTAACGCCTGATGCATCCTTTATTGAGGACCTCGGCGCGGACTCGCTTGATATCGTTGAACTGGTGATGGCTTTCGAAGAAGAATTTTCCGTGGAAGTGCCAGATGAAGACGCCGAGAAGCTGCAGACCGTAGGCGATGTCGTAAAATACATCGAGGAACGGGCCAAGCAGCAATAGGCACTTCTCTCCAGCTCTTTACTCCCGCAGAACACGGCTTCGGCCGTGTTTTTTGCTTTTGCGCGATGGCGCGAGGATATTGGTCGTGGATGGAATGGACTCTGTGCGTAGGCGGGAGGCATGCCTCAGCCGGTGACACGCCGCCAGCAGATCGACGACCGAAATAGAAGATGAGTCTTAACCTACTGGAACTCCCCTTGTTTTATGTCGGGGCGAATTACGTTTCCTTCCTCGGCCTCATCGCATTCGCCGCGCTTTTCGGGAGTGGCATCGTCCTGGCCCGCGTCCTTCAAAGCCACGCAGTCCGACGGATTTTCGCTCGATTCAAAATCGACGCCAACTTTATCGCGATGGTCACCACCATCCTGAGCGTCGCCGCGCTCGTCTTTCTGACCATCAGCGGAGTCAATGCGGCCGGAATTCCCCTGCCCTGGAGCGCGCCTCTCCCGGGAGTTTCCATCAGTCTTGTTCAGATCATCCTGCTCATCGGGCTGCTCGTCCTCGTCTTCTGGATTTCCTCGCGCACCAAGCGATTTCTCTTTAACCGCTTCCTCGCCCACAGCGGGCTCGATCGCTCGCTCCAATATGCCATCTCGCAAATCGTGGCGAACGCCGTTCTCATCATCGGTATTTTTATCGTTTTGGAAAACACCGGAATCCATCTCGGCGCCCTCACCGTTTTTGCCGGGGCGGTCGGGGTGGGCGTGGGCTTTGGGCTGCAAAATATCGCGAGCAACTTTATCAGCGGGCTCGTTATCCTGGCGGAACGCCCCATCACCATTGGCGACCGCGTGGAAGTCGCCGGGATCGCCGGACAGGTCCAACAAATTCGCGCACGCAGTACCGTCATCCTGACCAACGACAATATCGCGATGATCGTGCCGAACACGAAGTTCATCGACTCGCCGGTGACGAATTGGACCTACGGTGATCCCCGCGTGCGCTTTCGTATTCCGGTGGGTGTCGCCTACGGCAGCAATGTGGAGAAGGTTCGCAACACCCTGACGGCAGCCGGCCGCGAGCATCCCGCGACCTTGGCGGATCCTGCTCCCACCGTTTTCCTGGAAAAATTTGGCGACAGCTCCATCGATTTTGAGTTGGTCGTGTGGAGTACGGAAATGAGCAGCCGTCCCCGGCGTTTCCGCAGCGATTTAAATTTCCTGATCGAGAAACACTTACGCGAAGCGGGCATCGAAATCCCTTATCCACAACGGGAACTGCACATCCGGAGCGGGATTCTGAAAGTCGAAAAGCAGCCGTCAGTCGAGTAACACGTAAATGCAGGGCGGCGATACTGTTTCCATTCCGGGTGGTGTCGCCCGGCTCGTTTCACGGCAGGACCTGGCACAGTCCGAAACGTGGAGAAAGGCTTTTGCGCCCCATTGCAAAGACTACCGCTACTACGAAATCCTGGAAGAAACGCTGCGCGACGGATTTGAACACCATTACCTCGTCCTGGAAGATGAGGCCGGCCAGGTCCGGGCTATTCAACCTCTTTTCTTCCTCCGCCAAAACCTGACTGAAGGCGTGACGGGCGGCGTGCGTGCCACCATCAATTCGGTCCGGCGGAAATTCCCGCGTTTTCTGACCATGCGCGTTCTCATGTTAGGCTGCGCCGCGGGAGAAGGGCATTTGGGCTGTGCGCCGAATGATGAAACATGGGTGGTGGCAGCGTTGCAGGCAAGCCTTCCCACGATCGCGCGCCGGAACCATGCATCCCTCGTGATCCTGAAGGATTTTCCAGCCCAATACCGTGCGGTTCTGCATGGCTTCGCCTTAAACGGGTATGCGCGCGTCCCGAGCATGCCACTGACCAGGTTGGCGCTAAATTATGGCAGCTTCGACGACTACCTGAAGACGTTAGGCAGCGCCACGCGTAAAAATTTGCGCCGCAAATTTCGCGAGACTGATCAGGCAGATCCCATCAAGCTGGAGGTGGTGACGGATATTACGCCCCACCTCGATGAGATCTATCCGCTCTACCTCCAGGTGCATGATCGCTCGCCTCTTAAGTTCGAGACTCTCACCAAAGAGTATTTCCGCGACATGGGGATGCGAATGCCGGAGCGAACAAGATTCTTCGTCTGGCGCCAGAACGGCCGCATCATCGCCTTCAGTTTTGTTCTCGTGCATGAGGGCACCATTTACGACGAATGCCTTGGTCTGGATTATTCCGTGGCCTTGGATCTTCACCTCTATTTCTATACGATTCGCGATATTCTCCGCTGGTCGCTCCAGCAGGGGTTAAAATATTACTGCAGCACTCCGCTCAATTATCACCCCAAGCTGCATCTGGGTTGTCACCTGGTCCCACTCGACCTTTACGTTCGGCACACCGCGTCATTTCTTAATCCGATCTTTCGGCAGGCCGTTAAGTATTTAGAGCCGACGCGGCACGATCCCGTCCTGCGCCAATTTCCCAATGCGAACGAGCTCAACCCTGGAATTCAATCGTGAAGCATAGTGCCTCATCACACGTTCCTGATAGTTCTGAGCCTGCTCAGCGCTCGGTGCAGCGGCCTCCCGCCCTGCCCCCAGGGATGCGTTTCCTGCGACTTTTCGGCAATCCCTGGCTGCAAATCGCGCTGAACGCGCTGATTGTGACCGCCTCTGAATTATTTCTGAAGACGGGTGCCAGGAACACCGCTCATTTCAATCGTTCATTCGCCTGGACCGGAATCACCGGGCTGGCCTCTCTTTGGACATGGTTAGGCATTGTCTGCGTTATTCTGAGTCTGATCAGCTGGCTCTACGTGCTTCGACAAATCCCTTTGTCGATTGCTTTTCCTCTGTCCAACGTCGTGCACGTTCTCGTGCCCCTGACCAGTTGGATTTTCCTGAACGAACTCATCTCACCGCGCCGGTGGCTCGGCATCGCCCTCGTTTTAGCCGGACTTATCATTGTGGCAAAACCGTTCGCGCGCATCGAAGACAAGCTATGAAGCTCCTCCCCGCCATTCTGATCTTCACCTCACTCGTCACCTTCGTGAGTGGACAATTGCTGTTCAAGCGCGCCATGGAGACTTCGCGCCAGGCCGGCTTCAAAAGGGAGTTCCTCAAGTTTTTCATCCCGGGAATCGCGTCGATGACCGTCTCCTTCTTCCTGACCTTGGGATTGCTGCAGCGCTTTGATCTTAGTTTTGTTTATCCGTTCCAGGGATTAAGCGTCATCATCATCAGCGCGACGGCCACTTTTTTGCTGAAGGAGAAATTGTCCTTCCAACTCCTGCTCGGCGCCGTCCTAATCAGCCTCGGCGTTGTTTTTGTGTCACTCAGTTAAGGCCGGCCAGAGCGCAGCCAAGGCTGCCTGATTGATCTGATTCGCCCTAACGAGATCGGGATGTGCCATCCGAGGGTGATCCATTTCCGAGGCGAACTTCTGTTTCCAGCGCGCATAACGAGGGGCCGAGTAAGCCCCGCAAATGTCGCCACCCACGAGGCGAGCTCCCTTGCGCAAGGTGTGAAGGGCCCACACGACATCGGCCGTTTCGAAGCGCCCATTTTCCCAACTGGTCACCGCATCGGCCGGCCGCAGACAGTCGAGATCGATCGTCACATAAACGGCGCCTGAGGCGAGAGCGTCGACAAACCGGCTGAATTTTTCGCGCCAGTCATCTCGCCGGATTGCGCCGCGCCTTCTTTCATCCTGCTTCGAGCGCCCATCCACCCAGGGATGCACTTCAAGCCGGCCCGCTCTTTCCGCTCGACGGTTTCCAAAAATCTGCGCAGGCCACCAGCATTCAAAATTTCCGCAGCCCCAGACGCTCACCCTTTGCACGAAGGGCAATTCCAACGCACGATTTACCCAGCTTCCGCAGCCCCACCGGGGAGGTCGCACATCCCAGTCAGGATGATTATCGAAAGAAATCACAACGACCGGTTCCGCCATGCGCCGGAGCCAGAGGCCGCTCAGGTGATGGAAATCTCCGGATCCGTAGAGAACAAAAGGGGCCAGGAGCGCCTCGTATTCATGATAGAAGCGCTCGATCAGGCTCGGGGGGGCGGAGAAACGCAGGCGCGGTCCCCACGTGCGCGCATCAAGCTGCGGCAGCGATAACTCGTCGTGCGACCACGCGTCGTCTAGGTTGAGATGGCAGGCCTGGCTCAAGAAAGGTGGGGGCGGTGTAGGACGAAACCCGGCGAAATCTTAGATACACGCAGTTCACCACAACAGTGCGATGATTACTTAGACGTTTCATTATTTATGGCAAAAGAAAAAGAGGAATCAAGAGACCTGTTCTGCCGAATTCGTGACTCTTTTCACGTGCTCGCCCGACAGTCTTCCAGCGTTTTGGGAAGCGCGTGGGCTTTTATCATCGCCATTCTCATCATCCTCGTCTGGGGCCTGACCGGGCCGATGTTTCACTTCTCCGACACCTGGCAGCTGATTATTAATACCGGCACAACCATTGTTACCTTCCTGATGGTGTTCCTGATTCAAAATACGCAGAACCGCGACGCCAAGGCGGTGCATCTCAAGCTGGACGAATTGATCCGGGCCTTACACGGTGCGCGCAATCATCTGGTCGACCTGGAAAAGCTCACAGATGACGAAATGAAAGAACTCGAAGAGGAGTTCGGACGAATCCATGCCAGGGCGGAGAAAGCGGAAAAAAAAGCGATAGCGGGCGCCGCACACTAATCTTCGCCGTCGACGTCACGCGCCAGGCCGGTGCGAATAAATCCCTTCCCGCTCGGACAGAGCGACAGCACTTCGCATCGCCGGCAATCGGGCTTACGCGCGAAACAACGCCGCCGGCCATGCCAGATGAGCCAATGACTCCAGATCGTCCAGCGCTCCCGCGGCACCAAGCGCATTAAATCTACTTCGATTTTTTCCGGGTCGGTGTGCCTGGTCAAACGCAAGCGCAGGGAGAGACGCGCCACATGGGTGTCCACCACCACGCCCTCATTCTTGTCGAAGGCATTGCCGAGCACGACGTTGGCCGTCTTGCGTCCGACTCCGGGAAGGCCGTGCAGTTCGTCCATGGTATCCGGAACCCTGCCCCCGTACGTCTCGACCATTTTCCGGGCGGCTCCTCGAATACTCTTCGCTTTGTTCCGGTAAAACCCGGTTGATCTAATGGCATTCTCAAGATCCGAGGGCGGCGCTTCCGCGTAGGCGCGAGCCGTGCGGTAGCGCGCGAAAAGCCCGGGCGTGACCAGGTTCACGCGCTTATCCGTGCATTGAGCCGAAAGAATGGTGGCGACGAGAAGTTGTAACGGCGTCTTAAAATCCAATTCACAGTGCGCCTGCGGATAAATCCCGGGAAAAGCCTCTACCAGCTGTAGCACTCGCTCGCGCGCCGTCATGGTCGAGCCTTGGGAAAAATGGCTTCCCGCCATTTTCCGTGGCGCGCCTTGTCGATTGCCTGTTTGCCGCGACGCAAAATCCATCGAGCCCAGGCGAATTCACTCGCCAAAATGACGAGGCCAACGGGAATGACAATGGACGATGGACCCGGCAGGACGATGAGGGCGACGCCGATCAGCATGACCGTGCCTCCTATCACCGCCACGACCAGTTTGCGCAGGCGGGGCGAATGATCGAGTCCGAGCTTTGTCGTCATCTTCTCCACCCATTGCATCCATGGCTCTAGCGCAACAGTTGGGCGATGCAACTTGCGAAAGCGTGGCCGGGCGTCTGCCCGAGGGAACCGGGAGACGCGGCGTTACGGAAAAGCAAAACGGGCCAAACGATGCCCGAGTTGGGGCGGCACATGCGCAACCACCATGGCCATGTCTCCTTCATAGCGCAGTTCGAGCACGTGCCCGACGCGATGAATCTCCGCGAGCAAAGCGCATTCATGCGCTGGAATACTGAAACTCGATCGCAGTCTCCAGGATGTGAGCGCCCCCTCCAGGCCTTTGACCAGTCCAGCCATGCCTTCGCCGGTTCGCGCAGAAATCGCGACGCTCCCGGAAAACCGGTGCAGGTAGGCGTCGCGCAAATCAGGGTCGCGAAGATTATCGATCTTGTTGAAAACGATGAGGGTCTGCTTGCCGTGGGCATCCAGTTCCTTGATCACACTATCCACCGCTTCCATCTGCTCATCGACCCGCGGGTGACTCAGATCGACCACATGGATGAGAAGATTCGCTTCATGCACTTCTTCCAAGGTGGCCTTGAATGATTCGATCAGGGTATGGGGAAGCTTGCGCAGAAAACCAACCGTGTCGGTCAGCAAAACACGTTGTTTGTTAGGCAAAGTGACGCTTCGCGTGGTCGGATCGAGCGTGGCGAAAAGTTTGTCCTCGGCCAGGACGCCCGCGCCGGTCAGTCGATTGAGCAGGGTCGACTTGCCGGCATTGGTGTAGCCGACAACAGCCGCCACGGGCCACTGGTGACGCTGGCGGCCGTGGCGTTGCACGGCCCGTGTCTTTCGCACCGCCTGCAATTCGCGCTCCAATCGTGCTATCCGTTCCTGCACTCTTCGCCGATCCACCTCCAACTGGGTTTCGCCGGGACCGCGCGTTCCAATTCCTCCCTTTTGCCGCGACAAGTGCTGCCACATGCGGGTCAGGCGCGGCAGAATGTATTGCAGTTGCGCCAGCTCAATCTGCAGGCGTCCTTCCCGGCTGCGCGCGCGCTGCGCGAAGATATCCAGAATCAATTGCGTTCGGTCGAGCACCTTGCGCGAAAGCAAATTCTCCAGGTTCCGGCCCTGGGCCGGAGAAAGTTCGTCGTCGAAAATAACGGACGTGACATGCTGCTGCTTGATCGAGTCCCTGATCAACTCCGCTTTTCCTTTTCCGATGTAATAAGGAGCCGTCGGTTTCTGCAATTTCTGGGTGACCGTGTCTACCACTTGGGCCCCGGCGGAATTGGCCAATTCCTGCAGTTCGGCCATGGAATGGCGCAGATCCCACTTGGAGACACCATCTTTCTCGAGGCCGATCAGAAGCGCGCGCTCCTGTGTTTGATGCGGCCGAGTGTCGATCATTCCTTCACGGAGACAGGGAGAGTAATTCTCCCGGCGATCCAGGCCACGGCTTCGACGTGACTGAGTAGCGACAAATTCAGTGGCTCAAAATTAGTTTGGTGGCGGAACCAGGTCAACTGTCTTTTAGCGTAACGCCGGGTTGATTGCTGCAGAGCCGCCACGCATTCCGCGCGCGTCAGGCGGCCCTCCAGGTGCAGGCGAATCTGAGTTAAGCCCAGTGCTTTCCCCGCCCGCAGGCTTATTTCGCCGAGATTGCGCACTTCCTCGACCACGCCTTCCGCGAACATGCGCTCGACCCGTTGGTTGATCCGTTCGTACAGATCATCCTTATCCCGAAAAACGAAAACTCCTTTGAGCGAGCTATCGGCCTCGCCATCCGATTGGCCCGGCCATGTCTTTCGTTGCGGGGCTGCGGGCCGTCCCGTTTGCAAACAAATTTCGAGAGCGCGCGCGACACGCCGCCGGTTTTTTAAATCTATATTGTCGGCCGTGACCGCATCCAGTTCGGCCAGGCGCGTGCCCAGCTCTTCCGTGCTCAACTCGTTTAGTTGCCTGCGCAATTCCACATCGACCGGCGGTAGAACGGAAAGCCCGTGGGTCAAAGCCTTGATATACAGACCGCTCCCTCCGACCAGCAAGGCGCGCTTTTTCCTTTTCTGAATGACGGCAATCGCTTCCTTCGCCTGGCCACGGAAGATCGCCGCATTCATTTCTTCCCGCGCACTGGTCGTACCGAGCAAGTGATGAGGCACTTGTTCTGTAAGGTGCGCCTCTGGTTTGGCCGTGAGTAAATCGAGGCCCTGGTAAATTTGGAAGGCGTCGGCGCTGACAATTTCGCCACCCGTGGCGAGCGCCACATCCACCGCGAGGGCCGACTTACCGGTAGCGGTTGGCCCGACCATAAAGAAGACATCCTTCACCTCGCAACCATCCTAATCGAAGCGCCTCGACAGAGCGAGGCGAGTGCAGCGCCCTCTTCCTAGCCACCGCACTCTGCTGCCGTGTCACACAGGGCCGCGCAACCGGAATTAAAAAGCAAAACCGGAAGACCAGGCATTGCCCAATCTTCCGGTTTGGAAACTAACGAGTGCTTTAGCCTTAATCCTGCGACTGATGGTCGCTCGACTTGGCGCCGCTCACGACCAGTTTGCGGCCAAGGAATTCCTTGTCGTGCAATTCCGCCACGGCACGTTTCGCTTCGTCGACCGTTTGCATCTGGACAAAAGCGAACCCTTTGGAACGCTGATTGTGCCGGTAGGTGACCACTTCGGCTGTTTGCACCAGGCCCACTCCGCTGAAGAGTTCGGACAGGTCGCTCTCGGTAGCGTCGAATGACAGGTTGCCCACGTAAAGGCGGGGAGTGGTCACTTCGACCGCTTCCGGTTTACGCGATGGGCGTTCCTGCTGCGTCGCTTGACGAGCGGCCGGCTGGGCTTTCGGTTGCGGGGAACCGTTCCGCGCGGCCGAGGTCGGCTTGCGGGCGGTCTGGCTGCCACCGGTGAAAAAGGCAGCGAGACGCTGCCAAAACGTTTTCGGCTGAGCCTGCACGGCTCTGCTTTCCTGAAAACGTGGGTTGCGATCGTCGCGATCGCTCCTTCGTCGGGAACCGCCCCGCGAACGGCGCGGGCGTCTCCCGGATGATTGAGATGTCATGTTGATCCTTGAGGTTTATCCAATTGTTAAAAGAGCGGAGCGCATCAGTTGATGCACGGCCAGCGATACACGGCCCCCGGGGGCCTTCGAGCAATCTGCAAGTAGTCTGCGATGCTGCTGGAAACTCCGCTTCCGGACGTCGGGAATGGACTCGTCTCGAACCGCAAGCCGCCCCTGTGAGCCAGCGAAACATTGAAGATGCCTGAAATCGCATCATGTCTCAATTTCTGAATCGTCGTTAGGAGCGGACGCCCGGATCACCGAATAAGATTCCCGACATCTCGGCCGAACTGTCGCCTCTCGAGGAGAATTAGCAAGTGCCGCCTCGACTGGCCGCGGAACCGAGAAACCAGCTGACGAACTTCGGCAAACCCTCGCGAAATCGCGTCTGCGGAGCATAACCGAGGAGTCGTCGCGCTTTCGAAATATCGGCGCAAGTCAGGGGGACATCGCCCGGCTGTTCCGGCAGTCGATTGATCTTCGCTTTCCTGTCCAGGGCTATTTCGATGGCGCTGATCAAATCGCGGAGTGGAATCGTTTCGCTTTCTCCCAGATTAAACATGTCAAAGAGCGGCCCCTCGTAGCGCAAGGCCGCCGTCGTTCCCTGAATAATATCGTCGACGTAGGTGTAATCCCGCCGTGTCGTGCCGTCGCCAAACTGATCGATCGGACGTCCTTCCTGGATGCGGCGAGTGAACTGGTGAATAGCCAGATCAGGACGTTGCCGGGGTCCGTAAACGGTGAAGTAACGAAGCGCCACCACCCGAATCTGGTAGAGGTGCGCGTAGGTCGAGCAAAGGAACTCCCCCGCGATTTTGGTGGCGGCATAGGGACTAATCGTCTGGGTCAGGTGAAAATCCTCCGAGAACGGAATCGTCTCGCACATCCCGTAGACGGAAGAACTGGAAGCGAAGATAAAACGCTTCACCTCGGTGCAGCGGGCCGCCTCGAGAAGATGGAGCGTTCCGGCGACGTTCGTATCGTAATAGAGCTGGGGATGCGCGATGGACGGACGGACCCCGGCCCGCGCCGCCAGATGAAAAATTACATCAAACTTTTCGCGATGAAAAAGATTTCGCACAGCCGCCGCATCCCGTAAGTCGATCTGATGAATGGCCAGATCGGGCGCCACCGCCGCGATGTTCTCGCGTTTAATTCGCGGATCGTAGTAATCATTAAAATCGTCCAGGATGGAGACGTTTTCTCCATCCTCCAGTAACTTTTCGACAAGATGCGACCCGATGAAACCAGCGCCACCGGTGACGAGTATTCGCATGGCCCGAGCGTAGAGATGAAGGGAAAACGGAGCAACAGGAGATTACTGATCGCCTTTCTCATGCTCCTGCTCTTTTCGCTATCCGCGGCGGCCACCATCTTTCTCCGACTCCGGCCCGAACTGACCCGGCCGCCCCATGTCGAGCTGGCTTTTCAAATACCCGCGCCGCTCTTCCTGGCATCGCTCCCGACCGCGACTCGCTTTGATTTTCCGTTAGGCAGCGAGCATGGCGCCATGGCCTACAACGCCCAGCGTTTTACGGAAAATCGGCACTTGGGGGACGATCTCAACGGAATTGGCGGAGAGAACAGCGACCTGGGTGACCCGGTCCACGCAGTGGCGGATGGCAAGGTCCTGTTCGCTCGCGAAGGAGGGCCCGGCTGGGGCAACGTCATCGTGGTGTTGCATGCCTACCTTGAGGAGGGACAACGGTCCTACGTGCAATCTTACTACGGACATGTGGATGCCATCCTGGTCCATTTGGGGGACGCCGTCCGGCGCGGCCAGAAGATCGCCACCGTCGGAACCGCCCACGGTCATTACTTTGCGCATCTGCATTTGGAGATGCGCGAATTCATCACCCCTTTCGTGGGTCCGGGCTATCGCGCGGACACGCGAGGCTGGTTGGATCCCACCGCTTTCATCGAAAAACATCGCGGAGCGCCGGAGGACGATGTGGGGAAGGATGAGATTCCTGTTCAACCCAGATAGGCGCGGGAGTTGATCAGCAGATAAGCCCAGTTGAAAGCCAGTGCCGCCACCACCAGCAGGCGCACGAATCTCTTTTCGGCCGAAGTAAAAGCGGAGAAACGTAAACGCGGGGCTCGCGTAATCAGAACGACCGCCGCATAGACGTCAAAAAGAGAAATTGCGCAGAAGGCCACAAAGGCGAGTGGATTCCAGCGCAGCGCTTCCACGAAATGGCCACGGGCAAACGCGATGACCGCGCGGGTCGCCCCGCACGTCATACAGGGGTGACCGGTCATGGCCAGGAAAAGACAATGGGGCCAGGGCAAACCCCAGGCGAGCCAGGTGAAGCCGAGGACGAGGCTCAGCAGCGAAACGCTCAGCCAAATCAGTTCGTGATCGAGCTCGCCCGGCTCGAGTCGGCGCCAGCCAGCCTGCATCCGCCTTTAATGCCAGTTGTGCGCAGCCGCGCCCAATCCTCCGAAGAGAAGAGCGAGGAGCACGCCGCCGCCGCAACACAGGAAGAACGTCAAAAAGACAGCCAGGATTGCTTTTCCCGTATCGATTTCGTGGGCGCGAGCCAATCCGATGCAAACGACGATAAGACCCCAGACGCACGCGATTAAACCGCCGCACACCGGGACCATTTGCAGCACGCCAGTAGAACCGTGGGCAAACGACAATGTCCGAAAGGTGGTTTCGAATGAATGCCTCGCCCCTCCCACCAGGATGAGACAAAGATGGACCAAACCGGAAACAATAAACAGCCCGACCAGGACAAGAACCGGAATGACGAAGAGGAGAGCAATCGAGCCCGCCCCCAGACCGACCAGGGAGGTCAGGCCACCGCGGTGGGCAAACATACCGACCGATTTAAATGCGAAGGAGAAAAAGAGAGAGATGATCGCGCCCAGTGATCCTCCGATCAATGCGTACAGAATTGGCTCACCCAGACCGCCTTCCCGCTTCATGGTCGTAAAAGCGTCAGACGGCCGGGTCAGAATCATCTGCAAGGTTTCAAGGAATGCCTTGAACAGCCCCAACTCGTGACGCCGATCCCAAGGCAGTCCGCCCCGCGAAGTGGCCGCCGGTAATGTCGCCACAGACGTCGAAGCGACGGCCTCCGGCGCCGCCGCCGCCGGCGGGGAGAGCGGAGGAGAACCTAACGGAGGCGTCGGGGCCGACGATAAATCAGCTTGGAACTCGCTAAACTGAGAGAGTGGCTGCCATGCTGCCATTCCTTCGCGCCATCCCAAATCCGTGCCGAGGAACCGGCTGGAGCGCAGTCCAGCTCGCACATCCTCTTCTGAAAAAGTGCCAAGGTTTGTTCCGCCGCGATTGATGTGGATCGTTGCCATATGCCCGCGTTTTAGGTAGGCGACGGGTGAAAGTCAATCGTGCCGCGCCGCTGAAATGGTCTGGAGAACGGCGCTCTGTCGCCGCCTCTGGCAAACAGACGCCAACGCGCGGCGCCCTCCACGACTAATCGAAGCGATTTGGTATGGCTTCCGGTTTATCGAGCGCTCGCCAAAAATACCACGCAGCCACCGATCGGTAAGGACGCCACTGCTCGCCCAGTTTCATCAGTTGCTTCGGTTCCGGCAGCTTGCGCTTTCCGAAAGTCTTGGCGAAACCCTTGCGCACTCCGTAATCCCCCACGGGCCAGACATCGAGCCGGCCGAGATCGAAAAGCAGCAGCATCTCAACGGTCCAGCGGCCGATCCCACGAACCGTCGTTAATCGTTCGATAATCTCTTCGTCGCTCATGCGCGCGAGGGCGCGGGCCGTCGGAACTGTTCCATCCAGAGTCTTGGCCGCCAGATCCTTGAGCGCGGCGACCTTGCTGCGCGACAGACCGGCGGCGCGCAAGGTTTCGTCGGGAGTTTCAAGAACGAGCTTCGGGTCGAGATTTTTTCGGCGGGGATATAGAGCGCGCACTCGTCCCCAAATCGTGGCGGCCGCTTTGCCGCTGAGCTGCTGGTAGGCAATCGACTCGGCCAGCGCTTCAAAGGGCCGGATCACCCCTCCCGCTTTGATTTCAAAACCCTGGGCCCGTGCGATCAACTCCGCCATGCGCGGATGGCTCGCCTTCAAATGACGGTGCGCTGCGTCGTCTTTCATTCTCGCCAGGATTATTGAGGAGGAAAACCAGCCGGACAAGCCCAAGCGTGTTTTTGGGTAGAGACGCCGCGCATGCACCACTCGCTCCGCTCGCGTGTTCCCACCCGGGTGGCTTCATCCCTGCTCCGTGAGGATGTCAGAGGTAAACATTATCCGCAGATTTATTAACATCCGCGTTGTGCCAACCGCACGAATCACTTAAAGACACTTTTCGTTATGCAAAATTTCCACCGTCTTCTTCTTTCTCTCGGCCTGGCTGCTTTGGCCCCATCTCTTTTCGCGGCAGCCGAACCGGAGTTGGTCACGTCTCCGAGCGCGCCTGAAAAAGTGCCGGTCGATCTTTTTGAAGCCCAATCGACCTACGTTTTTTCGAGCGACCTGAATCACGGGGGAAGCTTTGGCAGCCAGTATGAGGCGCAAAATCGCTTTGAGTACGGACATCGTTTCCTGCTGAAAGGGCAATGGTATTTGCACCTCGGCCTTTCCTACAACCGGTTTGATTTCGGCAACACCACGGCGCCCGTGCCCACTCATTTACAGAGCGGCGCGGCCGTGGTGGGCGTCGAATACATGCAGGGGGCCGACACCGGCGCTTTCCTCCAGTTCCGTCCGGGTTTTTACACAGAGGAACATATCGGCCTCGCTTCCTTCGATTGCCCCATCATCCTGGGCCGGTTCTGGATTTTACAGAAGGACAAACTCTATCTACTGACGGGTGCCTACGCCTCGTTCCTGCGCGGTGGCTTCCCTGTTCTTCCACTGGTCGGTGTTGTCTGGAAACCGAACGACTCAATCCGCGTGATGGGAGTGTTGCCTGATCCCAAGGTGATTTACACCGTGAACAAACAGCTGGAGGTTTACTTGGGCGGCGAATTGGGCGGCGGTTCTTTCCGCACGGATCACCACGACAACTACGTCGGGAGGCATATCGCTAAATTGAGCGGGACGCAGGTTGATTACGCCGATTACCGCGCGGGCGGCGGCTTTACCTTCAATCTCAATCACGCCATAGCGCTGGACGGCAGCGCCGGTTACTCGATTCAGCGCTCCTTCAATTACCATCGGGCGGGCGAGTACTACCGCACGGACCCAGCACCCTATTTGCAAGTGGCGCTGAAAGCCGCGTTCTAGTCGGGGCCGCGAGGTTAGGTAGGGGCGGTTCACCGAACCGCCCGCCCGCTTGTAATGAATTACCTACGAGCAAATCGGGATTCACCGGCGGGCGATTGAGGTCAATCGCCCCTACCTGGCCGTCAGGGTTAACGCGCGAGCCCGGTCTACGGAAACATTTCGTCGAGCTTACGGGCCAGCGTCTGGCTCCCCTGCACCTTTAACCGGCCGGTAAAGACCGCCCACGTCCCGTTCAGCTTCCCATTAGAAAGAGCGACCCAATCGCGATCACTCGCGCTGAAAATGACATCAGGGTGCTCGATCCGGCCGCGAGCCATTGTAAATTTCCCGTCATCCACCTGGATGTACCATTGACCGCCCTCGGGGCCAGTCAGATCAAATTGGTAGCGAACATGAATCCCTTTGGCGCGATCCGCCCGAAAGCCTGCGCGCATCGCGTCGAATACATCGCGCGGCCGGGCGCTGGGGCTTTCGGCCGCCCTCGCGCCGAAGGGGGCCAGACAAAACCCCAAGGCGAGAAGGAAGGGCAGATGTCGCAGCGTTCGAACCACGGTGCAATGAAGTCCGGTCCAGCCGCAAAAACAACCATTCGCTCGGAGGTCTCGCGCGAACGGTTGAAAGGACTTCAAACAGTGAACCAATCAGAAACCAGGAAAGGGACGGACAGAGGAGAGAGCTTTTCCCGCCTTCTGCATTCGGCGTTGAGCGTTAGGCGTTTGCCTTACGATCTTCGCTTCGCCACCTCCCTCTGCCGGGCGCTCGCGCGGCGTGCCTTCTTTCATGCTCACCAGGGCGGAGCTGGGCTTGGATACACTATTTCTTCGTAATGGTATAGCCCGCCACCGTGACCGGACTATCCGGAATCCCACCTTTGGTCGCTATGGCTCTTACCGAAGTCGTCTTCGTCAAACGAAACGGTTTCACGAACGTAAAAGTAGTAGGCGAACCTACCGTGGGCATGCTGCCATCAAGCGTGTAGTAGAGCGTCGCACCGGAGGTGGCAGAGGCCATGTTGACGGTCACCTTTTTCTTGTAGATGCCCGTAGGGGGCGAAATGACAGGCGCTAGAACACTGGCCGCCTGAGCATTATAGACATAGTCCTGCGGTGGATTAAACCAGATGCCGCCTACGTACGACCAAAGACGCACATAAATCGGACGCCCATCCGTCGGAATGTTTGACACAATCTCGAAGGTCGCGCCGGTCTGACTGGAGCTAAAAATATCGGAAGAACCCGGACCGGTCGTGCCCACCGTCAGCCAGAAGGCGGTCGCTTGATTGGCGCTCCAGGCGAAGGTCACTTTGGACGAGGTCAGTGGCAAACAGGGAGGGGGTGTGACAATTTCGCCATAGGGCGGGTTGGCGGCGGAAGGCGAAGGAGTTGGCGTAGGCGTCGGGGCCACGTTTGAAACCGTGGAGGCCTCGTACAAACCGCGTCCGTGAGTAGCGGCGCGAACGATACGAAATTTATTTTGAATCTCGAGACCAAAAACAGCCACGTGCGGAAATCCGCTCCCATACACACTCCAGGAAGTGCCGCCGTCATGAGAAAAGTAGACGCCGGCGTCCGTCCCGACATAAATGTCGGTCGAGGCGCTCCCCGAGAGCGTGACGGGATCAATCGCGATGGCGTTCACGGGGATATCTGGAAGGCCGACGGAGACAGGGGTAAAACTCACCTGGCCGCAGACCGCGTTGATTGCATCAAGATTCGTCGTCTTCCAGACGTGCGCGATAGGAGTGCCCTGCGTGCCAAACCCGTTAAAGCAGACATAGGCAACCGCTCGGTTGTTTGGATCGATCGCGATCCTACCGACACCCGTGGCCGGAGTGTTGACGGGTCCGCTGGTCGCGCCGACCCCAGCAATCTGCAGCAGAGCGGTGGAGCCCCGCGTCGTAGCGAAGACCCGGCCATCACTCAAGCCCACCATGCGCACAGCATCGTCCTGTGCGGCGACAGCGATGGCACTGGTGGGCGCACCGCCCGACTCAAGCAGCTGGCTTACGGCCGCGGCCGTATCTGCGCGGTCGGTTGAGCGATAAAGTTTATCCGTCCCGAAGTACCAGGTATTGGGATTGCCCGGCCCGAAAGCTTGCGGAGCATAAAAATTCACGTCGTCGCTCGCGCTTATTCCGTTCAGGGTATCGAAGCTCCCGTCACAATAAGGACCGAAGGGAGCGCCGGAAAAGCCGCCGTGGAAGGACCAGTTACCCTCAGTGGCGCAGGGCACGCTGAGAACACGCGCGGTCCCAATAAAATTGAAGGACTGATTATAATACGTGTGATACATGGTCACATTGGTGGTGTCTGTCGCGTTCTGATCGATCAGCGAATAGCCTCCATCCCCAAAATCGGCTCGCGTGAAGATTTGGTTCTGCAGATATAATTGGGTGCCGTTATCCTGAGTGCCGCCAAGGGAAAAATTACGATCGGAAGGATTCAAGGCGAGTCCTTGAAACTGCGTCGCACTAAAGGTGCTGTTGTTGAGCGGAACCCAGTTCAGGCCCGCATCGGTCGATTTCCAGATGCCTCCGTCGTTGCCGTGATAAATCACAGACGAGTTCGAGGGCGCCACGGCGATAGCGTGGACGTCAGCATGCAATCCCGTCCCACTGGAAGTGAACGTGGCTCCGCCGTCGATCGAATACTGGAAAAGGTTTGGAGTGGTATTGCCCCCGATATAGACCTTGCTCCCGTTGGCCGGATCGACCGCTACCGCGATATCATAAAAGCCCTGCGCGCCCGCGAAACCGTCGGCGGCGGCCAGAGCGCTGCCGAAGGTGGCCCCGCCATTAGTCGATTTGTAAAGCTGGCCTTCCCCGTTGCCGTTGTCCTCGGCCGTAGTGGCATAGACGGTGACAACGTTACCCACTCTGGCGAGCGCCAGCTTGACGTTGATGAAATCGGTCAGCGGCAGCGTGCGCGTGAAGGTTGGGACGAGTGCGAGCGCATTGGTCGTCCGATAAACGCCTCCGGTGGTGTCCGTGCCGCTTTGGCTAAAGAGCGCGCAAACAAGATTATTGCCGTTGCTGGGATCGACCACCAGGGACGTCATAATCGCGTTGGTCTCTGAGGCACTCACGCTCAAAGCGGTAAAGAGAGGCGTGCCAATGGCGTCCACCCCGGCAAAGAGATTGGTGGACCGGTAGAGTCCGCGGGGCGGAAGAGTCGAATACGAGGAAGCCACAATTCCTCCCACTCCGGAAGAGGTGGCCAGAAACACGTTGTTATGATTGGCCGGGTCAATCGCAATCGAGACAATCGAACGGCCCGTAAGAATGTCGGCGTTGTCGCTCGCGCGCAGGCTATAGGGTCCGTTGACGACCGGGTTAAGAGTATCCGCGTTGGTAATGATGTAGAGGCCGTTCCCGAAAAAACTGTCGATGGAAAGGTTCCCTTCCCCTGTGCCAACCAGGACATTGCTCGGATTGGTCGGATCGATCGCGACCGCGCCGATGGCCAGGGGGGTTCCGATCACTCCCGCATTGATCGTGTCCATTAGCGGAGTCCAGGTCGCCCCACCGTCGAGCGTACGATAGAGCCCGCCCTGCGCCGCGCCCACATAGGCGATGAGCGGATTTGTCGGATGCACCGCGATGGCCGTAACGCGGCCGCTGACGGGATCAACCCGCGTTTCCGTTTGCCCATTAGGAATGGGAAAAGGTCCCAGCGCGGTCCAGGCGGGGACTCCAGGCGCCGCGACTGTTCTGAATGAGGGCATTTTTGTCGAGCGATCTTTCACCGGAGGCAGTTTTGCGGCCACTGGAAGGTTCTCGATAAACTTCTTCGCCGGCACCTCGGAAAATTCCTCCTTCTCCTTTTGCGGAGCCCTAAACGGGCCTTCCGCGCTCACCCGGGAGGCAAGAGGAAATGGAAATAGGGCGGTGATGAGGGCAAGGCTAACCGGAAGGAAAGCGCGGCCCGCTCGGCGGGAAATGGTTCGGTTCATGGAGGGGAAACGGAAGCGCGGATAGTGGCAAATATCGATCTCAGTGCAAGTCTTTTTATCAATTAACGTTAAAATGTAAAGGGGCCGTTTCAGCGACGCCCCGCCAAACTGCAGGATGCGCAGCCTGCTAATTTTTGGCAACCCTATTCCTCAATGCGCCGCAGCAGGATCGCAGCGCTCACAAAGGTGATGACGGCGCCGGCCAAAAGCACGAGCAGGTCGACCGCGTAAAATTGAAAACCGGCGTGATACATGTTCACTCGGCGGAAGGCGCGGCAAAAGTGCGTCAGTGGAAAGAGCTCCGAAACATAACGGATCGCCGGAGGCAATTGCTCCAGAGGCGCGAAGGCCCCCGACAACACGAAGACGGGCAGGAGAAAAAACACCGAGAACTGGATGGCCTGCGTCTGCGAACGCGAAAACGTGGAGATGAGCAGACCGAGGCCGAGCGAGCAAAGCAAAAAAAGCAGACAAATCAGGGCGAGGACCGGAATACCATAAAATTGAACCTGAAAATGCCAGGCCGCCACCATCGTGATCATGGCAATCAGGACAAGGGACACGCCCAGATACGGAACAATTTTCCCGAGTACGATTTCTCCCCGCTGCAACGAAGTGACGAGCAACTGGTAAAGCGTGCCGGACTCGCGCTCACGCGCAATCGTGCAGGCCATCAGCGTCACGGTCAGCAGCTGCAAGATCAGTCCTATAATTCCGGGCACGACATAGTCGATAAAGCGCGTCTTAGGATTGTAGAGAACCTTGTTTTGCAGCGTCCACGGCTCCATGAGCGAGACAAACTCCTTGCGCACATCGACCGGAAGTTTCGCCCCAAGCTCGTAAACCTCGGCCGGCAATGACTGCACGGTAGCGTCGCGTTCTTTCATCTGAAAATCAGCCAGACTTTGCTGGACACTGCCTTCCAACTCGCTGGCCGTGTTCGTGTCGCTGCCGTCCAGATAAAAGATGAGCGGCTTGGGATCGCCGTTGGCCAGGCTCGCGCTCCAGCCAGCCGGAATGACGAGAGCCCCGCGCACATGGTGGCCTAACAAGTCGGTGTCGTCGAGCTGGGCGGCCGCTCCTCTTTTCCAGGCAAAGGTTTTGTTCTTCAGCGCGATGGCTACGAAACGCTGCGTGCGGGGCGTGTCATCCCGGTTGACCAGCGAAGCCGGAACGTCCGTCATTTGATCGGCCTCAAAGGCATGGCCGAAAATCAGGGTGAAAAAAGGAGGCAGAATGAGCAGCAGGATGAGAATCCGTCGATCCCGGTAAATGTGCAGAAATTCCTTATAAGCCACGCTGCTGATCGCGCCGAGAGATGGCAGCTTCATGATTGCCCCTTGTGTAGAATCCCATCGTAACGCTGGGAGTAAGCCGTGAAGACATCTTCCATATCCGGCTCGACCCAGCGATGACCCAAAAGCTTTAACTCCGGAAAAGGCCATTGGGCCTGCCATTCGGCGAGGAGCCGCTCGGGGTCGGGCGTATAGAGGCGCGCGCTGCCGCTGCGCAAAGAAACGCCCAGCACGTCCGGCGCCGCGCGTAACCGGACGAGGGCGGGCATGAGTGGATCGATGTCCAACTCCAGCAGCCGCGCTTTAAAGCTGCCTTTCAATTCGCGAGGCGAGGAGTTGGCCAGGAGTTGGCCGTGATCGAGAAATCCCACCTGCATGCAGCGCTCCGCCTCATCCATATAGTGAGTAGTCACGAACACCGTCTTCTGCTGATTGCTTAAATCGTAAAGCAGATTCCAGATTTGTTGCCGATGAACGGGATCCAACCCGGAGGTTGGTTCATCGAGGAAAAGAAGGGGCGGATCGTGCACCAGCGCGCAGGCCAGGGCGAGCAGCTGTCGCATTCCGCCGGACAGCGTTCCCGCCGCTACATCGCGCTTTTTTTCAAGATCCGTCAGCTTGAGAAGCCGGGCGATTTGCGGTTCCAATTCGGCCCGCGGCACCCGGCAGGCCCCGCCGAAGAACCGCATGTTCTCCAGCACGGTCAGATCGGGATACAGGCTGAAGCGCTGCGCCACGTAGCCAAACTTCGTCCGCACCACATGCCGCTGTTTCCAGACATCGCTCCCCTCGATGGTGGCGACTCCCCCGCTCGGCTTGGTCAAACCGCACAACATCCGGATGGTGGTAGTCTTGCCCGCCCCATTCGCCCCCAGAAAACCAAAGATGGTCCCACGCTCGATGGCCAGAGACACATGCCGGACGGCCTCGACTTTCCCGAAACTTTTGCTCAACTCTCCGAGCATTATGGCCGGCTCACTCATTCGATCTTCAATGCGATGATGCTTGCTCATTTGCAAGCATGAGGCGAGGACGATAATAATCAGCGCGACATGAGACCTAATCCTACCCGCCAAGGCCGAGCCATCCGGCAGATCGCCGTCTTGAGCGCCCTTCTAATTCCTCTTCTGGGGCAGACCAGCCTTCGCGCCGATGCCGTTTCCGAAATGGCTGCCTTCTCCGTTTTCGACAAGGTCGACCTGACCGAACTGGCCAAAAGCGAAGTGAAAACGGCTCACGGCCCGCCTATGAGTGAGCCGCGCTTTTTGTCGGTGCAAAGCTGCTACGTGGCGCCCGGAACTCCGTCCCAGCAACTCGACGGTATCCGCCAGTGGTCGCCCCTCAAACATCGAGAGCTTAAGGTATTCCTACAGGGCGATGTGCGCGGGCCGGTCAACCCCTCTACGTTCGCCAAATTACGGAACGCGCCGGACAACGGCAGCGTAAAAGCGCTGGTCAGTGCGACGGCCAAAATGAGTTCGGATCTCCAGATCAGCCGCGAGGAGGCAAAAAAATTCTCAGGGGAGAAAGCGGGCGATGGTGGATCGATTCCCGCCAGCATGGTGGACTTTTGGAGCAATCTTTTAAGCAACCGGGTGCGCCTCTTCTCTTCCGGGGGCGCCGCCGCGCAACCTGCCTATGACCACGCCGGCGAATCCGTTCAAGCCGGCCGTGAATTCGCCGGCCTGCTTAAAGAGCAGGACAAGATTCGACGACGGTTTTCTGGTTTTCTCGGTCAAACCGGAGTCAGCCACGGACCGGGAGTGTCCCCCGAATTGTATTGGAACCTGGCCGACGTGGACGATCAGGGCGTCCTCACCCTGGGTGCTTTTTACACTCACAGCGGAGGCGAAGGGACCAGCCAGGCCGCCGAAGTTCTCTATTACGCGAGCGGTGGCTATTATGTAGCGCTCACCCTTTATCAGATGTGGCCCGTTACCGTAAATGGAAAGGCCTCGACCCTCGTCTGGCGCGGAGACATGATTTCGTCGGCTATGCTGGCTTCCCTGCACGGCGTGGAGCGGCTCGCCTCCGAGTCAGCCATGATGAAAGACATAACGCGAACCGTTACCCTCTTCCGGCATGACACCTCGGGTAGCCGATAAGTCATGCGCCACCTTTTGTCCCTATTTTCCGTGCGATGCTTTGGCTGGTGCGCCGGCCTGTTGTTAGCCGCATCGGCCGCCGCCCAGGATAACGACAACTCCTCGTCGGATACCGGCTGGTTCAAAAAGATCTTCTCTACCTCCGGCGAATATGTGGCCGAAGAAACCTACGTGGGAGAAGCAGCGGTCCGGCGCGGCAATCATTCGTTTTCGGATTTCGACGAACACGACACAACCCTTCGCTTGGTTCTGACTCCGCGAATCAAATGGGGAGTGCTCCGCCTGGGCCTGGAGTGGGAGCGTTTTTCCTTCGGCTTCCCGGATCAGACTCCGCTGCCCAACTCTTTGCAATCCGGCAGCCTCGTCCTGGGCTTGGACACTCAGCTGTCCGATTCCATCCTGATGCGCTTCGAAGCGCAGCCCGGTTTTTACGGCACAAATGATTTCGCCGCGAACAACTTCGCCATCCCTTTCATTATCGGCGGGACCTATATCTACAACCCGAATTTGCAGTTCATTGTGGGCGTGAGCGTGGATGTGGAGCGCAAGATTCCCGTCCTTCCCGGAGCGGGTATTCGATGGAAATTTGCCCGCCAGTGGGTGGCCAACTTTGTCCTGCCTTCGCCCCGCCTGGAGTATGAAGCGAGCAAGACGCTCACGCTCTTCGCCGGTGGAACATTCAAGGAAACCAACTTTCGGGTGAATAAGGATTTCGGAACCACCCACGGAGTGCGCACCTCCCTGAACGATGCAGTCCTGACTTACAGCGAAGTGCGGGCCGGCCTTGGCGCAGATTGGAAACTCTTCAATTTTCTCACGGTGACCGGTGAGGTGGGTTATCAGCCCTATCGTAGCTTTGATTTCTACCGGGCCGACGTCCGTTTCCATGAGAACGGAAGCGCTCCTTACGGAACGCTTTCCCTACGCGGCGCGTTCTAAAACACACACCGCCTCCCTCCACCGAGGACAACTGTAGGGGAACTGCCCGCTTCCCTCTGAGGTAAGCTAGGTTTCCCTACGACCTGATTAAACCATGATGATCGACCGCTATTCCAATGTCCGATCAAGCGCGCCGATCCTGCGCGTTTCCGGCCAGAATTTCGCCACGGCCGCCACCGCCAGGATGGTGCCAAGGCCACCGCTCACGACGGAGAGGACCGGACCAAAGAGGGCGGCCGTGAGGCCCGACTCGAGCGCGCCGAACTCGTTGGAAGATCCGACGAATATGTTGTTCACGGCTGAGACGCGTCCGCGCATCTCGTCTGGTGTAATCAACTGAACGATCGATCCCCGGATAATGACGCTGACGCTGTCAAAGGCACCGACCAGAAGAAGCATGCCTAACGATAGCCAAAATGTCCTGGAAAGGCCGAAGCCTATGGTAGCCAGGCCGAAACCGGCCACGCACCAGAGGAGGGTCCGGCCTGCCTGGCGCATGGGCGGGAGGTAAGCCACCACCATAGCCATGGCGAAGGCTCCGACCGCGGGAGCGGCGCGCAACCAGCCCAGACCAATGGGACCGCAATGCAGTATCTGATCGGCGAAAATGGGCAGGAGCGCGGTGGCTCCGCCTAACAACACCGCAAATAAATCCAGCGTAATGGTAGCCAGAATGATGTGCCGGCTGAAAACGAAATGAAGACCGGCCAACAGGCTCCGCCACGGATTGGCTTCCGCCTGCGATTTCTGGCGGGGTTTCGGGGAAATCGGCCAGACCACCGCGAAAAAGGCGAGCGCACAGCCAGCGTCGATCAGATAGATCCAGGAAAAACCAGCATGCGCAATCAGGAGTCCGCTGAGGGCCGGGCCCACCACCGACCCGATTTGAAACAGGCTGCTGTTCCACGTCACGGCATTGGCAAACGCGTCGCGGCTCATCAAAGTCGGAAAAAATGAGGAATGCGCCGCCCAGCTAAAAGAGCGCGAGGCGCCCGCCAGGAAGAGCAAAAGATAAATGAGAGGCACGGATGAATCATCGAAATGATAGGCGGGATGATGCCGCTCGACGACCCCGGCGATCGCCCCCAGGACATGGTTCGCGCCCCGAATCCCGGCCCACGGTGGAATGACAAGGTGCTTCCACGAAACCAGGGCGAGCCCGGCCGAAGCGAGGGCGCTGCAGATTTGCGTGACCAGAATGATTTTTCTCCGGCTGTAGCGATCGGCCAGATGTCCGGCCGGGAGAGAAAATCCGACGATCGGAATAGCGATGACCAATCCGACCAGCCCGAGCGCGGTGGCCGAATGCGTGCGCTCATAAATTTCCCACTGCACCGCCACGGCCAGCATCTGGCGGCCGATGATGGAAAAAAGATTGCCTGTACTGAAGAGAGCGTAGGCGCGCGAGCGAAAGGCGGCATACGGATCGTGATTCGAAGTCGGCCGGTCAGCGGGCGGTAACATACGGGAGGGAAACGGCACGGTCCTGTGACCGCGACCCCTGCTAAATACGCGGGCCTATTCTCTCTTCCACTAATTTGCCGGGAAACGCTCCCTGGCAGCCCCGCGGCCCGGACACCGCCCATAGGCGGTGGCTACAAAATGAAAACGATTACTAGCGGGCCGGCATCCGCCGCCGCGACGGCGCTACAAGGTCGGGTCGCGCGGAAATTTTGCGTAAGGTAAGCGCGTGCCACGGAAGAAAAATTGGTCCGACCGGATATGGTCGGGCGCGAGAAAATCGTGCGTGCCCGCGGCGCCCACAATGTCGTCCTGATCAACCCCGTCGCCGCTGATTCCAATGGCGCCGATTAAGACGCCATTGCGATAGAGAGGGAACCCTCCGGGGAAAATAGTGGTTCCGTTAGGCAGTTCCGGATTTGTGCCCGGGCCGGGAAAGCCGGTGAAAATGAGGTTCGGCTCCGTCCCTACCCCGAACCCGGAGAAGCGATCCTGTTGCGTGAAATAGGGTCCCGGACTGTTGCTGTCGATTCCGGGCTGATAAAATCGTTGTGCCAGGAAACCGACACAGCGCGTCGATTCCGCCACGAGTTGACCAAGCCCGGCCAAATCCCGCGTCGAATAATAAATGGCGGTGCGCGCTTTTTGCACGGCTACATCCCAGCTGAAAAGGGTCGCTTCACCGGTGCGAAAAGTGCCGAGCACGGTCGGGGCCACCCCGGGGGTGTCCGGATTATTCACCACCGTGATAAAGGCCTGCATCTGCACCCCGATGGGAAAACGAATGCCGGCGCGCGTAATCTTCACTCGTTGGGCCGCGAAATTAATAATGGACGCAACTTCTGACGCATTTAAACGCGCCTGCCCATTGATCGGCACAGAAAAGAGCGGGTCGTTCATAATGGGCTGCCGAATCTCGCCCGACACGCCGCTGAAGCTGGCCGGGACATAAGGTCCGGGCGGTTGCGCCCCGAGAATCGTCGGATAATTCGGATCCTCGTTACCCTGCAGCACAATTCTCTTGGGTTTGGCCGCGGAAGAAGCCGTGTAGGGCAGCCGGATGCCGTTGATGAAAACGTTGGTCGCCGTGATGCTGGAGGAAGGCGCGAAACCGGCCTGCCCGGCCACGGCGACGTCTTCATCTGTGTCGTAGCCTCCAATATAGACGAACGGGTTTTCATTCCGCACGAAAGCGGGGAGCGGCGGTGACGGAGAAGCGGCCACGGCCGGCTGCGGCGTGCCATCTCCGGTCACACCAAGGCCGCCTGCCAGCTTCCCGTTTTTGTAAAGCGGCACGCCGCCCGGCGAACCGTCGAGCGATGTCCCTATGACGGGCAAAAGGGTGGCGCCCGGCGCCGGATTGAAAAGCGGAATACTGCCCGGCTTTTTAAATTTGTTGATGTCGGAAAAAAACAGACTGGAAAGACCGACGCCGACCAGCGGACCGGGCGCAGTGTTATTCACGCCGGGAGGAAAATGCTGTTGAATGATGAACCCGGCCGTGCGCGAGGAGAAGGCGTTTTGGTTACTGCTCAAAAAAGCAGCCGTGCCCGCTTTCGAAACCGCCGTGGCCACTTCATCGACTCCGGCGGTGCCGCCGCGCACCACCCAAACGGCCAGCACATATCCCTCGCGGTCGGTCACCGCGATGACGCTGTTCGGAGAAATCTTTACGGCCCGCGTGATGGCTTGATTGAGGATCCGTTGCGTATCAGCCGGAGTCAGTTGGGCCAGGGTCAACCGGCCCGCGGCCAGGAACGCGAACAGGAACAGGAGGAGACGCGCATTCATGCTGGCTCCTCTTTTTAACAGCCCGAACCAACATTGCCACGACAAATGCGAGGTTCCTTCGAGCGCGATGCCACTAAGCTTGCCAATCGAGGGATTTCTCCGGCATGCTCGCGCTCTCATGCGCTGGTCAGCTTACTCGATCACCGGCGCACTTTTCCTGAGCGTAGGCTCGACAATCTTCCTGCTGGGACCGGCCCTTCCAACGGCCCGCTCGCAAACCGTCGAGCTCGCGCGCGACGGGCCGCTCTCCGCAGGAGGAAGAAGGAACATCTCGTTAGGACAAGTGACGATCGTCTCGGAAAAACGGGCGATCCCGGGCCCGACCGAGCCGGAACCACTGCTTCCGGAGGCGCCTTCCCAGTTCAATCCCGATCCCGGCGCCACCCGAGAGTTTGAACCGGAGGCACCGCCCGATCTTTTTCCGCCGATTCTGCCGCAGCTGCCCCAATATGGCGAAGAAGCGCTGCCTCGCTCTCTGGCTTTGCCGCGTAAAGGCGTGCGCGAAGTCCTACCGCGCCGCCGCAAACTGGAATACGAAACGTATGAGCAATCGGAAGAGGGCGAAGGTTTGCTCCCGGCTTCTGAACCTGTCCCGAACCGCTGGTTCCTTGGCTTCGGCCGCTGGAAACGGTACGCCGACCCGTCCACCGAAACGACTTACCAATCGGACCTTCACCTCTGGCATCCTTATTTGCAGAGCAAATTGAAAGGGGACGCCCCCATCATCGGGCAGGACATTTTCCTGAACGTCACGATGGAAGATTTTGCCCAGGGAGAAACGCGCCGTCTGCCCACCCCCAGCGGAGTCAGTGCGGATCGCCCGAACAGTTCGGAATTTTTTGGCCGGAGTGAACAGTACTTCTGGTCTAACGACATTTCACTCGGCCTGGACCTCTTCAAGGGCGAGACGGCTTTCAAGCCCGTGGAATGGGCGCTGCGTCTGCTCGGCGTTTATAATCATAACTACATCAATGTGCAGGAGCGCAACGTGGTGAATCCGAATCCGCAGAACGGCACCACCCGGGACAGGGAGTTTTTCTCCCTGCAGGAGGCCTTCGCCGAAATTCACATTCGCGATCTGTCCAACAATTACGATTTCGTCTCCTCACGCGTCGGCCTCCAGCCGTTCGTCAGCGATTTCCGCGGGTTCATCTTTAACGACACCAACCTGGGGGCGCGCATTTTCGGCAACTACGACAACAACCGCTGGCAGTACAATCTGGCCGCCTTCGACATGCTGGAGAAGGATACGTACTCGGACCTGAACGAGTTCAGCGCCCGACACCAGCAGGTTTATATCGCCAATGTCTATCGGCAGGATCTCCTCTGGCACGGCTACACCGGTCAGCTCAGTTTCGTCGGTGATTTCGACAACAACAGCCGCCATTATGACAAGAATGGCTTCATCACGCGGCCCGCTCCCATCGGCACGGTGGCCGATCATTATCTGCAGGCTTACTATCTCGGCTGGACCGGTGACGGGCACATCGGCTGGCTCAATATCGACCATGCCTTCTACCAGGTCCTGGGCGAAGACAGCGTGAACGGCATTGCCGGACGCCGCGTCGATATCAACGGCCAAATGGCCGCGCTCGAAGTATCGGTCGACAAGAACTGGATTCGACACAAGCTCTCCGTCTTCTACGCGAGCGGGGATAACGACCCGACCGATTCGCACGCCACCGGTTTCGATACCGTGCTGGATCGCCCCTTCCTGCTGGGCGGTCCGTTTAGCTTTTACTCGCACCAGGGCTTCAACCTGGCCGGCACCTCGGTCAACTTTAAACAGCGCGACAGTCTGGTCATCGATTTCCGCACCAGCAAAACGGAGGGACAAGCCAACTTCGTTAATCCGGGCGCGCTCCTTTTCGGCTACGGACTCGACGCCGACGTAACGCCCAAGCTGAAAAGTTTTATCAACGTGAACTATATCCGGACCGTCACGACGGAGCCGACCCAGTTGGTCCTCATGACCAATCGCGCGAGCAACGACTTCGGTCTGGATTGCAGCGCCGGCCTCGAGTGGCGGCCGCTCTTGACCGAAAACGTCATCATCTCAGCAGGCGCCGGCTTCCTCGTCCCGCGCTGGGGTTACAAGGACATTTTTCGCAGCAACGCGGTGCCGGTGCATGGCTATCCGCAACCGGCTGCCGCTGCGGTCGATCCATTTTTGTACAGCGGAATTTTGACCGTGACGCTGACCTACTGATGAAGAATGCGCCGAAGGATTTCATCCACAAACTTGGCCTTTGTCTGAAGGAAATGAGATTGAGTCATCTTCATTTGGGCGTTGGGCGTTGGGCCTTGAGCGTTCGATGTTTTCTCTTCTTTTCCTTCCTCATCGTCACCGCCGCCCACGCTCAGGACTCCCCCTCCGCCTACGGTCCCCCCACTTCCCTTCCCGCTCCACGCCCCGTTCACAGCGTCGCCTTGCCACCTCGAAATTGGATCGACCAAACCCGGAGCGAAGCCGACGCCAAAAGTGCGGGATGCCTGCAATGCCACCAGGGTATCGAACCCATGCACAAGACCGAGCATGTCGTCCTCGGCTGCACCGATTGTCACGGCGGTCAGGCCGGGCGTGGCCTAACGAAAGAGCAGGCGCACATCGCACCGCGTAATCGCGAATTCTTTAAAACCTCGGCCAATCCGCCCAGTTCAAGCGCCTGGCTCAATCACGAATCACCCGAGTTCATCCGCTTCATGAACCCGGGTGACCTGCGCGTCGCCCAGATCACCTGCGGTCTCTGTCATGGCGAAATCGTGCGGGATGTCGACCACAGCATGATGAACCACGGCGCCATGCTCTGGGGCGCGGCTCTCTATAATAATGGTGCTTATCCAGAGAAGAATTATCGATTTGGCCAGGCCTACGGGGCCGATGGCGCTCCCCTTCGACTCACTAATTACACGCCCGTCACCGCGCAGGACACGCAACTGCACGGCATCCTCCCCTTCCTCGATCCGCTCCCCCGTTTCAATCTGAGCAACCCGGGAAATATCCTGCGCATTTTCGAAAAGGGCGGAAGACCCCAGCTCTCCCTTGGATAGCCCACCGGTTCCGAGCCGAACGGAAAACCGGAGCTACCCTTGTCGGACCGCGGTCTCGGCACCTTGAAACGAACC
>JBBRQE010000019.1:0-29622 GCA_038226905.1 Chthoniobacterales bacterium | reverse complement strand
TGACCTCCGGTTCAGCGCGGGGATTTGTGTTGATCGTGGATGACCTCGAAGCCAACCGCGATGTCCTCTCGCGCCGGTTGGAGCGGCAGGGCTACGTCGTCGCCACCGCTGAAAACGGGCGCGAAGCGCTGGAACGACTGCGTGGGAACACGTTCGACCTCGTGCTGCTCGACATCATGATGCCTGAGATGGACGGCTACGAAGTACTCCAGCGCCTTAAGGCCGACGAATTACTGCGCCATATTCCGGTCATCATGATTTCAGCGCTGGGCGAGTTGGACTCGGTGGTGCGCTGCATTGCGTTGGGCGCGGTCGATTACCTGCCCAAGCCGTTCAACCCGATTCTGCTCAAAGCGCGTATTGGCGCGTGCCTTGAGAAAAAGCGCGCGCGCGACCGCGAGACGCACCTCTTCGAGGAGTTGCAGGCCCGCAACCGCGAGATGGCGCGCTGGCGCGAAGCTCAGGAGGCCGACCTCGCGATTGCGCGCACCACTCAACAAGCCATCGTGACCTCGGCGATGTTGCGGCCCGACGGCTGGCATGTTGAAACGGTTTACACGCCATTGATTCAAGTCGGCGGCGATGTCTACGGCTGGCGGCAATTAGACGATAAATCGTGGCTTTTCTGGCTGGCGGATGCCACGGGTCACGGCGTCGCTGCAGCCCTCTTCACCACCCTGGTGGCATTGCTTTTCAACCACGCCAGCACTTTATCCAAGACCGCCCACGGCATTCTGACGTTGGTGAACGCGGAGTTTTATGGCGTGCTCCGGGGACGTTCCTTCATGACGGCTGGATGTGCTGTCGTTAAAGGCGATGGCAGCCTGTCCTTTGCGGGGGCCGGCCAGCCTCCGCTCCTCATTCGGCGGCGCGACGGCGTGGTCGAGACGCTGCCGTCGCGCAACACGATGATCGGCATCTACCCGACGGCGGATATGGCCGAAACGGTTACCGCACTCGCGTCCGGTGACGTAGCGCTTCTTTACACCGACGGCATTTACAGTTCGAAATCGAACGGCGGCGAGCGCCTTACAGGCAACACACTGATGGAGGCCTTCGCGCATATCGGCGGACAGGCGGACTTCCTACCGCGATTGATCGCACAACTCGGCCGGCGATCCGACGCTCAGGGTTTCGATGATGATCTGTCAGCCATCGCGCTACGTCGCGACTAGGCGCGCAACATTTCCGCTGTTCAGCGCGGCCGCGCCCGAGACAACTGGTTCGTTTTTAAACCGGACTGTGAATCCGGAGAATGGAATATCCCTCCCGCGGGAGGCCTCGTCCGATGGGGGATGCGTGGGCGAAGAAAGGCGTGCGCGGTAGACGAAAGTGCAAAAGCGACGAGGACGATGGCGACCGCAGTTTTCATAATAACCAGACTTACCTGCACTAATCGTGCCAGACGCCTCGTCCTCTCGCATATTGCCGGGCTGCCGGTCATTGGAAATCTCCCTTTGCGTGCGCTAACCTCCTGCGGGACATGCCACAATTTTCGTATCGCGCACGCAACGCTCAGGGCGGTCTGGTCGAAGGGGTGCTCGATTGTCCTGACCGGTCGGTCGCCATTCGACAGATTGAACAGCAGCATTGCATTCCCATTCGCATCCAGGCGCTGGCCAGCGACCACAAAAACGGCGCCATTGAACCGACCGCTCTCGCCCCCGCCACGCAGAGTTTAAAAGTCCCGCACAGTCAGTTGCTCGTCTTCACGGAACAGCTCGCTCACCTCCTGCAGGCTGGCATGACCCTGGACGAGGGCCTATCGATTCTGCAAAAACGACTCAAGCAGCCGCGCGTCCAGCAGATGACCCGAGCGCTGCACCAGGCGTTGGTGGATGGGCGCAGTTTCTCCCAGGCCTTGCGCGACTTCCCGCGAATTTTTCCGCCGCTCTATATTAATATGGTGGCGGCGGGAGAAGCGAGCGGTGCGCTCCCCGATATTTTGCATCGGGTGGTGAAGCACCTGATGCAGGCGAAAGGACTGCGGGATCGCGTGCAACAGGCACTCATCTATCCCGCCTTCCTGGCTTTGGCGGGCATTGTCCTGATCACAATTTTCATCACCTTTATGGTGCCGCAGTTAACGCAATTTATGTCGGCCAACGGCGGCGCGCTTCCCTTGCCCACCCGCATTCTCCTGGCGGTCCATCATCTGATCACCGGTTACTGGTGGCTCGGTCTCCTCCTGGCCGTGGGAGCGAGCGTGGGCTTTCGCGCGTTCGTGCGCAACGATGATGGCCGCATCGCCTGGGATCGATTTCGACTCGGTATTCCGGGTTACGGGCGGATCGTGCGCCACGGCTATTATGCGCAGTTCTCCCGCACGCTCGGCACCCTCATGGAGAACGGAATTCCCCTCCTTCGCGCGCTTGAACTGGTCACTGAAATCGCCGCTAACCGCTATCTGGAAATCAAGCTGGCCGACGTTCGCCGGTCCGTAATCGACGGCGCCACCCTCTCCACGGCCCTGGCCGCGCAGCACCTCTTTCCCGAACTATTTACCGACATGATGGCGGTCGGAGAACAAACCGGACATTTTGCGGACACCATGCAAACGATCGCGGATGTTTACGAGCGCGAACTCGATCGAACCGTGGCGATCGTTTCGCAACTCATACCGCCCCTCATCATTTTGTTGATTGCCATTGTGGTCGGTTTTGTCGTCTTCAGTATTCTGTCCGCCGTCTTCGAAATGACACACAGCTTGCAGATGCGACCTCACTGAGGTAGCCTCGAAACCGATTTACATGCTACTCCGCTTCGTCGCGTTCGCGTTAATTGCCCTGGCGATTTCTCCTCTGCGCGCCCAACAGGCCCTCGACGATGGACTGCCGCCTCCGGGCGGAGCAACTATTCCAACCGCTCCGGCGGAAAGCGCCTGGCTCGATCTGCGGCAAAATAAGCCAACTCATTCCAAGGCGCAGACGGCCCCCCGCTGGATTGAAGCGGTATCGTTAGTCACCGGCCAAACCGCGGATGGTTCGCCCAAGTCCATCTTCCGGATTCGGGTGGCCCACCCCGTGGGCGACTATCACATTCTGCTCTTCCGGCTCTTCTTTGATGACAATCCAAATGCCCGCCCCGAATTGGTTTGCTGGGATGAATCCGGGACGCAGGTGCTGCGCTCCGGCGCCCTCGGCTCGGGCCTCGATCTGCCCAGTTCCGAATCGCAAATGATCCCGATGAACGGAGTTTCTGTCGTGGATGTGGAAGTGCCGGGGGACGGCGCCGGTATTCGCGGTGCTTATCTTGATTGGATGACGAGCAGTGAAGTAGTGCATCCGCTCAGCTCGGATCAACGAGACATCATCCCGCAACCATTTTCGGCTCCGCCACCTTTGCGCGCACCCGAGCGCGATGTGGAACAATTCGGGACGGTCACGGCCGCGCTCGCGCCGGAGGCCATTGCCATCGGGCCCGATGTGGCCCAGGCAGCCACTTTCCAGTTCGACATGGAGGCGCAACCACTGGTGGCGTTGCTCACTTTCGATGTAGCCAGTCCGCGGATTGATTCTCCGCCGCAGGTTTACGTAAACGGAGAACCCGTGGGAACGGCAAACCTGATCCTGCCGGACCTGGCCGATCCGGCTTATCGCGGAGAAATGGAATCCATATCGAAAGAAATGCAGTTTCAATACACGGGGTGGCTGCGCGCCCAGAAGGTCATCCCTTTGGCCAATCTCAAGTCCGGCACTAACGACATCCTTGTCCTGGGAGGAGCGGACGCCCCGAACTCCGCCATTCGTGCCACCCAGATCCAATTAAAGTATCTTTGGGAAAAATCCGATTATCAGTTGCGTCCCGTTAAATAGTCAATTGCAACGGAACTGGGGAATCGTTGTCAGATTAAAGAATGAAATTATTACGCCACTCCGCCGGGTTCACGCTCCTCGAGATCATGATCGTGGTCACGATCATTGCTCTCCTTCTGGGCATCGCCATCAACCGGATGGGAGGCAACGTCGAGTATTCGAAACACGTCAAAGTCACCGCCGACGTTCAGGGGATCAATACCCAGCTGAAGCTTTACGAAAGCATGAACGGATTTTTTCCGAGCACCGAGCAGGGTATTCAGGCGCTCGTCGTGCAGCCCGACAGCGATCCCAAGCCGACGAGATGGTATCAGCTTTTTACTTCCATGCCCAAAGACCCCTGGCAGAACGATTACATCTATCGCAATCCCGGGACGAAGAATCCCGGTGGCTTCGACCTATTTTCCGCCGGGCCCGATCGGAAGGCCGACACGGCGGACGACGATTTGGGTAACTGAAGCGGCGCAGGAGCCTTTATCGTTTGAATCCGGCGTTCGGATTTGGGACGGGCAACGCGTTGGGATTGCGCTGGATGAGGCCACGGACGTGAGGCGGAGGTGTGGGCAGACCAACCGCACTAATCGGCCGTGGAGGTGGGATATAGGAGGGCGCAGGTACCGCCGGTTGACCCGGCACCATTCCGTTCCCGGGCGGCGCACTCGTCTGGGGGAGCCCGGCCGCCATTAACGCCTGGTTGAAATTGAGCGGGGCGAACTGACCATCCTTGCTGATCGTTACTGTGGTCTGGCCCGGTTTGTCTGACCACTCGATATTACTAATGGCATAACCATGTTCGTTAGGGCCTTTGGTCGTCAGATACTCTTTCATATTCCGGTCGATGGCCGACTGAATGGTGGCCATATCGCCATCCGGCAGCCGGGCGGCGTTCGCCACGTAGAGGTCCTTGGCAAAATTCGCGGTGGGAGCCGGCGGCGCTACCGCGGTGGCCACGGCGAAGGGCGACTTGTTCATCATCGCGGTATAACGATCAAAGGGCGGCCGCTTCGGAATATCTTCGGCCACCAAGGCGTGTATCCCGAGATTGAGAAGGAAAGCGAGAGAAACGAGCCGCAGGATTCGATAGATAAACATGTTGGGGGGATGCTGACATTCTCGGACGTAATGCCCGATTGTCATCGAGAAAATAACGGGCTGGCCCGCCCGCCTGCGAAATCATGTCGTCTGTAGCCACGTCGCCGGGCGACGTGCGGAACCGGCCACGGGCCGGGTGCCACAAGCGGAGAATAATAAGCGCAGGTGTCTATTTTTGTGGCTGGGTCGAGGCGAACCATCGCGCAATCTTGAATTTGCCCTGCATCATGGTGGGATCAGCTGGATCGATGGCCAGGTTTACGTTTTCGAAGACGATGAATGCCTCCGGTTGCTGGACGTCATAAAGGAAATGAATGAGCGAATCCCAATGGCTCTTGGTCTGAATCGAGGCCCAGACACTCTGGTGGTTAGGCGTGTTCTCGCCTGATCCAATCTGCGGATTTTCCACCAGCACCGTGTACTTGGACGCGACCGGTCGCAGTTGCTGCTCCAGCAGAGTGGACGCTTCTCCGGCGCCCTTGAAGATAGGCTGATGTTGCCGCAGCCATTGCTCGCGCTTGACCCACATATCGTGCTCCTTTAGAAAAACGGCCTGCTGCTGGCGTTGCGCTTTCCGATCCGCCAGGTCAGCGTGGCCGCGGCCAATCGCTTCAAAAATCCAGCTCCAGACAAAAAGATTAATGAGCAGGAAGACCACTGCGGCAACCACGGAGGAGAGGACTCGCTCGCGTGGATTCATCCGTCCATACCAGTCGGTCAACTTCATCGCGGGCGGCCTTCCACTCGAAATTGCGCATGGCTATTGGAGAGAATTCGGGGATCCGCCATGGTGAATTGAAAAATCCTCAGGCCCTCATTCTTTTTTAATTTGTCGGCAAATTGATAAGCGAGGGCGGCCGTCGTCGCCTCTCCATCAATCGAAATCTGCCGGGCCGATTGGTTGTACCCAGTGATATGCACATCCGGCGAAGGAAGACTCTCCGCCAGATGATTCAGAATTTCGACCGGATAATAACGCGTATCGATGGCTGGACCCAGCGCCTTCCAATTGGCATCCGCCGCCCGTACAAACTCCGTTTGCGGCGCGTCGTGCGCGATCCGTCGATTGAGGTAGGCCACATGAATGCGCGTGTAGATAAGATACAAGACAAACAGCGCCATGATCGCCCCGTAAGCCGCTGCTGCCCAGATTAGCCGCTGGCGCCACTCCCCGCGTCTCGCCAACTGGGCCCGTTGGAGTCGCCAGCTGTCGGGTAAAAGGTTCAGCTTCACCGTGGCCGGCGGTGTTTCTATCCCGACCAGTTCCGGGCGTTGCGCCACAATTTCCTGCACGATCTCCCGCATCTCGTAACACGTCTCGTCGAGGAGAACGTTGGGGAAGGAGGCCGGGATTCCCTGTAGTTCTGCGCTCAACGCCAGTTGCGGAAGATCGGTCTGAAGATGCTCTCTCTCAATGCCTTCGAGCGTTCGTGTCAAAGTAACGCAGCCGTTTTCTGTCACGGCCGAGACCAGCGCCTCGCCCTCCGGGTAAATGAGAAGCGCGCGCCCCTGCGGGACATGAGTGGCAGCACGTTGCGAGGCGTATACCGTCACCTGTCGGGGAATGAACCCACCCTTGATGAGGGGCGCGGCCAGCTCGGCCAATTGTTCATTCCGAACGGCGATGGCTGAGACCACACTTTCCGTCTCGTTTTGCTCGATCACTTCAAAATCGGTCGTCACTTCGTCGGCCGAGTAAGGCAGCGCCTTCTCAATCTGCAACCGCACCATCTCAGGAAACTCAGCCGGATCGACCGTAGGCAGGCGAAAACGCTGGGCCAGCACAGCCGAGACAGGCAGACCAAGAATCAAATCATCCCCGGCCCGCAACAAAGGCACCGCTTCCTCGAGCGACGCGACCATGCGGACGTCCCACGAGCCGTTGCCCTCCACCGAGCGCAGCAGGTTCCAACCATGCGCCGTGGGAACGATGACTACCGATGTTGAGGCGGTCTCTATTTTAAAGCTCCTTCCACGTGATCATTTGTGTGCCGTTTCCCACTTTGCGTACAACCATTTGCACAACCCGCGTGGTATCGCCCGATTTTCCCACACTAACGATGCGAAAAACAGCATCTTTGAAACTGACCACCCCGTTGAGCACGGCAAACTGATCGGCCGGTATGTTGAGGACAGTTCGGATCTCATCGAGCGAT
The DNA here is from genome assembly GCA_038226905.1 of Chthoniobacterales bacterium. Lineage (GTDB taxonomy): Bacteria > Verrucomicrobiota > Verrucomicrobiia > Chthoniobacterales > UBA10450 > JBBRDU01. The sequence goes on along the minus strand of JBBRQE010000019.1, from coordinate 22,559 downwards.
TTGAATTGGGCGTCATCATCCGTGCCGTCAATTTCGTCAGGCCCGCGCCGGAGCTGCATAAACGCGTTGACCAACGGCTCGGTCATGCCGGGTAAAGCCAGCAAGACCTCGCGGGAGGCCCACGAGATATCGACCGGCCCGCTGCTGTTGAGAGTGAAATCATCGTCCCACCCGGGAACCGACGTGAACTCCTTCCATCCCTTGATTTTTTTAACCTGATCGATGCGCGTCAAGAGTGAGTTTGCCGGATGATAAGCAGCGCTCTCTTCGGCTCCGTTCAGGCGCTCCAAGTTATCCGGATCGACCCAATCGAGCAGACAATCAATCATCTGGTCGCGCTCATTTAGATCGATCCCTTTGATCTCAAGATATTTTCGCAGGATTTCCAGGCGAACCGGATTTTCTCCGGCCACCAGCCAGTTCAGATTCAGGCGTCCCCCTTCTCCGGTCAGGCGTGCTTCGTAGCTTTGGCGTCCGTTGACCTGCCGTTTCAGGTTGGGCGAAGTCCGCTTGACCGCAGGGTGCAAAGCAACCTCAGCACCGGAGCAAGCCATCGCCTCCGCTTCCAGAATTCGGTTGGAGCTGCCCGAGATGGAGAGCTGGGAATCTATATCCAGCGCCCATGAGATGACCACCGCGCTCAAAAGAAACAGCGCCCAAAGGGCCAGCAGCAGGGCCGCGCCGCCTGTCGTGTGCCTCAGCTTTTGCCGTCTCTTCATAAGGGAGTTCGGCCCAAGGCAATGATAGCCTCCCAGGGAACTGCGGCATCGCTTCGATCAATCGTTAACTTGACCAGCCGCGGCAGCGTCACGTTATCGGTCCATCGGTCCTGCCAGACATTAAGGCGCGGATCGAAGTAGCGGATCTGGAGGCCGCGCACATTTTGCAGAAGTGGTATCCACGACTCATGGGCGTTACTGACCGAACGGTCTTCCACCGGTTTACGCAAAAACCCAAGGTCAATCTTATCGCCTTTGCTGCTGGCCGCGCGCAAACGCAGGCTGACCAGGAAATCGCCGGAGGCGTAACGCGTGAGCAAGCCCGGGCCCGCCCCGCACGTCCAGGTAATTTGATCGCGCGACAAATCACTTACTTTTAACGCTTCACCGCTCAAGGCACCCGCTCCCGAGGGAAGACTTTGCCATTGCGCGCTGAGCAGATCGCGCAACGCATCATAACGCGCGTCGGCTGCCGAGATATCCGAAGAGACGCGCAGAGCGATGAGGTTCGACTGTACAAAACGATAAATGGCTAACGACATGGTCGCCATGATTACGACCGCCAGCATTATCTCGAGTAGCGTGAAGCCACGGGCCCTGGAACTAGCCGGCGCGATAAACATAAAACTCCACGCTCCTGCTTTGCTTCACCCCGCCGCGCACCCAATTGGCCGTCAGCGTCACCGTCCTCATCCCGACGAGATCGGTCCCGTCATCTTCGACCAGTTGCGCGGGGATGGTCTGTTGAATCAACCGGACCAGGCCGTAACCGGTATCGACCTTCGTTTCGGCGGCCGGATCAGGCACGGCCGAACTGGCCTGGATTTCAGACATTCGGTTGGCCAGGATTAAACGAACCCGATTGTCTTCCGCACTCAGAGCGCTGGCATTCAGACAATTTTCCACGGAACGACCGAGAGCGAGTATGCCCACGACAAAAACCGTCAGGCCGAGCAGCACCTCATAGAGAGCGAAAGCGGTTTTTGTTTTTCTAGTGCGCAGCATAGGCAACGATCTGGGCGCGCGCCGTCAGGGGCGAATAGCTGGCCGTCCAGCTCCCGTCCCGTCCGGTAAACTTGACGTCCGCCGGTTCGCAGGCGCCGGAGGGCCAGAAAATCCATTCGGCCGGCGGATCTTTGGAGAGCGCGGCGGTTAGACTGAGCGTAAGCGTTTCGTTTTTAGCGAATCCCCATTGCGCGGTGGGTGCGGGGTCGTCGCCCTTCAGGAATACTTCTGGTCGGAGCTCGATTTCCTTGTCGGCCCAGACCAGCAGATAGGAGCGGTGCTCGCCCATGCTTCTCTCATGAGCCTGATACACCAGACGGTTAAAACCATCGAGCGAACGCCGTAAACGGCGGTCCGCCATCACCCCCGTGACGCTGGGCACGGCCAGCAACAGGAGGAGCATCATAATGAAGATTGAAATAACGATCTCGATCAGCGTAAACGCCGCTGCTTTTCGCACCCGGGAATGTAATCTCACCTGGCAGGCACGCAATGGTAGGGACAGCGCGCTGCGCCGGTTTCCCCTCGGCAACGCTGCGTGCGCCCGCTTCTTTTGGCAGCCACCCCGCAAGGCGCCGCTAAAAAAAAGCAACCAAACGGCAGCCCTCCTAATTTCGTTGTGATAAGTTGGGTTGTTCCAAAAAATGACCAAGACGGCCGGCCGGGCTCTTTTCATCGGCATCTTCCTCGCCGCACTCTGCGTGGTCGCCATGATGGTTTGGCAGGGCATCACCTCCCATGGAGCGCCCGATCCGACCCAGCCCAATACCAGCCCCACCGTTGCATTCCTCGATATCGGCGTCCTCGTTTTCCGCGAAGGGCTCGAATGCATTCTCGTCCTCGCCGCCGTCACAGCCAGCATGACGGGCGAGAGGCGGGCCCATCGTCGCCCGGTCGCACTCGGGGCCGGTCTGGCCTTTGTCGCGACGCTTGTGACGTGGTTTATCGCGACCGGAGTGGTGGGACAACTCACCGAAAGCGTTCCCGCTCTCGACTTGCAAGCCGCCACCGGGCTGCTCGCCGTCGTCGTTTTGCTCGTGATCATGAACTGGTTTTTCCACAAGATTTACTGGGGCGGCTGGATTCGTGCGCACAATCGTCGCCGCAAGTCATTGCTGGCCAACGCCGGCACGGCTGAAATTTCGAAACGCGCCCTGACCTGGGGTTTGGTGCTCCTCGGCTTTACTTCGCTTTACCGCGAAGGCTTTGAAGTGGTCTTGTTCCTGCAGAGTTACAATCTTCGCCTCGGCGGCCAGGTGGTTCTGAAAGGCGCGCTCCTTGGACTCGTTCTATCGGTCATGGTGGCAGTCTTGACCTTCGTGCTCCAGCAACGTCTGCCTTATCGCAAAATGCTGATTACGACGGGCGTCCTCCTGGGCGTGGTTCTCCTGGTCATGGTGGGCGAGCAAGCCCAGGAGATGCAGCTGGCCCATTGGATTTCGAAGACCGACGTTCCCGGGCTCGTTAACCTAATTCCAGCCTGGCTGGGCATGTGGCTGGCCGTTTTCCCCACCTACGAAACGCTCCTCGCGCAATTGCTTGCCGGCATTATCGTAATTGGATCCTACTTTGCCGCCCAGCGAGTTCGCTGCACGGCCGAGCCGGAAGCAGGCAGTCCAGTTCAGCCAACCGAACTGCCCAAGGAATCCCCCGCTCTCAAACACGTCGGGACCCTCCCGATTCGTTAGCCGCGACGGAGTTACGCGTGCCAAGGTGCTTAACGATTTGTGCCTTGGTCCTAAGTCTGGGAGTATTTTCCGCCTACGCGGACGCGCGCCGATTCACCTTCATCTACGGAGCGAATCCCTCCACTCCGGGGAGCGTGGAACTGGAAAATCAAGTCACTTTCAGAACGGGAACGAATGGCGACCGGTTTTCGCAGGTCGATGTCCGGCATGAGTTCGAGTTCGGCATAACGAAACAGTTACAACTCAGCCTCTACGTGGCCGATTGGAATTATCACTCTGGTTTGACCGACCAATCTTCCGGTTACGCGTATGCGGGAACGGCCGTGGAGGCGATCTATAATCTGAGCAATCCGGTGGCGGATGCAGTGAGCGTTTCGATTTACGAAGAATTGAAAGGCGGCGACCAATTGTTTGAGTCGGAGTCGAAAATCATCCTGCAAAAAGATTTCGGTCCCTTGATCGTGGCCTACAACGCAACTCTGGAAGCCACTTGGGAAGGCAGCGGGCTGCGCGAACGCCAAGGCGAGCTTTCCCAATCGCTCGGACTCAGTTACGAACTCTCTCCCTCTTTGTCGGTTGGCCTTGAACTGCTTCATGAGTTCGTTCTTCCCGACTGGGCGACCGATCGGGCCGTGAACAATTTCTTCGTCGGGCCGAACCTATCGGTGCGCCACGGACAATGGTTCGCAACCATCACCGCGCTGGCTCAGGCCACCCAGACACTGGGTGAACCTGAGGTGCAGATTCGCACCATTTTCGGATTCGCCTTCTGAGATGAACTCAGCATGCCAAGCTTTGAATGCCATAGGCTGTCTGGCGCTTTTCTCGGGATGCCAGGCGTCATGGGCGCCCGCAGCGGTGGACGCCGCCGTTATCCGGGCGGGGGCGGCGCACCGTAGCGAAGAGCATATGCTACAGGAAGGCCGCACGCTTTTCGTTTCCCGTTGCCTCGAGTGTCACACCTTGCCGGTGATCTCCAAATACAGCGCGGACGCCTGGCCCCACCTGGTCGATAAGATGGCAAAACGCGCCGATTTAAAACCGGCCGAGCGCAACGCGCTGGTCGCCTATCTCCAGGCGGCGCGAGAAGCAAAGGTAGGGACGTCGCGCTGCGCCATCCCTGCCACCCGATCCGGCCACATTCCAGTTGAACAACATCTTAAGCCTCTCACCTTAAAGGCATGATTTCTCGCCGACTGCGCTCGCTCACCGGTTTGATCCCGCTTTTCCTCCTGACCATCACAGCCAGTCGAGCAGCCAACCCTTCTCCCAATCCCCTCCCCGCAGGCAATATTGATGAGAAACTCTACAAGGGAATGCAATGGCGACAGGTCGGACCCTTTCGCGGCGGTCGCGCCCTCGCCATCGAAGGCGTACCCGGTGAACCCGATACCTATTACTTTGGAGCGGTAGCCGGCGGTGTTTGGAAAACAACCGACGGCGGTGCCAACTGGACTCCGCTTTTCGACAAGGAAAGCATCTCCTCCATCGGTGCCCTCGCCGTGGCCGCTTCCGATCATAACGTGGTCTACGTCGGGACCGGTGAAGCCGCCATCCGCGGGAATACAACTTACGGGACGGGCGTTTACAAATCGATCGACGCCGGGCGCACCTGGAAGAACATCGGATTGAAAGATACCCGCCAAATCGGCGCGATCATCGTTCATCCGAAAAATCCCGACATCGCCCTGGTCGCCGCTCTCGGTCATGCCTTCGGTCCGAATCAGGAGCGCGGAATTTTTCGGACAACTGATGGGGGAAAAACTTGGGCGAAAGTTTTGAGTAAGGACGACAAGACGGGCGGCATCGACGTGGTGTTCGATCCACATAATCCGAATATCGTTTTCGCCGCCCTTTGGCAGGCCCAGCGCGAGCCTTGGTTTTTCTCCAGCGGCGGACCTGGCAGCGGTCTCTATCGATCCCAAGATAATGGCGCCACCTGGAAACATCTCGAAGGAAGCGGATTGCCCGAGGGACTTCTGGGGAAGATCGGTATTTCCATTTCCGGGGCGGATGCCAGTCGTGTTTACGCCATCATCGAAGCGAAGGAAGGCGGTCTCTTCCGCTCGGACGACGCCGGCGAAAATTGGACGCGCGTTAACGAGGATGGCCGCTTTCGTCAGCGCGCCTGGTATTTTAGCAAGGTCTACGCCGATCCAAAGTCTCCCGACACGGTTTACATCCTGAACACGGGCGCCTTCAAGTCGGTCGACGGGGGAAAGAGTTTCAACCTGTTACCCGCACGCCACGGAGATCATCACGGTCTCTGGATCGATCCGGAAAACCCCAACCGCATCGGCAACGCCAATGACGGCGGCGCCAGCATCTCAACCGATGGGGGCAAAACCTGGACCACGAAAAACAATCAGCCGACCGCGCAGTTTTATCACGTGGCGGTCGATAACGCCTACCCCTACCACATCTACGGGGCCCAGCAGGATAACTCCAACCTCGGCGTCGCCAGCCGGACCGATTGGGGCGCCATCGGGCCGGCGGATTGGTTCACGGCGGGCGATGGCGAATGCGGATTCGTCCTGCCGGATCCGCGCGACTATCACATCATCTATTCCAACAGCGAGGGCTACGCCGTTCGGTACGATCGGAGCAAGGAAGATGTCCAGGACATCAGCCCCGTGCCCCTGGATAATTCCGGTCATGGCGCGTCGGATTTGGCGCACCGCTTTCAATGGGTTTCGCCGCTCATGCTCTCGCCGCACGATCCCGACACGATTTACACCGCCGCTGAATGCGTCTTCCGCTCGACCGATCACGGGCAAAGCTGGACGCAGATCAGCCAGGATCTGACCCGCAACGACAAGAGCAAGCAGAAAGCCAGCGGCGGGCCGTTGACTAACGACATCACATCAGTCGAATATTACGATACCATCTTCGCCCTGGCCGAATCCCCTCTGAAAAAGGGCACGCTCTGGGCCGGCACGGACGACGGTCTCATTCACGTCAGCACAGACGACGGGGCCAATTGGGCGAACGTCAGTCCGAAGATGCCGGAGTGGGGCACGGTCGACCTGATCGAGCCTTCTCCCTTTGATGCGAACAGCGCCTACGCCGCGGTTGACCGGCATCGGCTCGACGACTTCAAACCCTACATCTACAAAACAACCGACTTGGGCAAGACGTGGACGCTGATCACCAACGGCATTCCAGAGGGCGCTTACGTTCGCGCCGTGCGGGAGGATCCCAAGCGGGCCGGGCTCCTTTACGCCGGCACGGAGCTCGGGGTTTTCGTTTCCTTTGATGCGGGCGCCCACTGGCAGCCTCTTCAATTGAATCTGCCGCCCTCGCCCGTGCACGATTTGGTTATAAAAGACGACGACCTCGTCGTGGCCACGCACGGGCGCGCCTTTTGGGTGCTGGACAACCTGACGCCCCTTCGCCAGGTCAATGCACAGTCCGTCGGCACCGATATACTTTTGTATAAGCCGGAAACAGCCCTGCGCTTGCACTACGCGGAGGAATTCGACCGCCGTCAACCGGTCGGCCAAAACCCGCCGGCCGGGGCCATGATCGATTATTATTTCAAGACCGCACCAAAAGACGAGGTGTCACTCGATATTCTGGACGCACAGGGTAAGGTCGTTAGGCATTTGTCCAGCAAGGAGAAGAAGGAGAACGATCAACCGCCGGAATGGCCCGATCGGGTGGAGAAGCCCAAGGTAATTCCGGCCAGCGAGGGCATGAATCGTTTCGCCTGGGACCTTCGCTGCAATGATCCCATCCAGGTCCCGGGCGCATTTTATTCCGGAGACGGCCCCCGGGGTCCCCTCGCCCAGCCCGGTGAATACCAGGTAAAACTCACGACCGGCGAAAAAAGCCAGACCGCTCCTTTGCATCTAATGATCGACCCGCGCATGAAAGAAGCGGAGCCCCAGGTCCAGAAAAATTTCGCATTGTCCGTTCAAGTAACCGATCGGATCTCCCAGTTACATCAGGCGATCAATGAGATCCGCGATATCAAGTCGCAGATTCAGTCGCTCCATCACCGCTTCGGGAGCGAGGAGAAACTAAAACCGACACTCACCGCAGCCGACGAAGTGGAGAAGAAAATGTCGGAGGTGGAAGGGGAACTCATTCAGGTAAATGCCAAAGGGTCCGAAGCGACCCTCGCTTTCCCGAGCATGTTGAACGAGCGGTTCGACGTCTTTAGCCACGTGATCGAAAGCGACCATGAACCGACCAAGGCACAATTGGCCGTGTTCAAAATGCTGAGCGATAAACTGGACGAACAACTCAAGAAATGGACCCAAATCAAGGCCGATGATGTTCCCAGGGTGAGCGCGCTTATCCAGCAGCTCCAACTACCCGCCCTCCACGTGAGCGAACCCAAGAAAAGCGAGTCTTAGATTCGCGCCTACGCTTAAGACTTCAACTGCCGACACCCGGAAAGCTCTTGCGCCGGCCTGAATCGTAACGACAAACGGGATGAGCAGAATCTTCCGCCAAGCCGCCTTGTGCTGTGCTCTAGCAGGCTCGATAGCTTCGTCCACCAACGCCCAATCATTCGTGACAGCCGCGCAGGTCAACGGCACTTGGGAAGCAAAGAGCGGCCAGTTTAAGATTTGGGCGCTCGGTCACCAAATCTTGCAAGTCGAGTTCTCCGGCACCTTTTCCTACAAATCACCGGCCGGCCCCATGGCCAACACCGGCGAGGGCCGCGGCCTCGCCTCCATCGAAGGCGACACCGCTGTTTTTAAGCCTGATGGCATCGCCGACGAATGCCGCATCACCTTGAAATTCTCGCACGGCAAACTGCTGGTAACGCAGAACGGGACGTGCGGATTCGGCAACCGCGTCACAGCAGACGGCATCTATAAGCGAGTTTCCACACACACAAACCGGAATACGATTTCGGCGAGGGCGATTAAACGGCTATCGCTGCGCCGGTTCGAGGTTCGCGCCCATCCCCGGAGCATGCGAATGGTCGACCAACCCTGACGTTGGGTGCGGACGCGCGCGCGGCGCCTTCAACGCCCTACTTTTTCTCTTTCGTCGCGGCGTTCTTCTTGGCCAGAGCGAGGCGCTCGGTTTTTTTGCGGCGCATGGCGCGTTTTTTCACGTTATCTCTGCCTTGGCTGTTTCCCATAAGACTTCACCCTCACCCGTTAGTCGCCAGTTCCCAAGTGATTTCGCCCTAAAACTGTCCGCAGGTCCCCGGAAATCCGCGCACAGGCAGGAAAGCCTGCCCTTATCCGGACGGAGGCCAGTGTATTTTTGACGCGGTTCGGTCATCACTTCGCTTCCCTCAACGCGGACTCACGCTCGGAACTTCAAACTTCCGCTGGCAAACGCCGTCTTTTCGCGTAATCACAAGCGAGCCACGATCAGCCTTTTATGTTTGGATCTACCCCGAAAGTCGAACCACCCGTCCCTCAGCCAGCGCCCGCCCCTGCTCCACCTCCCATGGTGAGAGCGGAAAGACCGGCTGCGGCCGCCCCCGTGCCTGTGAGAACGGGAGCCGTGCTCTCGAGCGGGGTATCGATCAAGGGTGATGTCACATTTCGGACCGAACTGGTGATCGACGGTGAGGTCGAAGGCACGATTAAATCCACCGGTACTCTTACCGTGGGCCAGCACGCCACCATCCGGGGTGAAATTAGGGCCGGTTCCGTGACCGTCCAAGGTACCGTGGAGGGGAACGTTTTCGCTTCCGACCGCTGCGCGCTCGAAGCTGGGGCCACCTTGCGCGGTGATATCGAAGCGCCCCGCCTGGCGGTCGATGAAAACGCCACGTTTCTAGGCAGCGCAAAGATCTCGAGCAAGCCCAAGTCGGCTTAATCTGATCTCAGACGATCCAGCCCTGTCCGTGGTACTCCATATAGGCCGCGGTGTTTCGCGCAGCCTCCCGTCCGAAATAACGTTCGACCACGCGGAGGGCCAGGTCCGTTCCGCTCGTTAGGCCGCCCGCCGTCGAAATCTTCTCATTTTCGACGAAGCGCACTCCGCGCTTCACTTCGATGTCGGGATATTCTTTTTGCAGTTTATCCAGAAACTCGTGGTGCGTCGTAGCCGCCTGGCCAGCGAGCAGCCCGGCTTTGGCCAGCTTGAAGGCACCTGTACAGACGGACATGGTCACATCCATTTTTAGGGCGCTCTGGCGCAGCCACTCGATCATGGCATCCGTGCCCATCTGCGCCGGGATCACCACCACTTTCGTCTCAGGCATGTTGGCAAACGTGTAGTCCGGTTTTATTTTCAAACCACTGGAGGAAGTCACCGTCTCCGCTGTCTCCGACACCGTGAACAGGTGGAACGGAGGTTCCGTCGCCCCCGGCACGCGGGCACTGTCGAAGACGCCCCAGGGGCCGGCAAAATCGACCACGTTGAGTCCCGCGGAAATGAGAAGCGCAACGGCAACGCCACCCGTGCGTGGCGGCGTCAGTTTGCTCGTCGTTGTGATCAATCCTTTCGCCTCGGAGGTTGTTGAATCATTCGCTCCCAGAAGCGAATGTCCTCCGGTTAAGGCAGTGTCCAGAGGGGCGGCGGCGGTCATAAATCGTCTTCTATTCATAGTGTGGTCCTTGGCTTTTTTCATCGTCCACAAAGTGAATGATTAAAAGGGACAAACAGGGCCGGCGAAAAACCGAAATGTTTTGTGAAGCACCGGAAAAAACTGGCGCGGCGAAAGTCCAACGTGGTGCTCGGCTGAAAGACGATGCCGGATTCGGCCACAAACGCGTCTCGTTAGGCCAATGATCGAAACGTCGTGGCAACGCTCGCTTTTGCCTTTCTCCTGGTCCCGTCGGGCGCAGGCTAAGGCCTCCGCCGGCCCCACCATGTCCATCGCATTAGCCTGATCGTTTCCAATAATTCCGATGCGAAGAACTACCATCGACCACAGGATATGCCGAGAATACCGAATGGCGGTATGACGAAGATGCGACATATCGCGCCACCTCTTTCTCTGCCTTTCCAGGATGGCGCGGCGAGACCTGGGATCGTGAATTGACTTACGGGATCATTCCGGATTACCTCGGACGGAACGAACGCTGCATCCATGTCTCAACTCGACATTCTGAATCTGGCGCGCTCCTGCGGTCAGGCCATCAGCAGCGACTTCGCGCAGGTCATCACCATCACCTTCGCCATGGTGATCGCGACCTATTATTTCCTGCATCAGGCCGGTATCCGCATGAAGATCTTCGCCTTCGCCATTTACACCTGCGGCATGTTTGCCTATCTCGGAATGATTTTGCTGGAGTCGGGCGTTGGTGTGGGTGCGCAGAAAGCTCTCCGCGCAATTCCCGCCGCGGCCCAGGAGATTCCCACCCAATATTATCTGGGCGTGAGGTCGAGCCCGGTCGGCACCATCTCAGCGGTTTTGCTAAACCTTGTTTATTGGATTCTCTGGCTCGGCACCGGCTATCTGCTCTTCTTCTGGAAGAAGCCTGGCGAGATTGCGCCGCCCCACGAAGAAGCAAATCGGGGACGCCCCCGCTGACACGCCGCACCCTTCCTCTTGCCAAAGCGGCCGACGCGCAACAGTCTGCGGCCATGCACAAGTCGGACGATCGCAGCTTCCTCGGGCATCCGCGCGGTCTCGGCTATCTTGCCTTCGCCGAAGCTTGGGAACGCTTTTCCTACTATGGAATGCAAGCGCTCCTCGTGCTTTACATGGTCAACCGGCTTTTGCATCCGGGGCACATCGAGAAGATCGCCGGGTTCGATCCGTTTCGTCATATGCTCGAGGGCCTTTATCGCGGGCCGCTCTCGGTCGAGGCGCTCGCTTCAGCCATTTTCGGCCTCTACACCGGCCTTGTTTATCTTACACCCATCGGCGGTGGATTGATTGCCGACCGGCTCCTCGGACGGACCCGCACCATCACCATCGGCGCGTTGCTTATGGCAGCCGGTCACTTCCTCATGGCCTTCGACGCAACCTTCCTTCTCGCCCTCACCTGCCTCCTGCTCGGCGTCGGTTGCTTCAAAGGCAACCTCGCCAGCCAGGTGGGTGCTCTTTACGCAACGGGCGACAACCGGCGAGCCGATGCTTTCCAGATTTACTATCTGTTTATTAACGGCGGTGTGATCGCGGCCCCGCTCATCGCCGGCACCCTCGGCGAAGTCTATGGTTGGCATTACGGCTTCGGGGCGGCCGGCGTCGGAATGTTGATTGGCCTAACGATCTATCTAAGGGGCCGCCCATGGTTGCCTCCCGATTTGCCTGTGACGGAAGAAAACGAACGCCCCGCTAAACCTCCCATGACGCATCGAGAAAAGATGGGAATCATCGCACTGATCGCGCTCCTCCCCATTTTGACCATGGCGGTTATTGGCAATCAACAAATCTTCAATGCCTATCTCATCTGGGCTCAGGGCAAGGCCAACCTTGTCTTTTTCCATCACAAGATGCCCACCACCTGGTTGATCACGCTCGATTCCATCCTCTCGGTCACTTTTCTCGCGCTAGCCGTGATCTTCTGGCGACTTTGGTCGAAAAAGTATCCGGAACCGACCGAGATCACCAAAATGGGTATTGGCAGCCTCTGCGCTGTAACCGGTTTCCTCTCCCTCGCGGCCGGCGCCGCCATCGCCGCGCATTCCGGAACTAAAGTTTCCATCGGCTGGTTGATCGCTTTTCACGCGCTCAATAGCATCGGTTTCGCGAATGTCTTTCCCGTTTCCCTCGCTCTCTACGCCCGCGTCGCGCCACCCGCCTTGTCCGCCACCATCATCGGCGTCTTCTACCTGCACCTCTTCGCGGCCAACAACCTGGTTGGCTGGCTCGGCGGGCTCCTTGAGAAAATGCCGGCGACACACTTCTGGCTCTTGCACGCCGCGTTCTGCGGAACGGCCGGCATCGTTTTCCTTCTGGCAGGTAAGCTCTTCGGCCATTTGCTGGCACCGGATGATGAAGCAGCCACCAAGGCATGAGATGTCACAACAAGCGATCATGAAGACCGTGGGAACAGTGGAAAGCCTTTGGCGTTATCCGGTGAAGAGTATGCGCGGCGAGGAGTTGCCCGAGATGTTCGCCGGATTCTCCGGAGTTTACGGCGACCGTCTTTTTGCCTTCCGAAGCTCGGTCAGCCCGGAGACGTTTCCTTACCTGACAGCGCGCGATCAGAGTCAGATGCTGTTATATCGTCCTAAATTCCGCCACCCCGGCAAAGCAGCCGCGCCTATAAATTTGCAGGAAGCCGATCCTGCCGACCTGATGCTCGACGTTGAGACTCCCGCCGGAGCTAGAATGGCAATCGATGATCCCGCTTTGATCGACATGCTGCGCGAGGGCATCGACCAGAAACATCAACTGGACTTGCTTCGTTCGGAGCGCGCCCTGACGGACTGCCGCCCCGTGTCGCTTCTTTCGTTGCAATCGGTGGCGATGCTCTCGGAAGAGACCGGCGCTTTCGTCGATAAACGACGCTTTCGCGCAAACAGCGATATTAATCTCACGTCCGGAGAGGCTTTCGCCGAGGATCAATTTGTGGGCCGTTCGCTGCGCATCGGCTCGGGCGTGATCATCTCGATTTTGCAGCGCGATGGACGCTGCGTGATGATCACCCTGGACCCGGACACGGCAGAAAAAACGCCTGCCTTGCTCAAGAAAGTCGCGCAATCCCACAGTGGGATGACAGGTGTCTACGGGGCCGTGCTCACGGAGGGTATAATTCGCAAAGGCGACCCGGTAGAATTGTTGGATTAACGCCGTTCGCCACCTCCGTTCCCGACAATTGGTCGGGCGGAACGTTCAGAGGACCGGCGCATATTCGTGTACAAGGCTGTGAGGGGGAGCCTCCGACGATCTCCACAACAAAACGCCCACGACAATAAACCAGATGGCCTCGCCGAACATGATCAGCCCGAAACCATGCACGTCGAGACGAAGACTTCCCATGATCATGGCGACGACAACGACCGGTCCCAACAAAAGTCCATAGACTCCGATAGCGGCAGAGAGCGCGCGACTTTTCAGGATGCCTAACGACCAAAGCACGATCGCGGCGGACGAGGCCACCACGAAAATCTGGGCAAACGCCTGGTTGATCAGAAAATTATACTCCACCAGGACCCGCCATTGCTCCCGGGCCGGCTGATCGGCGATCATGTGGCGCAGAACATTAGTGCCGACGAGACCGCTCATGGCCGGAGCTATCAGAATGGCAACCAAGCCGAGGCCGTAGATGACGAGAGCCGCAAGCGCAAGGCGAGTGGGAGAGTCTAACCGTCGGGCCAACGCGAACGCGCCCAGAAAAGAGAAGGGCACGCCGGCGATGGCCAGCGCGTGCACCCCGATCATGAGCCCGGTCAGCTTCTCGAATTGCTCCGGAGTCACAGGATGAGCGCCCGCCACGGGATGCAGGCTCATCGTGATCATCCCACTCACCGCGCCCATGATTAGCGCTATCCCGCCCAGTCGATTATCTTGCATACCTTCAAGCTTCCGTGACTCGTTCCGCAGCTGTCGAGTATGACTACACGCAGAAACCGCACAGATCAGGCTCCCGTGTTCAGAAACCTGGCGGATTTGCCGAAAAAAGAGGATCGGCGTATGCGCCGCACGCGCGATCGGTTAGGCGATGCGCTGGTCCAGCTACTCGTCGAAAAACCATTCGACGACATCACTGTCCAGGATGTACTCGACGGCGCGGGCGTGAGCCGCTCAACCTTCTACGCTCATTATCGCGACAAAAACGATCTCTTCCTGAGCGATGCCGAGGATTTCTTCGAAGCGATGGCGACGGCGTTGTCGCGTTTTGGTGACAAGTCAGAACGCGTCGCTCCGGTGCAGGAATTGTTCGCTCACATCGGTGGGGTGCGACCATTTTATAATGCGCTGGTCGAATCCGGCCGTATGCACGACGTGATGGATCTGGGACTGGAACACTTCGCACGCGGTATCGAGCAACGGTTGCGTGAAATACCTCGCTCTCGTAAAACCAGCCTCCAAGAGGGCGGCGCCATCGCGCGTGGAGTGGCCGGGAGCCTCTTTTCTCTTTTGGCTTGGTGGATTCAAAGCGGCATGGCCTTGTCGCCGGAGAAAATGGACAAGCTCTTTCACAAACTAGTTTGGACGGGCGTCGATGGAAGTGGAGCGGCCTCCAAATGTGTGCCGGAGCCGAGTCGTAACGCGCGCCGCACCCGCAGGATTAGCTGCTCTTGGTGAGCGACGCCATGTCGATGACAAAGCGATACTTCACGTCGCTCTTCAGCATCCGGGCATAGGCCTCATTGATTTGCTGGATGTCGATCATTTCCACGTCCGAAACTATGTTGTGCTTCGCGCAGTAATCGAGCATCTCCTGAGTTTCCGCGATGCCGCCGATTAACGACCCGGCGACACTCTTGCGTCCCATGACGATTTGGGCCGTGGCGAAATCGTGCGTGATCGGCTCGATCGCACCGACGATCACCATCGTTGCATCGCGCTTGAGCAACGCCACGTAGGGGTTGAGATCGTGATCCACCGGGATCGTGTTAATGAGCAGGTCGAAGGAATTCGCCGCCTCTTTCATCGCTGCGTCATTCTTGGAAATCAGCACACCGTCTGCGCCAAGCCGGCGGGCATCTTCTTCCTTTCCGGGCGAAGTCGTGATCATCGTGACCTTCGCGCCCATGGCATGAGCGAACTTCACACCCATATGGCCGAGGCCGCCCAGTCCAATGATCCCGACGTTCATGCCCGGGCCGACGTTCCAATGGCGCAAGGGCGAGTAGAGTGTGATGCCGGCACAGAGCAGCGGAGCGGTCGCCTTCAGATCGAGCTTGTCCGAGACGTGCAGCACGAACTTTTCCGTCACCACGATAAAGTCCGAGTAACCACCGAAGGTCATTGTTCCATCCTTCTCCTTACCGTTGTAAGTGGGAAGCATCCCCTTCTCGCAATATTGTTCGAGCCCTTCCGCGCAGCTTGCGCAATCCTGGCAGGAATCAACCATGCAACCGACCGCCGCCAAATCACCCGCCTTGAACTCGCTCACGTTCTCGCCCACCGCAGTGACGCGGCCGACAATTTCGTGACCGGGCACCATCGGGTAAGTGGCGTTTCCCCACTCATTCCGCGCCTGATGGATGTCCGTGTGACAAACGCCCGTATAAAGAATTTCAATCCGCACATCGCCCGCACGCAAGGCCCGGCGCTCAAACGTGAACGGTGCCAGCGCAGCAGTCGCACTGGTGGCGGCGTAAGCCGACGCGTTACGGGATTGGGTCAGGTCGGATTCGGTGGCCGATGTCTTCGTGCTCATTGTGTTAATCCCAATCTAGCGCAACTCCTTCCTATTCGTTGAAAAACCTTGTCCTTTGCCTCCCACCAAGGGTGCGTGTGCGGCCGACTTTACCAGAACGAGCCTCGTCAATTTGCTGAGCGGCTCGCGCGGTGATCTGTTGAGGTGATTTGAACGCCGGTCTTCTTACCTTTCAAGCTGAGGAACAAAACTGGCCTTTGCGTAAGCCGTTTCGCATCGCGCGCGGCACCAACACGGAAGCACGCGTGGTTGTGGTAACTCTGAGTGACGGAAACTGCACGGGACGCGGTGAAGCGGTGCCGATCTCGCGCTACGGCGAAAGTGTTGCCTCCACCCTCGCTCAGATAGAATCGATGAAGAACGGCCCCCGTCTAAATCGCGAACAGATCCAAACGTTGTTGCCAGCCGGCGCCACTCGCAATGCCATGGATTGCGCGTTCTGGGACTTTGAAGCAAAGGTGGCGGGCAAACGGGCCTGGGAACTGGCAAACATCGAGATGGTTCCGGCGGTTGAAACGTCTTTCACGATCAGCCTGGATCCGCCGGCGGCCATGGCCGCGGCGGCGCGGGCGAGTGCTGACGCACCGATCCTGAAACTCAAACTCGGAGGCGACCCGCTTGACCTCGCGCGAGTCCAGAGTGTGCGGGCAGCGGCGCCCAAAGCACGTTTGTGGATCGACGCCAACGAATCATGGTCTCCTTCGCACTACCGCAATGTCGCTCCCGCCTTGCCTGGATTGGGAGTTGAACTGATCGAGCAACCTTTCCCGGCCAAGGACGATCAGATTCTCGAGACTCTGGACCATCCCGTGCCCGTCTGTGCCGATGAAAGCTGCCACACGAGCGCCGATGTGCCGGGCCTCATCAATCGCTACGAAGTGCTGAATATCAAATTGGATAAAACAGGAGGCCTAACGGAAGCCTTGCTCCTCGCCAAATGTGCCCGCCAGGCCGGGTTCCAACTCATGGTCGGATGCATGGTCGGCACCTCGTTAGGCATGGCTCCTGCCCGGCTTCTCGCGAGTCTGACGGATTACGCGGACCTGGATGGCCCCCTTCTCCTGGCGGCAGATCGCCCTCATGGACTGACCTATCAGAATGGAAAAATGGCCGCGCCATCGCGGGAACTCTGGGGTTGAACACCCAAACGGTCAGTCGCCGCGGAAGCCACTATTTGCCGAGAAGGATAAAGACGCCGGCGGCCATGGCCACGATGTAGAGGAGGAAAATGGCCGGGCCGATGTTCAGGCCGAATCCTAAAAGTCCATCGATGATCAAGTAAACCGCCAGTAGAAACATGCCCCGATGTTTTTGGTGAATTTCATGGTGTCGATCCTTGAGATCCCCTTCCCGACTGACAATCAAAATGTAAGAACCACAGCGCTGCGGATCGAATTGATTTACTTATTCGCTTCCGTCCGGGACAAGGCTCCCCTGTGTCGTTAAGCTGCACCGATGGAAAAAAACCGCCGGGAAGCGTTTAGTGATGGTGTCCTCGCCATCATCCTGGCCACACTGCCGTCCGCCACGCGAAGCCATTCTTCCTGCGGATGCCGAACAGAAATCGACGTGAGCGGCAGCGCGAGGCCGCGCGATCGAGAGCCGAGCACTACCACCTTCAGATCCACGTGGCCCATGCGGACGTCGGGATGAATGGCTTTTTCGGCTATGAAATTCACCTCTTCTTCATCTCTGAAACGCTAGAGGCGCGATGCGCCCGCTTCAGCAATGGCTTCGTGGACTCCCGCGATGACCATGCCTCCTTCTCCCACAGCGGTGGCGCAGCGTTTGACTGAACCCGAGCGGACATCGCCGGCAGCGAAGACTCCAGGCAGGCTTGTTTCCAAAGGCGAGGGCGCTCGCGCGGCCTTCACCCACTCCGGGGCGGTCGTAACGAGCGTCCCCGTCTTCACAAAACCTTTTTCATCGCGCATGATTTCGGGCGGTAACCATTCCGTGCAGGGCGCGGCGCCGATCATGGAAAAAACGGCCGGCGTTTCCACCGTGCGAACTTCGCCGGTTTCGGCATTTTCCAGTTCCACCGCCTCCAGCACGGAGTTACCCGCCATCCGTCGAATCGTGGTGCAGGCAACGACTTCGATATTGGCTCGGGCGAGAACGCGCCGCGAGAGATAATCCGACATGCTGCGCGAAAGATTATTCCCGCGGATAACGAGGAGCACTTTGGCCGCGCCTTCCGATAAGAACATGGCCGCCTGACCCGCCGAATTTCCGCCACCGGCTACCATGATGGTCGCGCCCCGACAGCGCTGACCTTCCAGTGCCGTGGCAGCATAATAAAGACCGACGCCTTCGAAGCGTTCGCGACCATCGGCTTCCAGCCGGTTGTAATTCGCCCCCGTCGCAATCACGGCGCACTTGGCGCGCAGCGTCGCGGGGCAGCTTTCGATCTGCAGGCTGACGCGGTACTCGCTCAGAGGGTCATAGTTTAAAGACAGCGCCTGCGCCGGCGTGGAGAATTTCGCCCCGAAACGATAAGCCTGAAGCTGCGCGCGCCAGGTGAGATCGCCGCCGCTGATGCCAGTTGGGAAACCGAAAAAGTTTTCGATGAGGGACGAAGACCCCGCTTGACCGCCCGGTGCGTACCCTTCCAGTACCACCGTGTTCAATCCCTCAGAGGTCGCATAGACTGCCGCCGCCAACCCAGCCGGACCGGCCCCGACAATGACGACATCGCATTTTATCGTGTCTTCATCCCCCGCCGCGAGCGGGCGCAGCAACCCCGCTACCTGTGCCACTTCACGGATTGAAGGTCGGCGCAGCGGTGTCCCGCTCGGCGTGATGAGAGCCGGCAGATCACGCGCCGACAAATGGAAGCGAGCGGCCAGAGCAACGCCCACTTCGCTCTGCATGTCGACCAGGCGATGCGGAATGTGATTCTTGTCGAGGAAATCGTCGAGCTGATGCCCATCGCGCGAATCGCGCGCCGCCAGGATGCGGAGGCCCGCAAAATCCGGATCGCGCTTCAATCACCGACGACGCATAATCAGGGCGTTCAGAATCGGCTCGCCGATGAGTGGCAATTCCGCGAGAGCGCGTCGCAAGACGACGGCGGGAATCTGTAACACTTCCGCTTTCTCCGATTTCACGCGCGCGCTCGCCAGGGCCGAGGTTCCCTGCAGCATGGAAACGTCCCCCAGGAAATCGCGCGCGTGCGAAGTGGCTAGAATTTGTTCCACGCCGTCCCGCGTTTCGAACGCCTCCAGTTCCCCTTCCAGCGTGACGGTGAGATCAAATTCACGCTGCCCGGCTTTGAGAATGATATCGCCACGCCGAAGGGAACGCCGCTTTCCCAAGGGCATGAGAAGCGCGAGCTGTTCGTCGCTTAACTTGGGAAAAGCAATGCTCTCCGTATCTCGATAAAATTGCTCATCCCGCTCGGCTGGTGTCATCGCCATGACATTAACTCGCCCCTCCTCGCCCGCCAAGCGCGCCGCCGTCCGTTGCCTGACCATGCCTCCATGCCTACCTTCCAGTTTCTTCTTAGCAAATTACCGTATTATTATCTGCATTTATGGCTGATACCCCTCAATCTGCTCCCGGTATCTCGCGACGAACATTTGTCCGGACTGGCCTGGCGGGCGGGGCAGCCGTGTTCGCAGGAGAAACAGGTCTAGTGTTTGGCGCTTCTTCCACACCCGCTCCGACTGCTTCCGAATGGAAATTAGGCGGGGACCTTCCGGTAAATCGACTCGGCTTTGGTGCGATGCGCCTGACCGGCGACGGGATCTGGGGCTGGCCGCCCGATCGCGCGAACGCCTTGAAGGTTTTACAGCGAGCTGTCGACTTGGGCGTCAACCTGATCGACACGGCCGATGCTTATGGACCGGAAGTGAACGAACTACTCATCGCCGAGGCCCTCCACCCTTACCCCGCCGGATTGGTCATCGCAACGAAAGGTGGCAACACGCGCCCCGGGCCTAACCAATGGGTGCCGAATGGTCACCCCGAATACTTGAAACAGTGTGTGGATAAGAGTTTGAAGCGCCTGAAGCTCGACCGGATCGATCTATATCAATTGCACCGCATCGATCCCCACGTCCCGGAGGACGAGTCACTCGGGGCCCTCAAGGAAATGCGCGACGCGGGAAAGATCCGGCACGTAGGACTCTCGGAAGTGTCGCCGGAACAAATCGACCGGGCCCGCAAGATTCTTCCCATCGTCAGCGTGCAGAATCAGTACAACATCAGCAACCGCCGCTGGGAGAACACGCTCCGGTATTGCGAAAAGGAACAACTCGCCTTCATGCCGTGGATGCCTATCGGAGGAACCCGCGGACTGTCCTCGGGAACGGCGCTGGACAAAACGGCAAAGGATCGCGGAGTAAGCACCATCCAACTCGCCCTCGCCTGGCTGTTACATCGATCGCCGGTCATGCTGCCCATCCCGGGAACATCGTCCATTCCGCATTTGGAAGAAAACGTCGCTGCCGCCAAAACCAAGCTCAGCTCCGAAGAATGGAAGGCGATCGACGCCCTGGCGACGACAGCTTAGCCGTTGCCGCGCTTCAACCCATTGCCGGGATGGGCCGTTTCAGTTCGACGCCGATGATACGGATTTCAACGTTGCCCACATTTTCGAGCGAGTGAGCCGGGAGTGGAGGTGACCAACGAACCAACTCCGGCGAACCGGACTGCGGCATGCTTCGAGTGTCGAGAAGCACTTGCCCCTGCGCGTCCCGCCGTACAAACGCACTCGCACTGAGAACATAAAGAACGCTCGGCCAGCCATGCGTGTGTACGGGAGTTCTGTCCCCGGGAGCAATATGTGTCTCGATTACGCGCACACTCTCGTTCTCGAACAGAAGAGTGTGATGAGCGGGAGCGGCTATGAGCGCGTCAAGTGCTCTGGGCGAGGAGTCGGGGAAGTCAGGCGTCATTCGACGAGGAGTGTCTAACCCAAACGACTCTTTCGTCAAAGTCGTACCGGGAAGCAAGCCCCGTTGCACAAAGAACTTTTCACCGACGAAATTTTCGCTCACAAAGAAGGCGAATGTTGTTTAACTCGCTCACCTTCGTCGTGTTCTTCGCCATCGTGGTGAGTGCGTATTGGACGATGAAGTCGTGGCCGGCCCGCAAGAATTTACTCCTCGTCGCGAGCTATCTCTTCTATGGCGCGTGGAATCCACCCTTTGCCGCGCTTCTCTTCGCCACCACGGCGATGGATTTCTATCTCGGTCGCCGCATGGCTAAAGGGCAAACGCCGGCCAGCCGCAAAGTCTGGCTCGTCCTCAGCGTAGCGGTAAACCTGAGCATGCTCGGCTTTTTCAAGTACGGGAACTTTCTGCTCGAAAATTTCACCTGGGTGCTCGCGCGCGGCGGTATTCAATATAAACCGCCCCATCTCGACGTCTTCCTCCCCATCGGCATCTCCTTCTACACTTTTCACTCTCTCTCCTATACCCTCGATATCTTTCGTGGAGTCATGCGACCGACGCGTTCCCTGCGCGATTTCACGCTGGCCGTCTCATTTTTCCCACAGCTCGTGGCCGGCCCAATCGTCCGGGCCGGCGATTTTCTTCCGCAACTGGAATCTCCCCCGCAACCGCAGAAAGGCCGCTTCCTCTGGGGGCTGTTGCTCATGACGCTCGGCCTCTTCGAGAAAGTTGTGCTGGCCGACACCCTCCTAAGCGGCTCGGCCGATCGCGTCTTCGGCTACGGCGGGCCCTTGCTCGCGCTTGATTCGTGGATCGGCGTACTCGCTTTCGCCGGCCAGATCTTTTTTGATTTCGCGGGCTACTCCATATGCGCGATCGGGGCCGCACTCTGTCTCGGCTTTCATTTGAAGGACAACTTCCGCTTCCCCTACGCGGCCGTCGGGTTCTCCGATTTCTGGCGGCGCTGGCACATCTCGCTCTCCACCTTTCTGCGCGATTACCTCTACATCCCGCTCGGCGGAAACCGCTCTGGCGCCGCGCGTGCCATGGTTAACCTCATTATCGTCATGTTCATCGGCGGTCTCTGGCACGGTGCCGCCTGGACATTCGTCGTATGGGGTTTGCTGCACGGTTCTTATCTCGCGTTTGAACGGCTCCTCCGAGCGTTCGTTAGGCCGACGCCTTGGACGGACAGCCTGCCCTTTCGGTTCCTCGTCGGCGCCTTCACTTTCGCCGCCGTTTCCTTTGCCTGGGTCTTCTTTCGCGCGCCGGACTTCGAGAGCGCCAGCCGGCTTATCCACGGAATGTTCGGCGGGCATGCCAAACCCGACGCCATTCTCAGCACGCGAGAAATGCTGCAGGTGGCAATCGTCACCGCCTGCATGCTCATGGCACATGGCGCGCTCCGCGACATCTCCCTTGAAACGGCCGTCGCGCGCCTCCCGCGCTGGGCCGTTACGACCGTCTGGTTCTTCATGGCCGGTGCCATTATTCTCACCCAAGGCAACAGTAATGCATTCATCTACTTCCAATTTTGAACGGATAATTCCCGATGCGCCATGGCGGGGCATCACCGTCACTGTCGTCGTGGCCCTGCTCATCAGCGTGGCCGCGTGGGAAGTCTACTGCCGCGGCCTCGGCTACCAGCCCACGCTAAACGACACGGAAGATCTTTGGGCCGAAACACGCCGCCACGTCGAGCCGGAATCAATCGTCATCATCGGCGACTCGCGCGCCTGGTTCGATCTCGACCTCGACGAATTGGAGCGCGGCCTCGGCAAACGACCGGTGCAGCTCGCGCAAAAGGGCAGCTGCGCCTACCCAGTGCTGGAAGACCTCGCCCGCGACCAGCCTTTTCACGGCACCATCCTCTGCAGCATCGTCCCCGGAATGTTCTTCGCCCCCGGGGGGCCGCCCCTCGAAAATTCGCAAGAAGCCGTTCGCCGTTATCACGGCGAGACGTGGGCGCAGCGCATCAGTCACTACATCTCGGTGCCGCTCGAGCGCAGTTTCGCGTTTTTGAAAGAGGACGAACTGAACCTC
>JBBRQE010000018.1:0-29634 GCA_038226905.1 Chthoniobacterales bacterium | reverse complement strand
GTCCTGGCCATGCCGCAACCGGCCCATCCACTGGCCCGCCAGGGGGCGTCTGCGCAGTACAGCGTGATGTTCGGCGAGAGCAGCGCATGCCAGGAACGGTATGCCGGATCGTTCCTCGGGATCGATGCCCAGCAGATCATGGATGGCGCGCATTTCCTCAGCGCCGGCGTCGTCTGCTTCGCTCGCTCCCTCAATGACACGCCGAAGATCGTCGCCGTCCTTCTTATCCTGAAGACGCTGGACATCCGGTGGGGCTTTGTCGCCATCGCCTTCATGATGATGCTGGGCGGACTCATGCACTCACGGAAAATTGCTGAGACCATGAGTAAAAAAATTACGGCCATGAATCACGGCCAGGGCTTCTCGGCCAACCTGTCCACCGGAATTCTGGTTATCCTCGCGAGCGTTTTTGGGCTTCCGGTCTCCACCACTCACGTGGCGGTTGGATCGCTTTTTGGCATTGGTCTCACGACGGGAAAAGCCAATCCCAAAGTCATGATGGGAATCGTTCTTTCCTGGATCATCACGCTCCCCTGCGCTGCCCTCCTCGGAGCAGCCTTATATCTTGTTCTAAAGCACGTTTAAGCCGCGCACATTGGAAAAGAAGGAAGCGGAGGTCAGCCCTGCCCTAGAACTTTACATTCAGGTCGGCCTGAAATAATTGGAAATTCTTAAGCGGATTGGCCGCGATATCGCCAGCCCCGCCCGTCCCGAGCGCTTTGTCCGCCCGTTCGGCATAGCCGTAGAGGAAGTTCAACCAAACCGCGTCACTCAGCATGTAGCCAAAAGTGACGCCGACACCTTCCATATTCAATTTGCTGTCCCAGAACTCCGTGTCGACCAGGTTCGGGTCTAACGAATACTGATCCTGCCGTTGCCAAAAGGCGGCCAGTTGCCAGTCGCCTTTCTTCTTCAACTGCCCAACCGAAGCGCCAATCTGGTAGGCATAACGCTGGTCCCCCTTGCCCGAATGCCCGGCGGCCGCCGCCCGATCGTCTCCCTGCAAATTGACCGCGAAATCGGCAAACAGGCGCATGGGCAGTTCCCCCAGCTTCCAGCCTACCTCCACGGGAAGATCGAAGACGAGCAGGCTATTGATGCCGGTTTGATTCTGCGCCAGTGAGTTACTGTTTGAGAGAACGGGATCTCCGCCGCGGAAAACGGTATTGAAGGTGTCTCCGTTCCCCGTGTAGTTATAGAGCGTCGGCGCCACCTGGGCGTAGAGGGTATTCGGGAAAGTGAATTTCGCCCCGACCTGCCAGGAGAGGAGGAAGGCATCGGTGTTCGGGATGCGGCTCGGCGACGGCCCGATCGGGTTTTCCGGATTGGAGTCGTCATAGACGAACTGACCGAAGTTGGCGAACAGATCAATCTTCAGCTTCGCTCCTGTCGATTTCCCAACGCTTGAGGCCAGGACCGTTCCATCCTTGGTGTAGGCCGCTCCTTGTGACTCACCCCCTCCGCTCCCTAGAGCCACCGTAAAAGTGTGCTTCCATTGTTCGGCCAGCCCCTCGGGATTGATGTCGGCGTCCCACACCATGAAGGTCGTGACCATCGGATTAGGCATTTTGCCGGCGGTCAGAATAAAGTCGGGAAACCCCTTATAACCGAGGTAAGCCTGGCCCACGCTGATGCCGTCGCTCCCCTTGGCGAAGGGCCCGCCACCACCGTTGGAAGTGCCGGAAGTATCATCGGCGAAAGTCACATTGGAAGACCGGGGATTCTGGCTGGTCTCGAGCCGCACGCCAAAAAACCAGTTATCCGCCAGGGTCCCGCGCAAACCGAGGCGAAGGCGGTAGCGTTCGCGATTGCGCTGTTGCGTGTCGTCGCTTTGGGTTTCGCCGTTCCGGATTTCGTAGCGGACTCGCGCGTCGCCATAGAGTTCCAACTCGGTGATGGGGGTGGAGAGCTTCCATTTTCCGGCCGAGCTGTGATCGACCTCTCTGGTCAACTCCGCCTGCACATCCTGCGCCTCCTGCTTGCTGATGATTTTCTTCTTCACGAGCAGATCGAGCAGGGCGCTGGCATCCTGGGCGGCCAGGGGCGAGGCCACGAGCGTGGCATTGACCAGGGCAAATAAAACGATGCGAAAAGAGAAGGTATTCTTCATGTGATTTAATTCCTACTAGATTGATATGATATAAAATAGATTTACTGGCAAGCGCCTTTTCCATTTGTTTGTGCAGCCGTTCCGGAACCCGTTTTGCGTCGGGTCATCGAGGCCGCACTCCGACCGCCCGTCTTATTTGCGGTCGCCCGTGGTGGTGCCACATTCTGGCGGTGCCTTCTGCCATCCCCCGCGCTGGGACGACATGGGGCAACGCAATTAAGGGGGCAGTAATATGGGTAAAGGAACAAAGGGTGCTGCGTCAGAGAGCGTGACAGCACTGGAGATTTTGGTAGTGGAAGACCACGACGACACCCGGCATGTCGTGGCGAATTTGCTCAATCACAGCGGGCACCACGTGGCCGAAGCGGACTGCGCGGCGACCGCCCTCAAGTTACTCACGAGCCGATCCTTCGACGTTATCCTGAGCGATATCGGGCTGCCCGACGGCATTGGCTATGCGTTGATCGCGCAAGCCAGGCAACATCAGCCCTCTATCAGGGCGATCGCGTTAACCGGATTCGCCTCCGAGCAGGATGTCCGCTTCAGCGCGGAAGCCGGGTTTGATTTTCATCTGACCAAGCCGGTCGACTTTCACCAATTGCGCACGGTCCTGGGCCAGACCAGGGTCAAGATCTGTCAAGCCCCCCCTCCTTAACCTTGCCGCGGTCGGAGAAGGGGAAACAAGATCACGTCGCGAATCGACTCGGCGCCAGTCAACATCATGGTTAACCGGTCGACCCCCAGGCCAAAACCGCCCGCCGGGGGCATGCCGTGTTCGAGGGCCAGAAGAAATTCCTCATCGATTTTCTGCGTTTCCTCGCCCGCCTGCTCGAGCAAACGACGACGTTGTATGTCGGGATCGTTCAAGTCCGTATAACCGGGCGAGATTTCGACGCCATTAATGATCAATTCGTAGACGTCGACCAGTGACGGATCCTCCGGGTTCTGCTTGGCCAGCGGAACCAGCTCGGCTGGGCAGTGCGTCACGAAAAGCGGATCGAAGGTTTTCTCTTCCACCAGTTTTTCAAAAACGTGCTGGGTCACTTCGTAATCTTCGAGGGACGCGCCAATCTCGACGTCCAGCTGGGTGCGGGCCCGTTCGCGGCGTTGCTCACTCGTTAGGTCAAACCAATCGGGGCCGGCCACCTGGCGGATCAGTTCGCGATAAGGCGCTCTCCGCCACGGGCGCGTCAGGTTAATCGTCCGCGTCACGTTTCCCTCCGCATCCTTGTGCTCCAGGTGCAGCGGTGTTCCCTCGGCCGGCGCGAACGGGGCGGCGCTCCCGGCCACAGTTATGGCGAGGTGACAAATGAGTTCTTCCACCAGGTTCGCGATTTTTCCGAAGTCCGCATAGGCCCAGTAGGCTTCGAGCATGGTAAATTCCGGATTATGCCGGCGCGAAATTCCTTCGTTACGAAAATTCCGGTTCAACTCGAAAACTTTGTTAAAGCCGGCCACGAGCAGGCGCTTCAGGTAAAGTTCTGGAGCGATGCGCAAATAGAGATCAAGTCCGAGCGCCTTGTGCCGGGTTTGAAACGGTTCGGCGGCCGCCCCGCCCGGCACGGCCTGTAGCATGGGCGTCTCCACTTCGGCAAATCCGCGCTCCTCCAGAAAACGCCGCATTTCGCGCACGATGGCGATGCGTTTGCGGAAAATTTCGCGGGACTGGTCGTTGGTAATGAGATCGAGGTAACGCTGGCGGTAACGTGCTTCCACCTCCTGCAAACCGTGCCATTTCTCGGGTAAAGGGCGCAGCGCCTTGGCCAGCACCTGGAATTGGGTCACTTTTAAACTTGGCTCGCCTGTTTTGGTCACGAAACAGGCGCCCTCCACGCCGATGAAGTCTCCCAGATCGAGCAGGTTAAAGACCTCCATCGACTCGGGCCCGAGTTCCTTGCCCTGTATATAAATCTGAATCCGGCCGGAGGCGTCGCGCAGATCGACGAAGTGACTCTTGCCCATGTCGCGATGAGCCATAATGCGACCGGCGACACGAAAAATTTCGCCTTCTTTAAACCTTTCCCGCACTTCTCCAATGCTGCCGCTTGTCTCGAAGGCGCTGCCGAAAGGCTCAATGTGGCGGGAACGCAGCGCCTCCATCTTGGAGCGGCGTTGCGCGATTAGATCGTTCTCTTCTTCCATGGGGTCCTGCGATCAGCAAGATGCCCATGCCGCGGCAAATGAACAGCCCGAATGATCGCGGATGCTGTAGCCGTTTCGCCAGGCTGGGCCCAGCGATCGGGCCACCGTCCCCCTCTGAACATTCTGTTTGCCAACAAAAGGTGCGGGATGAGATAGTTTCAGTCCACAAACGGAACGGCTTTTCCTCTCACCGAACCTCGATTTTTTCACATGGCTCTCAATTCACCGGAAACCATCTCCAAACTGGACGGAGCACTGGTCAAGCAATTCTCCGTTTTCCTGCCGAACAAGGTTGGCGCCATGCTGGACGTGGTAAAACTGCTGAACGGTCACCATACCCATGTGGTCGCCCTGAGCGTTTCGGAGTCGACCGATTCGGCCATTGCCCGGGTGGTGGTGAGTGATCCGGAGGGGGCCGAGCGATTATTCGGCGAACACAACATTGCTTATGGAGTGTGCGAAGTGGTGGTGGTCGAGATGCGCGAAGTGGCTACCCAACTGGTGAAGCTTTTGGCCACGCTGTTCATGGCCGAAGTCAACGTGCACTTTACTTATGCTCTCCTGACGCGTCCGCGGGGCATGGCGGCCCTTGCCCTGCATGTGGATGATACGGACTGCGCGTCCAACGTTCTGTTGGGGGCCGGCTTCAAGATTCTTAGCCAAAGCGATATTTCGCGCTAGAATTCGGGTCGTTCCTCGCTGCCCCATGGACAACCGATTTTTAACCGAAACTGCCGCCATGCGCACGCTGACGTTCGCATCACCCCGGGGCGACATCAGTTTCAAAATTGGGCTGACCCTGGTGGCAGTGCTGGCCGCAGGCGAAGCGTTTTTCGGAGGCTATTATTACATGGGACGGGCCCGCAGCCATCCGGTAACGGCGGCTCCCGCCATCACGCAACCTGCCGATTTTCCTGCTACCCCGACCATCGCACCTGTAGCAGTGGCGCCGGCTCGCGTCGCGCCGCCGCCGCCCGTGGTGACGCCATCGGCCGCACCGGGCGCAGACGACCTTCTCGTCAAAGAGGCGATCGATTTGACCAACCGGGGCGATAACGCAACCGCCTTAAATCGTTTGCAACTTGCGACCGAGAAAAATCCCAGGAACGCCCAGGCCTACGCCGAGATGGCGAAGATTTACGAGGCGACCGACAGCCTGGATCGCTCCAATGCCATGTGGCGCAAGGTCCAGGAAATAGGGCCCTCTTCCGGCGCCGTTTATGAATTGGCTGACGCGCGGCTGAAGCGCGGCATCGTGGCCACACCGGCCCCGGCCCTGGTGGAGGCAACCCCGGCGCAAGCGCCGCCGACCCCAACGGGCGCGGATGGAATTCCGGACGGCTCGACCTTTGGTATCAGCGAACTGACGACGAGCGAGACGCCGGACGCGGATGCGGACATGAATCTCATGCTCAAAATCGGCGTGAAAAAACGGCCGAGCAGCGTGATCGATCATACCCGGGTAAAGATCCAAGTATTTTTCTACGACACGGTGGAAGACCGGGACATCCGGCTGACCGACGCCGAGGTTAATTATGAGTGGCTCACGCCGGATCACGATTGGGCTAGTGCCAAACCGGAAGTGCTGGCGGTTACCTATGTGCGGCCCAAGAACAAAGCCCGGTCGCAAGACGCGGCGTTGTCGGAAGCGGCGGCCTCACTCAATCCCAGCAAGAGAGGCCGCGCCACCAAACCCCTCGCTTCGTCCGTGGAGGATTCCGGCCGTAGAAAATATCTCGGCTATATCGTACGAATTTATTACAATGACAAACTTCAAGCTGTGCGGGCCGACCCGACCAAGCTACTAAACCTCTTTCCCCCACCTTCCACCGTTACCCCACCTTAAATGGAATTGCTCATTGTGCACCGCGACGCCGAGGTGGGCGACCAACTGGTGCAGATGGTGAAGGATTACACCGCGCATGAATGCGACCTCGCCGGGAGCGATGCGGCCGCACTCGATTGGGGCCGGCGCCATGCCCGCTGCACTCTGCTCCTGACGCAATTGGACGGCGATGGCATCGATGGCCTGGCTCTGGGCGGGGCCTTAGGCGAAATCTTTCCCGGATTGCAGACGCTTTTCCTGCCCCCCTACCAGGCTTCCGAGCAGCGGCTTGTCGTCGGTCAGACCAAGGTCTTCCCCGAACCGATCGATGGCGAAGGTCTCTTGGAGGCGATCGCCCGTGCGGAAGGCGCTGCGGCGGGCGCTCCCGATCTTTTTCACGTCGTCGACATATTGCAAATGTGCTGCCTGAGCCGGCGCAGTGGCGCGGTCCAGATGGTGAAGGGGGCGAACAGCGGGATCGTCTTTCTGCGGGCAGGCCAAATTATCCATGCCGAAACCGCCGATCTGCGGGGACAGGAAGCGCTGCGGGAGATTGTGAATTGGCAATACGTCGAGTTCGCCTACGACTGCACGGTTCAGTCCCCGGCGGAGACAATCGCATTGCGATGGGACGAGGTTCTGGTAGAAGCAGTCGAGCGTCACCGGCAGGGCAAGCCAGCGGCGGGACAGCGCCAGAGCGCTTAAGTCAGTTCAGGCCGACGCTATTTTTTTATGCAACCCGTTGCGTTCAATTACCGTTCGATAAAGATCGCACTGGCGGGCCTGATGATCCTCGGCACGGCGGACGTGCGGGCTCAGATCCAGATGGAACTGAAGTTTCCGCGTCTGCAATTCATCGCTTACGAACCGGTCATTGCGACGCTCGCCATTACCAACCTGGCCGGGCGCGATATCGAGCTGCGGGATACCGATGGTCAGAGTTGGTTTGGCTTTGAGGTAACCGGTTCGGAGGGCCAGCCCATCGGACCGACCAAGCCGGACTCTCAGCCTCCGCTCAAGATTGAAGCCGGCCAGCGCGTCACGCAAAAGATCAACGTCGCACTGCTCTATCCGGTGCACGACTACGGGGCCTATCACGTGCGCGCCCACATCTACTTTCCTGACCTGGGGAAGTTTTTCTATTCGCAGGCCAAAGTTTTCCAGGTAACGGACGCCCGGCCCATCTGGCAGCAGTCGGTCGGTTTGCCGGACGGGGCTGGTCCTGGCTCGGTGCGGACCTACTCCCTCATGACCAACCGATTTCCCGACCATACCTCCCTCTATGTGCGGGTGACGGATAAGGATACGGGCATCGTCTATGCCACTTATTCGTTAGGGCGCATGATCATCTTTGACGATCCCAAGGTCCAAATCGATCACGGCAATCAACTGCACGTCCTCCATTGTTCGGGACCGCGCGTCTGGTCTTATTCTGTCATAGGACTGAACGGCGAACTCGTTTCGCATTCCAGTTTCTCAGAAACCAAATCGAGGCCCCGTCTTATTCACGCGGCCGACGGCGCGGTCACGGTTCATGGAGGAGTGCTTGATGTACCGGCCGCCGCGGCCGCTGCCGCGCAAACCATTCCGAAGCTTTCCGACCGTCCCGACGCGGACGACCAATGATACGCTCTCTCTTTTATCTTTTGCTTCTGACGGCCTCCTTCGCGCTGGCCCCCCTGCTTTCGGCCGCGCCGCGCGCCACCTCCGTAGCGGCGTCCGCCCATTCCGGAACGGTCGTGGTCATCGACGCCGGTCACGGCGGGTTCGATCGCGGCGGCATTCCCGGTCAGCGCGTGGCGGAAAGCGTGATGACCCTGGATGTGGCGCTGCGTCTTCGTTCCACCCTGCAAGCCAGCGGATATCGCGTAGTCATGACGCGCAGCAGTGACGTTTTCGTGCCGCTCGGCACTCGTGTCGCCATCGCCAACGCCTATCGCAACGGTATTTTCGTCTGCGTTCACTTCAACTCGGCTACGCGCCGCGGGGCCAATGGAATCGAAACCTATTTCTACAGCAGCCAAAGCCTTCCGCTCGCCTCCGCCATCCACTACTACGTCGCCGGAGGTGCGCCGTCGCCGAATCGGGGCGTTCGGCGCCGCGGCTACTACGTTCTCAGAAAAACGACCATCCCGGCCGTCCTCGTAGAATGCGGATTTCTGACCAACCCTTCCGAAGCGCAATCGATTCAGTCGGCTGGTTACCGCCAGAAATTAGCCGAGGAAATCGCGCGCGGCGTGCGCGGCCGGGGATCCGTGGCGAATAGTCGCGTCACCACGGCCCCCGCTTCCGAAAGTCTGGCCACCGCTGCCACGGCCGTGCCCCTTCAGCCCTTCCTGGATCAGACGCGCGTGCATGACCCCGATTTGCGGCGTTCCAAGCATGCCAGGGGCAAGAAAACAAAAGCTGTCTCGACCACGAGCAAGAAAAAGAAAACTTCCGATAGCGCGACCGCCCCCAAAAAGAAGAAGAAAACTACTTCCCCTAGCACGGAGAACTGATTGGACTCGCCGGTTTTAAGCTCGGCGCAGATGCGAGAAACGGAAGAAGCGGCTTTCGCTCGCGGCACTTCGGCGGAAGCCCTCATGGAGCAGGCGGGCGCGGGCATCGCCCGATTCGTTAGGCGTTTGTTTCCGAAAGCCGGGCAATGCATCGTTTTCGCTGGCAAGGGTCACAATGGGGGAGATGCTCTCGTTGCGGCCACCTGTTTGCAGCGAGCTGGATGGCATATCGATCTGCGTCTGGCCTTCCCCGAAGAAGAGTGCGCCGAGCTCACGCGCCAGAAATTGGAAGAACTGCGGGAGGGGCCCGCCGTCACTAAAACAGGGGCGGACAGCCCGGGCTGCACCATCATCCTGGATGGACTTCTCGGGCTGGGTTCCAAAGAACTCTTGCGCGAGCCGATCCGGAGCGCGGCCAAACAACTCAATCGCGAACGGTTGAATGAAAACGCCTTTGTTTTTGCCGTGGACATTCCCACGGGTCTCAATGGCGACTCGGGCGAGATCGACCCGGAAGACAGTATCGCCGCCGACTTCACTGTCACCATTGGGTTTGCCAAGCACGGCTTGATTGTCGACTCGGCCCTCGATCTGGTCGGCCGGCTCGAAGTAGTCCCTCTGCCGGACTTGCTCGCGCCGGAAAGCGCGGCTAACGAGGCGCTCGCCTCTTCTCATTCACTGCAAACGATTCTGCCGCGCCGAAAATTCAGCGCCTACAAAAACCAGTTCGGTCGCATCGGAATCCTCGCAGGTTCGGAAGGAACAACCGGCGCTGCCCTCCTCGCGACGGAGGGCGCGTTGCGCGCCGGTGCCGGTTTGGTGCATCTGTTTGTGCCCCGCGAACTTTATCCCGTAATAGCCGCGGCCGCTCCGGCCGAAGCCATGGTTCATCCCTATCGTGCACTCAAGGAGTTAGCCGAAGAGAAGATGGACGTCTGGGCGATCGGTCCGGGACTGGGCACGGATCGCGCCGCCGATTTAATCAGGTTCATCGATCAAACTACCCAGCCCATGGTCCTCGATGCGGACGCCCTCAACGTCATTAGCAGCAGGACCGATATCTTAAAGCGCTCGCCCGGCCCGCGCCTCCTCACACCTCACCCGGGCGAAATGAAACGTCTGTTCGACTCCGGCAAAATGTCGCGAGCGGGGGCTGCCCGCCATTTTTGCGAACAATTCCCGGTCACCCTCCTGCTTAAGGGAAGCCGTACCATTGTTTCCGAGCGGGGACGGCCCTTGAGTTACAACTCAAGCGGAAACCCGGGAATGTCGACTGGTGGAATGGGCGATGTGCTGACAGGAATTTGCGCCGGCCTGATCGGACGAGGCCTGAGTCTTTATGATGCTGCCCGGGTAGGCGCCTGGAGCTGCGGGCGCGCCGCCGAGATTTCGATTTTCGGAGACGGCCAGAGCGAAGAATCGCTTCTACCGCGCGATGTCCTTGCTCATTTAGGCAGCGCATTTAACGAAATACGTAATCCCGCTGTCTAAACGGCACTCTCCATCCCGTATGCCTGCTTACTCCGATCAAGGTCCGATTGCGGTCACGCCCGTGCCCCCGGATGGCGCCTGGCCTCGCACGAAGAAAGCCCTCGGCCCAATTGCCGGCATCGGCGTGCTCATCGCCAAGTTCTTCGTCAAGCTCAAGTTCTTCATCCTCCCGCTCCTCAAGTTTCTCCCGCTCATTCTTAAATCGGGAGGAACCATGATCCTCTCCATCGGGGTTTACGCGATGGTCTTTGGCTGGCAGTTCGCCGTCGGATTTGTCCTTCTTATTTTCGTGCACGAATGCGGGCACCTCATTGTCGCCAAAAAGTTCGGGCTCAAAGTCAGCGCGCCCGTTTTCATTCCTTTCATGGGTGCGTTTATCCTGTTGAAGGATCAACCGCGCAACGCCTGGATGGAAGCGTGCGTGGGAATTGGCGGCCCCATTCTGGGCGGGCTCGGCGCGCTCGTCTGCCACATACTGGGGCAGGCATTGGATGCCCCGATGCTCATCGCGCTCGCCTCCTCCGGCTATTTCCTGAATCTGTTTAATCTTTTGCCGGTCGGCTTTCTCGACGGGGGCCGCATCGCCACCGCTCTCTCCCGCTGGCTTTGGTTACCGGGCATGGCGCTGCTGGCCTGGTTTGGCTTTACCCATCCCAATCTGATTATCTGGCTGATCGTCCTCGCCTCTCTCCCCCGAATCTTTTCCCTCTTCCGCAAGCGCACGGAAGAAGAAGAACGCTATTTCGAAGTGCCAACCGCGCAGCGCTGGACCATGTCCGTTCTCTATTTCGGTCTGATCGCCATCCTCGCCCTCGGCCAGTACCTCGCGCATAACGAACTGGCAGACCGCGGCTTCGTTCCGCAGACCCGCCGCCACGCCCAGCCGATCGTCCAGTAACAAACTCGCCAAGGTGGATCGTGCTCTCCGAGCACGATTCTAGAAGAGGAATCACGCAGGGCTTCGGCGCGATTTGCGAGTTCGGCGTTTCTTTCCCTTCCCAATCCGTCCAAGAGTTAGTAATACCGCTTGCGATGGGTGCTGCTGGTCGGACGAATGCAACCGTGGCTCCGCCGGGCCAATCAGATCGGCGCGTTGATGCCGAAAGTGTACCCGCGCTCGCAAACATGAATCTGCAGTCCTTGTCCGATCACGTCCTGAGCACTGTCAATCACACGGCCACTGTGATCGGAGTGGTGGCGGCCGCCTTTGTTCTGGTTTGCCTCTGCCTCATGTATCTGAGTGGGACAGAGCTAACCGGGAGGATCAGGGCGAGGAGTGAAGCAACGAAGAGTGAGTCCACGACTCTGTTTGCGCGAGAGAGGCTTTCCGCCGCCCCTGGCAATGAGGCGGAAGCGTTGCACGCGCAGGCAACGGCTCATGCGCAGGCTGCGGCGGCGCGCATGGCACAACTGGAAACGGAGCTGGCTGCGGCTCGCCGCTCCCGGGAGATGGAGGATTCGAAGGTTGCACAACTGGAGAGCCAACTGACCGATACGCGGCGTGCCGAGGAGACGAAAACGTCCCGTCTGGCCCAGCTGGAAGGTGAACTGGCGACAGCCCGACAGACGGACGAAGCGAAGAACTCCCGTGTTTCCCAATTGGAGACAGCGTTAAACGAAGCAAAGAATTCCGGGGAAACGAAAACGTCTCAGCTCGTACGAATGGAAGCCGAATTGAAGTCGGTGCGCCAGGCAGCAGAGGAAAAAGCCGCGCGTCTGGCCGTGATCGAGACGGAACTGAAAATCGCGCAAACGTCGGCCGATCAGGCTCAGGCGGAAACCAGGCGGATCGAATCGACCCAGGGGCCTCGGTCGGTCACGCCGCCAGAACGGGCGCAATTTCTGGACGCGGTTCGCGGGATGGCTACCGGGAAAGTTCTGGTCTCCGCTTTCTTCGAGAATAAGGAAACGCATGCGTTCGGAGCCGATCTTTTGGCTCTCTTTAAACTGGCTGGCTTTGAAGCGGTGGAACGCACGCCCGTCAATTTTTTTACGACGAGCAGACCTTCCAGCGGGATCCGGATTGGCTGTCGCGACCTAACGAATCCCCCGGCCCATTTCGCCACGGTGCGAAAAGGTTTTGAAGCTCTGGGACTGGATGTCGCGAACACGAGTATCGTCAATGCGGCCGAGAACGACGTTGTCGAAATTCAGATTACTCCGAGGCAGTGAAATGGAAGGAGAAGTGTGAACCGGGAGATTTGGAAAAGGGACAGGGGTATCCATTAGGAAAGGAGGAAAACAGGAATCGCTCCGGAGATTTAGACAAGATTTACCGGATTGGGAATTTGGAGGCAGGCAGTCTTAGATCGCGGATTACGCGAATGGGGAGGAAGCGAAGTAGAGGACAAATTTAGAAAAAAATGGGAGGCACAGGGAACACCTGAAAGCCATGAATCAGGAAGGGAGCTGAAGAAGGGGCATCTCCCATTTAAGTTGTAATTTTGGAAGAAAGGGAACACGACAAGGTTGAGATCGGACATGTGCTTACCATGGACGTGGTCGGTTACTCCCGACTGTTGATCGACGAGCAAACGCGCATCATGGCGGAGCTGAATCGCGTTGTGCGAGGCACGCTTCGCTTTCGCGTCTCGCAAACAGCCGGCAAGCTGATTTCGTTGCCGACCGGCGACGGGATGGCGCTCGTCTTCTTTGGTGATCCGGAGGCGGCGGTGGAATGCGCCATGGAAGTCAGTTCCGCGTTGAAGGCGCATCCCCATATTCACCTGCGCATGGGTATACACAGTGGACCAGTGAACCGTCTGGTCGACGTAAACGAGGCGACCAATCTGGCCGGGGCGGGTATCGACCTGGCGCAGCGTGTCATGGATTGCGGCGACGCCGGTCACATTCTTCTTTCCCGCCGCGTGGCCTACGATCTAGCGCCGTTGCCACGCTGGAACAAGCATCTCTATGAGATCGGGGATTGCGAAGTGAAGCATGGTCAAAAGATCTCGCTCGTGAATTTTTATGTGGAGGAGATTGGTAATCCCGCGACTCCGGCAAAGGTGAAACGCTCGCAGGAAGAAGCGCTGACGCGGGAGCGAAAAATCTCCCGCTCGCGGCGGACAATCATGGCGGCGAGCCTCTCTCTCCTCCTGCTGGTGGCGGGCTTGGCGGCGTTCGTCATTCATCGCCGCTTCTCCCAGATCGGGCCCGCCCCCGCGGCCTTGCCGGTTCCTGATAAGAGCATCGCCGTTCTTCCGTTTGTCGATCTCAGCCAGGCGAAGGATCAGGAGTATTTCTGCGATGGAATAAGCGAAGAACTTCTCGAGGCCCTGGCCAAAACGGATGGACTGCGGGTGGTAGCCAGAACCTCGTCTTTCTCGTTCAAAGGGAAAAGCGACGATGTCAGCGAGATCGGGCGCAAGCTCAACGTCGCCACGGTGCTGGAAGGGAGCCTGCGTCGGGAGGGCAACCGCGTGCGCATTACGGCTCAACTAATCACGGCGCGCGACGGTTTTCCCATTTGGTCGGAAACTTATGAGCGCGAGCTGGCGGGTGTATTCGCCCTGCAGGACGAAATCACTCACGCCATCGTGGAAGCGTTGAAAATCAAACTGGCAGTGGCGCCCCCCGCGCGGGCTCGACAGGATACGGAGGCGTACGACCTTTATCTGCAGGGCGTTTTTTTCTCGAACAAGAGCAGCGAGTCGGAGATGCGAAAAAGCTTGGATTTTTTCCAGCGTGCTTTGCAGAAGGACCCGAAGATGGGTCGGGCCTGGACAGGCATCGCCAAGGATTGGGTCTGGCTGGCGGATGCTTACGTGCGGCCTCTGGAAGCGTATCCCAAGGTACAGGAAGCGGCCATTCGCGCCCTCGCCATCGACGAACGTGATGCAGAAGCCCACGTTTACCTGGGAGAAACCAAGCGCATCCTGGCCTACGATTTAAAGGGCGCCCGAGGCGAGCTTGAGCGTGCCTTGCAGATAGATCCGAATTCGGCGGTGGCCTATCTTTTCATGGCCCTCTTGCAAACGAGTGTCGGGTCGAAAGAGAAAGGGTTGCACTCCATGGAAGAGGCGGTCCGCCTCGATCCGCTCTCGCCCATTATTGGGAGCTGTGAGGTCAATTCCTACGTGGTGAACGGTCGCCTGAACGAGGCTTTCGCCGCAGCCAAGAGGACCATGGAAATTGATCCCAGTTACGTCTACTTCGAGCCGGATTTGGCCCTGGTTTATCGAGAGCAGGGGAAGTTCCCGGAAGCAGTCGAGATATATTTAAGAGTCGCCCAGATGACGAAGCAACCGGCCGCTGGTCTGGCCATCACCTATGCGCGGCTCGGCAAGAAAGACGAGGCGCGCAAGATTCTCGAGCAGTTGATCAGGGTCGCGAACACGAAATACTATGCAGCGGATCTGATCGCTTCTGTTTACGTGGCCCTCGGGGAAAAGGACGAAGCCTTTCAGTGGCTCAATCTCGCGGTGGACGAACACTCCGCGCCGATTCATCGGGTCGGCGTTGATCCCGACTTTCGCCCGCTTCGTTCCGACCCGCGCTTTTCCGTGTTATTACGCCGAATCGGGCTCGATCCATCGAATCAAGAATACCAGGATCGATCTTGAACGGACCAACCCTTTTCTCCGGAGGCAGTGCGCCATGGCTACCGCTTACCCCAAGGCAGCGACGCGCGCTGCCCTCCAAATATAAGACCGTCTGGAGCGTTACTTCTTCTTGGTCGGCTCTTTTTTGGCCGACTTCGATTCACCAGGGCGGTAATCCTCTTCGGCTGCGGCAAAGGCTTTCTCCAGGCCGACCATATCTTCGCCGGGGCGAAGAGTGTCGAACGCTTCGGACTCCCTGCGCAGATCTTCCTCGGAATAGTTGGCCGCCTTGATGGAGAGACCGATGCGCCGCTCCACTTTGTCGACCTTGATGACGCGGGCTTCCACGTCCTGGCCGACCTTGAGTACGTCCTTCACCTTGGCCACGTGATCTTCGCTCAGTTGCGAGATGTGGACGAGGCCGTCGATGTCGTCCTGCAATTGGACGAACGCTCCGAAACTGGCCAGCTTCGTCACTTTTCCACTCACCAGGTCGCCGATCTTGTACTTCTGATCTATTTCTTTCCACGGATCGTCCGCCAGCTGCTTGATGCCCAGACTGATCCGCTGGTTCGTCTTATCGATATCGATGACTTCGGCTTCCAGTTCGTCGCCCTTCTTAAAGACTTCGCTCGGATGATTAATTTTGCGGGTCCAACTCAGATCAGACACGTGAATCATGCCGTCGATGCCTTCTTCCAACTCCACAAAGGCGCCATAGGCGGTCATGTTGCGAATCTTGCCTTTGACCAGGCTGCCGATGGTGAATTTCTTCTCGATTTCGTCCCACGGATTCTGTTCGAGTTGACGCAGGCCTAACGAAATCTTCTGCTCTTCCTTGTTCACGCCGAGCACGACTGCTTCCACTTCCTGGCCCTGGGTCAGGATATCGGATGGACGCATGATGCGCTTCGTCCAGGAAAGTTCGGACACGTGAATGAGGCCTTCCACGCCTTCTTCCAATTCGACGAACGCCCCATAGGGAACGAGGTTGGTAATCTTCCCTTTGACCTTCTGGCCGGCCGGGAAACGCTCTTCGATCTGGTCCCACGGATTCTTCTGCGTCTGCTTCAGACCAAGAGAAACGCGCTCTTTCTCCTTATTGATGTCGAGCACGATCACTTCGAGGGGCTGACCTACCTTGACCAGTTCGCTGGGGTGGCCGAGGCGGCCCCAGGTCATGTCCGTGATATGGAGCAATCCGTCCATGCCATCGAGGTCGATGAATGC
Organism: Chthoniobacterales bacterium; assembly: GCA_038226905.1. GTDB lineage: Bacteria > Verrucomicrobiota > Verrucomicrobiia > Chthoniobacterales > UBA10450 > JBBRDU01. Next base: position 13,791 of record JBBRQE010000018.1, on the reverse strand, counting down.
ACCGAAATCTGTGAGATTCTTGACGGTGCCGTTGACCCGATCGCCGATCTTCACGCCTTCGAGGAACTTCTGGCGCTTTTCGCTGCGCTCCTGCTCGATCAACTCGCGACGGCTCAGGACCACGTTCTTGCGGTCGTCGTTAATCTTAACAATCTTGAAATCGTAGGTGTTGCCCACGAATTGCTGTAAATCTTTGGGCGGCACGATATCGATCTGCGAAGCGGGCAGGAATGCCTCCACCCCGATGTTCACCATGAGGCCGCCTTTGACGACCGATTTTACCTTGCCCTTGATCAGGCCATCGCCCGCGAAGACCGCGGCGATCTTGTTCCAGTTCTGGCGATAGGCTGCTTTTTCCTTGGAAAGAACGACCATGCCCTCGTCGTTTTCGAGGCGCTCCAGCAGCACATCCACTTCGTCGCCGACTTCCAATGAGTCGATATCTTCAAATTCCTGGGACGATATAATCCCCTCGGATTTGTAACCAATGTCTACCATTACTTCGCGGGGGCGAATTTCCAAGATACGTCCCTTGACGATGCTGCCTTCCCGGAAGTCCGGCATCGGTTTCGACATCAAATCCTGCATTTGTACCATAAATAAAAAGGCCTCCTTGGGCACTGCTTGGCGGTCCAGCCGTGGCCGGATCGATCCGTTCCAGAACGGTCTTGCAAATAACCGGCGGAAACGGAGGGCCACAGTAGTCAATTTCCTGGAGCAGGTCAACTGCCTTGGAAGACCCAGTCCAATTGGTTGCCTGACCGTTGGGCAATTGCTCTGAAATCAGTGATTACTGCGACACTCCCAGCATGGCAAACGCCTGCCTTGGGCAGGCGTCTTTTTGTTTGATTAGCCTTCGCGCCACGGCAACAAAGTGCGGTGGCTACATTTTGCCGGGCGCCCAGCCGCACGATGGGTTGAGTCCTGGCGGCTTTCTCCGATATTCCCAGCGATGAAACGAATGAGATTCACCCTGGCTTTGGTCGTCGGTTTTCTGACAGTCACATCCCTTCGGGCGGAGTCCCCGGCCGAGCAAAAAATTTTGGAGGCCACCAAGTCGCAGGACGCCAGTGTAATCCATCTGTGGGCCCCGTGGTGTTCGAACTGCCAGGCCGAACTCAAAAGCGGTGGCTGGTTGAAGGTGATCAAGGAAAATCCGCAAGTGAAGTTCTATTTCGTCTCGATCTGGAATGGCGGGGAGAATGGCGCCGCCATCCTTCAGCGATGGAGTATCTCCGAACAACCCAACGTCGTGGTTCTGGCCGATCCCGGGCCACGGACAGGCAACAAGATCAAACAGTTCGTCGGGCTGCCGGTCTCGTGGATTCCGACCACTTGGATCTATAAGGGAGGGGCGCTTCGTTACGCTCTTAATTACGGGGAGGTGCGTTTTTCCGTCCTCCAACAATTTTTAGAGGACAGTAAATCCGAGTGGTCGCACAAAGACGAAGGAGCGGGCGCGTTATAGAATGGGGCGGCCAGCGGAATTTTTGGAAATGGCTTTCTCCACTTCTAAGCCGAATTTGGTGTCGTAATTGGCCCATTCTTTGCGATATTAAATTGTAGCGATGGACTTTAGACCAGAGGCCGCTTCGGTTGGAAATCCCGGTGTCCCCCCACGAGTAAGAGTTTCTCGCGCAGCCCAGATTTGCAGTTTGTTTCCCGCATGATCGAAGTTTCTTCAGCGCCTGTCGTGGCTGCCCAGAAAAAGGCGCCGCCCGCCATTCTGTCGCTCATCGGCGATACGCCCCTCGTCGAGATCACGCGGATGGACACGGGCCCGTGCCAGCTTTTTGTGAAACTGGAGAACCAGAATCCAACCGGTTCGATCAAGGACCGCGTGGCTCTGGCCATGATCGAGGCAGCCGAGAAGGAAGGGAACTTGCGACCCGGCGGCACCGTCATTGAAGCGACCGCCGGCAATACGGGCCTCGGTCTCGCTCTGGTCGCCGGCGCAAAGGGTTATCGGGTCGTGCTCGTCATCCCGGACAAGATGTCGCAGGAGAAAATTTACCACGTGCGCGCTCTCGGGGCGGAAGTGAAAATCGTGCGATCAGATGTGACTCGCGGTCATCCTGAGTATTACCAGGATGTGGCCGCGCGACTGGCCGAAGAAATTCCCGGCGCTTTTTATGTGAATCAGTTTAGCAATCCGGCCAACCCCATGGCTCACGAACGCACGACCGGCCCGGAAATTTGGGAGCAGATGCGGCATGACGTGGATGCGATTGTCTGCGGAGTGGGGTCGGGCGGTACCCTGACCGGTCTGGGACGATTTTTTTCGCGGGTGAAGCCGCGTCGTGGGATCGAGATGATCCTGGCCGATCCGACGGGCTCCATTTTATACGAATACGTTAAAACAGGTGAACTGGTGACCGCGGGAAGCTGGGCCGTGGAAGGGATCGGCGAAGATTTCATCCCCGATATCGCGGATATGTCGCTCGTCACCGACGCGTTCGAGATTGATGACGAAGAAAGTTTCGCGACGGCGCGCGACCTTTTGCGGCAGGAAGGAATTTTGGGCGGCTCCTCCACGGGCACCCTGCTGGCGGCGGCTCTGCGTTATTGCCGGCAGCAGACTACGCGCAAGCGGGTTGTCACCTTTGTGGCAGACAGTGGGAATAAATATCTGTCCAAGATGTTTAACAATTTCTGGATGGCGGAGCAGGGGTTCATCCATCGGCCTCCGCAAGGGAATTTGAACGATCTTATTTCGCACCGCTACGAAGCGGGTGAAGTGATTTCGGTGGGTCCGGACGACACCTTACTGACGGCCTTCAAACGAATGCGCGCGGCCGATGTTTCGCAGGTCCCGGTGGTGGACACCCTCGGCAAGCCGCTCGGAATTCTGGATGAATCCGACGTGCTCGTGAAGGTGCACGGCGATTCGACGCACTTTAACGATGTGGTGAGAAATGCCATGACCGATCGCCTGGAAACGCTCCCGCCCTCCGCCACGATCAGCAAGCTGCTCGAGGTTTTTGATCGGGGACGCGTCGCCATCGTGATGGAGGAAGACAAGTTTCTCGGACTAATTACGCGCACGGATCTGCTCTCCTATTTGCGTTTGAACATGCCGAGGTCGTCGGTGCCGCCCAGTCGCGAGTATAGTTAGGCCGAAGAAGAACTGGACAGGATTATCAGGATTTACCGGATTCAGAGGGTCTCGCGAATGGGCATTAACCTGTCTGAAAAGCCCTTGTCGGATGGATTTTTCCCCGGCTCCCCGATCCCGTCTCAGGCCTTCATCAAGGTTGGATGCGCGGAATTCCTGCCTAAATTGAAGACTCGCTAATATTTATGAAGAGACAGCACGAATTTGCCACACGCGCGATCCACGCTGGCCAGGAGCCCGATCCTTCCACTGGCGCCATCATGACGCCGATTTACGCGACCTCGACCTATGTGCAGGAAAGTCCGGGCAAGCATAAGGGCTACGACTACGCCCGTTCCATCAATCCGACGCGTCTGGCCTACGAACGTTGCATCGCCGATTTGGAAAGCGGCTCGCGCGGCTGGGCCTTCGCTTCCGGCCTGGCCGCCATGTCGACCGCGCTGGAAGTTCTCGACAGCGGATCGCACGTGGTAGTGAGCGATGATCTTTATGGAGGAACTTTTCGCCTGTTTGAGCGGGTTCGCCGCCGCTCAGCCAACCTCGATTTTACTTTTGTTGATCTGACCGATGCCACGGCCTTCGCGCGCAACATCAAGAAAAACACGCGCATGGTCTGGGTGGAAACGCCCAGTAATCCATTGCTTAAGCTGATCGATCTCGAGGCTATTGCGAAGGTGGCGCGCGAGAAAAACATCATTTCCGTCTCCGACAATACGTTTGCCAGTCCCTGGATACAGCGACCGATCGAGTTCGGATTCGACATGGTGATTCACTCGGCCACAAAGTATTTGAACGGGCACTCCGATATGGTGGGAGGCGTCGCGGTCGTCGGGGAAAATAATGAATTGGCCGATCAAATGGCTTTTTTGCAGAATTCGGTCGGAGCCATTGCCGGACCTTTTGATAGTTTCCTGGCTCTGCGCAGCTTGAAAACGCTGGCGCTTCGCATGGAAAGACACTGCGCCAACGCTTTGGAAATTGCGCGCTGGCTGGAGGAACAGCCGGGCGTGAAATCAGTCAGCTATCCCGGGCTGAAATCGCATCCGCAGCATGACCTGGCCCGCATTCAGATGCGCGGTTTCGGCGGCATGGTGACAATCGTGCTGGCCACCGATCTGGCGGGGACGCGCCGCTTTCTCGAAAACACGCACCTGTTCGCCCTGGCGGAGAGCCTGGGCGGAGTGGAGAGCCTGATTAACCACCCGGCCCTCATGACGCATGCATCCGTTCCCAAAGAGCAACGAGAGGCCCTGGGGGTGACCGATTCGCTCGTTAGGCTATCGGTGGGAGTGGGGGATGTGCGCGACCTGATCGACGACTTGCAGTTTGCCTTTGCCGCCATCTAGCCATTCACGGTCGACTGCCAACGTGGTGCTGCCGATTTTTTGCGCATTAAGAATCGCGCGCACAAACTCACCGAACGGATTTCTCATCATGATCGCCCCAGTCTTTTCCCCACATATCGACGGGATTGTTGGTTACCGCTTCCTTCGTAACCTCACGGCGCGTCTCAGCGTAGGCCAGGGTGGCGGCATGGCCGTCGAAGAATAAATAGTTGGCCTTTCGCTGGTGACGCTCCGGGTCCAATTGCCCCGGATCGATGCCGTCGCGATCCGCCCGATGGGAACCGTCTCCACTGCTGCCCAAAGTTTCCGCGACGAAAATAGTTAGGGCAGGCAAGTCGACCCGGCTGAGCGGTTGATTGTCATAATACCAATTCATTCCGTAGCCGGGCTCATGCGGGTAATCGGTTTTCTTCTGACTAGGACAGAGGAAAATTTTGGTATTCCCGCCGGTGTACCGGAGGAGAGCCTCGTCATAGCCGAAGTCATTGTCGGAGAGACGTTGCGGCAACACTCCGTCGTGTTCCGTTGCGTAGGCCTGAAAGGCGAGAAAGATCTGACGAAGATGGTTCGAACAAGTGACACTGTTCGCCCGCCCTTTCATCCCGCTGAGGGCCGGAAAAATCAAAGCGGCCAGAACTGCGATGATCGAGATGACGACCAGCATTTCGACCAGGGTGAAAGCGGCCTTTGATCTCACAAATAAGGCAATCCGCTCAGCGTCAGAGTGAGCGGGTGAGGGGAATCGAACCCCCGTGTCCAGCTTGGGAAGCTGGCGTTCTACCATTGAACTACACCCGCAAAAGAGATTTCGATTTTGGCTGGCCTACCCCAAATTTGCAAGTGCCGGGTCCTACTGCCACGAGAGAACGTCGTCCGCCGCCTGCCCGGCAGCCTTGTCACCCGAGCCGCCGGCTCCATCTTTCCCAAGCGACCACGCGATGATTCCGGCCTGTATGGCCAAATTGCCGCTCACCGGGTTCTTAGTAGTGCCCGCATTAGAGCTATAGGGGTTGTCCACGTAATTGTCGTAGTCCGTATCGACTTTCACGTTATACGCCACACCCCATGGATCGAAATACTCGCCGGTCGTGGTTTTGATCCCGTTTCGAGGTTTCGACTGATCTTTGGCATCCGGCGGGCTCATGAAAATGATTCCCCGCGGATTCTCCGTCGCAGCCGAGATATTACGAAGGACATTGAAAAGACTACCGTTAACGGTGGCGCCCCCGTAGGTGGTATCGGCGGCCGGCGACGGGGTTAAAGGATATCTGCCGTACTCCGTGTAGAAGCCACTGACGGCGGTGGCAATTTGCGTGAGGTCATTCTTGGCCTGGGTTCGTTTAGCCTGATCCTGCACGCCTTTAAAAGCGGGGAAGAGCAGGCCCATCAGGATGATGATGATCGAGATGACGACGAGCATCTCGATGAGGGTAAAGGCGTGGGGGCGGCGGGGAACTCGGTTCATTGTTTCAGTGTTGCAGGATTGGCGGGGCTTGAAGAGTAAAAGCGTCCGCCCCCCGACTTCAAGCATTCTCGCTGGGCGGGGACGGACATTACATTACGACCATTTTGCCATCTGCTCTGGAAAAGGGCAAAGGGCGCAATCGGAATCATCCTGCAGACAGAAGTCCTCGTAGATCTGCAGGAGGCCCTGCTGGTGGGCCACAGTTTTGAGAAACTGGCGGCGCCGTGCGTCCGAGCCGAACAGGCGCGTCGCGGCGGTTTCGACTCGTCGATTGCTCAGCGGAGCTGCCAGCTGCATGAACTCGGGCCAGATGGATTCGGTTTGCAGAGACCAGAGTGGAAAGAAGACATTGGCCAAAATATCGCTCACCCGGGAGTCCCCCAGCAAGGCCATCGGGCGAGTGGCCGGGTCCGACGTGAGGGTGTAATGCAGCCGCCAGAAGGGATGATCGAGTGCGGCCAGAAACTTGTGAACGGGCGCGGCACCCGGAGTTTCCGCCGCGCGTCGTAGTTTAGTCCAATGACAGGCCAGCAAAGCGAGCGCAGCCAATCGTCGATGGGGATGATTGAGCGGACGTGTCCCGCTCATCCGCCAGGTATTCCGGAGGAGCACCAGCCGATGCATCTCGTCGCGGTGGGGCCACCATTTATCCCACAAACCCCTCACATAAGTTCGCGTGGTTATTTCGTAGGGGGCGAGGTCTGGTGTTTCAAGGAATCCCGCTAATCCAAACAAAAGCGCTTCCGCCTCCAGCGTGTGGTGGCGCAGGAATTTCAAGGACAGGCGTTGCGCCAGAAGTGTAAAGGGCAACTTGTTCTCTTTGTAACCCAGAGCGGACGCGATCTCTTGGAAAAGAGCTTCGTCGCGTCCGTGGCGGTCGATCGTTCCGCGCAGACGACCGGCTTTTTGGCGGAGCCGAAATTGAGCGGCGCCCCTAAGGATGGCGTGGACTTGTTCGTCCGGCAGTCCATTCAAAGGGCCCTGGCATCGGCCGGAACGAGCGAGCGGAATGTTAAGACTAAATTTCTCAGTCAGGGTCGAGAGATCGAGACGAACCTGGGGCACATTCCGGTTGGAAATGGTGCGCGTGAAGAACGTGCGTTCGCCTTGATCGACAAAGACATGCAGAACGGTGTTGTCGAAAGCCGGATTGGTTGCGTGTCCATGCGATTCCCAACTCCGGTCAGTCAGATCGATTTCGATGGAGCCGACCACGGTCTTCCGGCCGTTGAGGCGGACGGCGGCGTCACGAAAATCCGGCCCGGCCTCGCGATTCCAGGTGCCGGGCTGCACTATCTCGACCTTATCGCCCGTGGTGGAGATGAAGTTTGCTCCGAACTCGCCGGCGAACCAGCGCGCCTGGATTTCCAGTTCGGTCGGACTGCGCTGAAGCGGAAACAACGCGCGTTCCCGCACGCGGGCGGATTCGCGCATGACGGCGTAGTCGGCGACCGATGGCATGCGCAAAATTTGTAGCGTAACGAGAAGAGCAGGCCAAGCTGTTCCGTCACGGCGGGTGGCTCCGGACGCTTGCTCTATGGTCGCTTCGCTCTGTTGAGGCGTCCCCCGACACGGCAGCAGAGGGCCGTGGCTACAGCAGAATGGCGTAATCCGACACGCCTTCGAGCTACGGTTCCACCACCGCCTCGATGGGCGTTTCCGCGTGGGCAGGGTCGAGCGGCCAGATTGGCGCGCTGATGCGCAGGCGAAGGTCATGCATCACTTCTTCGACCAGGGCGGCCTGCGGTCGCGCGAAGAGAAACGAGTATTTGGCGCCTTTGCCGGCGGCCGGAAGGATGATAAGATTTTCGGAGAGAAACTTCGGTTCGTGCGCCAGGATGCAACCATCCAGCTCGATCGGTTGGGCGAAAGGCCGCCCGTTTTTGCGCGCGACGAAGGTAATGTTGCGCGGTTGCTCGCGCGTGGCGACGAGTGCGCCGAAGAGGTTTCCCGGGATGCGACGGCTTCGGACACTGAGGCAGGGAACAGCCCAGGCGATCGTTTCCTTGAGAACATTTTCGCGTTGGAAGACCGGGGCATATTTGGGCGGCAGCGTTTCGGGAAGACCGGCGTTTGCGCTGGGACTGGCGGGCCCGTTTAGTTTTTTGAGGACCAACCAGACTTTTGCCTTCATGGCGCGAAAAATTCTGGACGCGAAATAAATAAAAGCGGCGATCATGGCCGCAAAGACAGCGAGAGCGAGCAGGGGGTTGTAGTGAATGAGAGCGAGTCCTCCGACCACGGCGACATCCTCCCCCACGCTTAAGGCAATGTTCGAGAACGGTTCAGGGGAGGTATTGCTGACGAGGCGCGTGGTGGATTTAGCGGCGTGCGTAATCAGGCTCGTTCCACCCGCGAGCAACGCCACCACCACGGTAAATGCCGGGCTGGGATGCCCGAGGACTTGAATGGCGAGCAAGGCCCCGCCGATGGGTCGGATGACCGTGTGCACCGCATCCCATGCGGTATCGACCCAGGGAATTTTGTCCGCCAGAAACTCGAGGCCGTACAGGATTCCAGCAATCACGATGACGGCGGGATGGCCCAGGACCTCGAGCGACTGGTAGTTAGGGCCGAGCGAAACCCATTGATAATGGATGGAGAGCCCCGTGACAAAAACGGTGAGATAGAGATTGACCCCCGCGAGCGAGGCGAGTCCCAAGGCAACTCCGAGTAGCTTCAGTTGCTCCATGCGGAAGTATCATGGCGTCAGGTTTGTTGTCACGCGGTTTTGACCGGGGCCTTGTCCGATGGCGCGGCCAGGCGGTGGACGACAACGATTTGCCGCCATGCGCGGTGCATTCTACACTTTGCGCCATGCTCGATATCCGCCTCATCCGCGATAAACCGGATTTCGTGAAGAGTCGCCTGGCCACCCGCGGCGGGGGCGACGAGTCGAAGATCGATGACGTCTTGCGAGTGGATGGGGAGCGGCGGAAGGCGGAAACGGCCTTGCAGCAGTTGAACGCGGACCGGAAGCGACTGAGCAAAGACATCGGCGGGAAGCGTGGCCGCGGTGAAGCGACACAGGATTTGGAGGCCGAGGTGCGCCAGATCGGAGATCAGATCACGAATCTCACGGAGGAGGCAGGCAAGTTGGACGAGCGGCAGCGGGATCTGCTTCTGCAGATTCCCAATCTGCCGCATGAAGCCGTGCCCATCGGCCAGGACGCCACAGCCAACCGGGTGGTGCGAAGTTGGGGAGAGAAACCCTCCCTGACGGGCCAGGTTCTCGACCATGTGGCGATCGGAGAAGCCTTAAACCTTTTCGATCTGGAACGAGCGGCCAAGCTGAGCGGCAGCGGGTTCATCGCCTTCACCGGGAGGGGCGCCCGGCTCGAACGCGCCCTCATTAATTTCATGCTCGACCTGCATACGCAGGAACACGGTTACCTGGAGATGAGCCCGCCCTTCCTGGTGCGGCGCGATTGCATGATCGGCACCACGCAGTTGCCGAAGTTCGAGGACGATATGTACAATTTGGAAGGGAACTCCATGTTCCTTGCGCCGACCGCCGAAGTGCCGGTCACGAATTTTCATCGGGAAGAAATTCTGGCAGCGGGCGATCTTCCGAAAAAGTTTGCGGCCTACACACCCTGTTTCCGGAGGGAGGCAGGATCGGCCGGGCGCGAAACGCGCGGCATCATTCGCGTGCACCAGTTCGACAAGGTGGAGTTGGTCAAGCTGACCACGACCGAAACCTCCTGGTCGGAGTGGGAAGGATTAATGGGAGACGCAGAGCGTGTTTTGCAGCTGCTCGGTTTGCACTACCGGGTGCTGGAACTTTGCACGGGCGACCTTGGTTTCGGCTCCGCCCGGACCTGCGACCTGGAAGTTTGGTCCGCGGGACAGGACAGCTATCTGGAGGTGTCGAGCTGCTCGAATTTCGAGGAATTCCAGGCGCGCCGCATGAATCTTCGATACAAGGATGGAGAAGGGAAGAATCGTTTTGTGCACACTATTAATGGGTCGGGTCTGGCCCTGCCCCGCCTCTTCGCCTCGTTAATCGAAAGCTATCAGCAACCGGACGGATCGGTCGCCATTCCCGAAAAATTGCAGTCCTATTTTGGGGCCGATCAGATTCGTTAGGTCGAGAAGCTATTCGCCGCCCGCTTCGAACAGATCCATCTGCGATCGGTCCTGGGCGGACGCCTTCTGTTCCACTTCCGCCGGCAGAAGGAGTTCAAAGCCGAGACGCTGGGCCAATCGTTGGGCCGTCTCCGGCGCGAATCCCTCGTAGTGGTTGCCGGTTACGGCCCACACGTTTCGCACTTCAGAAAGGTGCCGTTCTATTTTTACGGACCAACTCTCCAGGGCGGCTTCCCGTTTCCAGAGGAGTTTTCCGTATGGGTGCAAATGCTTTCCCTCCGAATCGTATTTGGTGGCGTAATCGCCGAGGAGACGCACGTAAAGAAAATCAGTGGTCTGCGGGAGAAACTCGAAAGGTGCGAGGTTTCTTTCGTTCAGAGGGCTGGTATCGGCCCAGACCCAGCAGATCCGATGGGTCTCGAGCAGGCGAATGATATTGGGGCGGTGCCATCCGGGGTGGCGAAATTCGATGGCAAAGCGAAAATCGCCCGGCAATTGTTTGAGGAAGTTTCGGAGAATAGTTCGGCCATCCCGGGGAGTGAAAGAGGGCGGCAGTTGAATGAGGACGACGTGCAATTTTGCGGCCAGCGGCTCGACCGCGCGGAGGAATGCGGTGAGCTGGGCCGAGCAATCATGCAGCTTGCAGGCGTGCGTGATTTCGCGGGGCAACTTGCAGGCGAAGCGGAAGCTGGACGGCGTCATCTCCATCCAGCGCAGGGTGGTCTCTTCGGCAGGCGCTCCATAAAAAGTGGAATCGATCTCCACGGCCCTGAAATAACGTGCGTAAAATTCGAGCCAGCGCGATGGCGGCAGATCGGCGGGATAGAAGGACCCCCGCCAATCGGGGAAGGTCCAGGCACACGCGCCGATCCGGATTTTCTGCTGATCCGTCAGGTTCAAAAGCGGGAAAACCTGTGTTTCTGGGGCGACAAAAGCAGAGCGGCGCGGCGGAGCATGAGCGGGAGGAATTGCCTTGGTCAGAGGGTGGCTAAACTTGACGGAATCCTTTACGCAACTACCCTGCCGGACCCCATGGCAAGCCTATTCCCCAGATTTTTTTGCATTGTTCTTGTGACGATCGCGTTTGTCGCGATGGCCGACGGGTCCGTTATCTTTAAACCGGGTGAGAAAGCCAAGTATGTGGCGCCGGGAGAAGAAGAAATAAACGGGAATGCGCAAGAGCTGTTTCAGACTGCTCAGGCAGCGGAAAAAAAGGGTAATCTGAAGCGCGCGATCGGCGCTTACCGCGCCATTGTACGAAAATATCCCAAGGATGCTTTGGCCCCTGGCGCCGGTTTTCGCAGGGCTGAACTGCTCGAGCAAACGCACGATTACCTGGTGGCCGCCGACGCCTATAGCTTTGTCGTCTAAAAATATCAGAGCAGTCCCCATTTCAATGAGGCCATTGAGGCGCAGTTCCGAATTGGGGAAATGTATCTCAACGGGAAAAAGATCAAGCTGATGGGTATTTCCGTGGCGAATGCCTTCGACAAGGCCGTGGGGATTTTCGCTGCGGTTATCCGGACGGCGCCCTACGGTAAGTACACGGCGCGCGCGCAGTTTGATATCGGCCGAGCCCGCGAAAAGGAGGGAGCGACCGAGGCGGCGCTGGCGGCTTATCTGGCGGTGGTGGAAAAGTTTCCTAATTCCCCTGTAGCACCAGATGCGCAATACCAGATTGGCTACATCTGGTTCGCGGCTGCGCGCGAAGGGACAAAAGATTTGTCGGCCTCGACCAAGGCCCGGACCGCTTTCCAGGATTTCCTTTACCGCTATCCCAACAGTGAAAAGGCAGCCCAGGCGCGGGCTGATCTCGTTCTGCTGGATCACAAACAGACGAGTAGTTCTCTCGACATCGCCAAGTATTACGACAGGCAGAAATATTACCGGGCCGCGGTCATCTACTATAATGAAGTCATTCGACAGCAACCCGGCTCGCATGAAAGCCAAAAGGCAAAAGAGCGTCTGGATCAACTAACCAAGAAGCTGGGCGAAACGGCGCTCAAGCCCGCCTTTGCCGTGGCTGAGGCGGAAGCCGCCAAAAAGAAAGCGCAAGCCAAGACGACATCTTCGCAACCGGGCAGGGGCGAATCGGGCCCACGGGGCTCAGCGAATGATTCCGCACCATTGCCACCGGCGGAGACGGATACATCTCTTCCCCCGCCGGCTTCCCTCATGCCGGAAAATACCACAGCGCCCGCGCCTTCGGAGGGACTGGGAGAGGGAGCGAGCGTCCAGCCTCCGTCGTCCGACGCTTCCGCTTCACCGGTTCCGTGAAAAAAATTCTCGCGGCCATCCTTGGCCTTTGCCTGAGCGGTTGTCTCGGTTATCACATCGGGCCGGTAAAGCCGTATTATTTGCATGGCATTCAGTCGATTGCCGTGCCGACGTTCAAGAATAGTACGTTGATCCCGCGCATCGAAGCGCTCGTCACCGACACGGTGATAAAACAAGTCCAGCAGGATGGCACCTACCGGATTGTCAACGAGGGGCAGGCCGACGCGATCCTGAAAGCGGAGATCACCCGCATCAGTCGATCGCCCGCTCGTTCGCTGCGGGGAAACGTTTTGGCTACCACCGAATTCAATCTTTCCATGCGCGTCAGTTACCGCCTGGTTGGGCGTGACGGGCAGGCGCTCGGACCTGTCGGTGAAGCGGTCGGCAGCACCAGTTTTTTCGTGGGAACGGATGTGGTTACCGATGAGCGGCAGGCCCTGCCGCTCGCCACCCAGGAGTTGGCCACGCGGTTGGTGAGCCAGCTGAGCGAGGGTTGGTAAAGCTTCATGACAGGCGAGGAAAGGTTGTGGGGCATTCTCAACGACAAGCTTGATACTTTGCGGGCGGGCCAACGCTGGCCGGAGGCGATTCGCGTAGCCGAAACAGCCCTGGACCTGGCCAAGCGGGCTTTTATAAATAACGAAGCGTCCCTCGCGTTGAGTTTCGAAAAACTGGGGCAACTTCTTGATCAAAGCGGCGACCGCAGTGCGGCCAAACCTTATCTTCTCAAGGCCCACGCCGTCCTGGAGGCGGCCGCGCCACCCGATCAAAAGGCCCTTTACCGGTCGGGCCGTCGATTGGCTTTCCTCTGCGACAACCTCGGACAACCTGAAGAGGCGATCCGTTATTACGAGAAGGCCATCGCGGCGGGAACGCATCTGGAAGATCTGCCGCACTCGGATCTCGGAACGATGCTAAACAACATCGCTTTGATCTTTCGGAAGTCGGGCCGGCAAAAAGCGGCGGAGCCTTATTACCTGCACGCTCTTCAGATTTACGAAAAGCAGCTCGGACCCGAGCACGCGGACGTGGCTTCCGTACTCAATAACCTTGGAGTTTTCTATACGAACGAACGGCGCTTTACCGAAGCGGAAAAGACGCACCTCCGTGCCTTGGGCATCCGCGAGAAAGTGCATCCCCCGACCCACCCGGATATTGCCCAATCCAAATGTAATCTGGCGGTGGTTTATCATTCGCGCGGGGATTACGCGCGCGCGGCCGATCTTTACCAGGCTTCCTTGAAAAGCTGGGAGGACTCGCCGGAGACGCCGCCGGAAGACTACGAGATAGTGGCATCGAATTATGCGGACCTTCTGCGATCGCTGGGCAAGGGCCGGAAAGCGCAGGCCTTGGAAGCAAGGGCGAAGAAACGCCGGCGCGGCTAGCGCCGCATGCCGTTTCCGGTTGCGCGGCGGAGACAGCGGCGCACTTTATCGGTCGCTTCGCTCACGTGGCGGAATTGGCAGACGCGTACGGCTCAGGACCGTATGGGGAAACCC
>JBBRQE010000017.1:0-29872 GCA_038226905.1 Chthoniobacterales bacterium | reverse complement strand
GTTTTCCAACCGGTTCGCCATGCTCTGCGCGGATTCGACGAGGAGCATCGGTGTGCCATCGGGCAGCGTGTAAGTGGCAGGCCCGAGGTCGGGGAAGCCGGTCGGTTGAAAGCGGCTGCCCTGGATAGGCTTGAGCTTGGCCTCGACGAGGAGGCGCGATTCGTTGGCGAGTGGTGCGAGGTTCATAGTGTGGCTGTTGCTGGTTGGGTTTCGGGTTCGGTGGTGCGGAGGACGCGCCCGGCGATTTCGCCGAGATCGTTCTCATTGAGAGGAAAAAGGAGCGCCGCCGCCGTGCGTGCGACGGAAGCGCCGCGGGTGGGAATGCGATCAATGGCTGGTGCAAGTCCCGATGCGCGGAGCCGCCGGGCGGCGAGCATCGAAGCGCCAAGGCCATCGCCCGCCCGCGCCCGCTTATGAATCGCCGGGACAAGCGGAACGTGAGTGCCGCGCAATTCGTGACGGCAAAAGCAGAGCTTGAGCAGCGCGTAGAGCGCGGGCGGATCGCGGCGCTCGGATGGATAACCGATCCTCAAATCCGCCGAGTAGTCGCCGCCGAAATCGATCAAGACCATGCCCCAGAGCAGTCGGGTGAGGAGGCGGTCATCGGTGCGGCCTTCGATGAAGGCGGCGATGTCCGCTGGACGTGCGGGGATCACCGACGAGTCGGAGTAAGCTTCCGCGCCGCTTTTCCCCGCGAGCAGGAGTCGGCGTGCGAGGATGGCGTTGAGCACATCGGCAGGATCGCCCTCGCGCCAGACGACGTTGGTTTCGATCATCTCCGTCCACGAAAACCACCGCTTCTCCCGCCCACCTGCCGGATAAACGGGCTCCAGATGGCAGCGCAAAGGGAACGCTTTATTTCCATGAAACGCGGTGACACTAGCCAGTGCCGCCGCAAGCCGGAACTCCGCAGTGCCCGTGTTCGCTTCACGCATCCATTGCGGAGCGAGCAGTGGCACTGGCGAGAGAAACGCCTCGCGCGTCCACTTCCAGCTCCCGGCGAGAGCGGCTTCGCATCCACCGAGGGCGATGAGCAGCTCCTGCACACGCGGTGGTTCCGCCGATTTGCAGAACGAAATGATCGCCGCTTCCAAGGCCCGCGCGGCGCGCTGCACGGACGAGGGCGCCCCGTCGGCCAGTGCCTTCCCACGGAATTTGTTCAGCCAGTCGTCCAGCGGCGCGAGCAGTTGAGAAGCGAGTTGATTTCGCCGCACGACGACACGCTCCAGAGGCGTGGCGAAGTATGCGAGCCCGTTGCGAACCTGAAACCCATAACGCTGAAACGCGGCGATTCCTCGATCCACACCGAGCGTCGCGACCGCGCGAGCAAAATCCACGCCATTGCGTGCCGACCGCCCGGCGACTTGCGCACGCCCCTCACTCAGCAGTGCCTTGAGTTCCATCAACGCCGCAGGCTGCTCCCAAAGCGGGAGCCACATTTCACACCGGGAATTGCTTTCATCGGAGAGCGCCGCGCTCCCGTAGCCAACGCCCGCCTGCCGGACACAGAAGGGATATACGAGTTGCCCCATGTCAGCGGTTTCGAGCCGCTTCACCGCCGCGCCTGCGAAGAGGATCGCGCCTTCGAGCATAAGAATGAAATCCCAAGGATTCATTGCAGGCTTTGCATCGAAGCCAGTCGTGGAGTTGGCACCGCCGCCCGCCCCAGGATGAAATTGGCCAATCGCGCTGCTGCTCAAACCTGTGATCGGGACATCAAACATAGCACCCTCCAGCCAAGCTCGGCATTGCGCTGAGGGAAGTCCGGTATCGACATCAAACAAGTCAGTCAGCCGCTGCATGAAGTTGCTGCTGAAATCCAATGCCCCGTCGTTCAGACCCGTCCCAAGAAGGGGTGGAGGCTTGGCCCCATCCTTAAGAAGGACAAAGGCCGCATCGAGAACTTCGACATATCGCTCGGGGAGTTGATTACGAAGGATGCTTAGCAGCTCTGCCTTTTCTTCCTCTTTCGGTGACGCAGTGAGCTTCAATCTTTCGAGGATGTCTTTGGCTGACGAGATCACTGCGACAAAGCCACTCAACCGATTGGCGCGAGCCGCAAGGAACTTCGCAACGATGGCCGTTGCCGCTGTTCCTTGGTTGCGGATTCCTGTCTTGATCTGCTTCCCCGTAGCGTCCTTTTCCTTCGACTTCTCTTCGCGGAAATAGAAACCGCTCGCTCCATTCCAAGGCGCGATGATTGGCGTCGGCTGGTAATCTTCGAGGAAGAATTTGAGGAGTGCTTCCCGGTCGAGCGTCGAAGCCAGCTCGAAAGTGTTTCCTTTCCAGCTACCGAGCGCGCGGTTGTCGCGCTGCTCAGCCACTAGCCGGAGGATGCCGAGCGCCTTGAGGTAATGTGCGATGGGCACTGGCGCGCAGCCGTTGAGTTTGAGAGTGGACATCGGCTTAGGCGTTTGTGTTGGCGAGAGCAGACGCGCGCATGTCGGCGACGCGGAGCAGTGTTTCGAGGTAGGCGAGGCGGAAAGGACCGAGGCGGTCGCGCAGGGCGATGGTGCGTGCGAGCCATGAGGCGCCATGCGGGCCGTCTCCCATTTTCATGAAGCTGAGATCGAGGGTGACCAGGCCTGTCGCGGTGCCGGGGAGACCGGAGGCGGGGAGTTCTTCGCCGTCCCAGATGCCGCGGGCGTGCAGGCGGTCGGGGGCTCCGTCCGGCGCTGGTTCATTCGGCAGGGCGCGGATGGAGAGGCGCACTTTTCCATGATGGGTAGCGATGAGGTAGGCGACGAGATCGCGCTCAGTGGCGTCGGCGGGTGCGGCGATGAGCCAGGCCAGGGCGGAGGCGAGTTCGTGGCGGAAGCCGCGTCGGTCGCGTGGCGGCTTGCGGTTGTGATCTGACTTCGCCCAAATCTCCCCGGCGCGATCGGTGGTGCCGAGCGTCATCCAGCGCTGGAAATAGTCGTGCGCTTTACCGACGTCGTGCCAGAGAGCGGCGGTTTCGAGAGCCGTGATTTCCTTAGGCGTGAGCGATAGGCGGGACATCAAAGCCTGCGTGGCCGCGACGACTTCCGAACTGTGCTGCCGCAAACTGAGCCAACTTCCCACGAAAGTAGTGGGATCGCCGGACATTCCTTCACGCGCTTTCGTCGTCTCTTCCGGGAGCGGCGTCGGCTTATGGTCCGCATCGCGCGTCCAGCCAAGCTCCTCGGAGTAGCCGCCGCTTCCCGCCGCGACGAGATAGAGCCCGCCGGGACGCGGACGTTTGGCTTCCTGCCAGCGATCCTCCAGTGCATTCCAGACGAATGCCTTCGGCTTTTTCGTGCCGAGAAATTTCCCGAATTCCGCGAGCGAAACCCGGCACAACTCACGTCGCGCGGGAGCGGTCGTATCGTCCGCCGGCCCATCGTCGGGCACGACGCGCCAGAAAACCTGCACGTCCGTTTCGTCGCCGTCGCGGATGTAACGGGAGACGTCGAGATCGTTCCCGCAGAGGTCGGGCGTGGTGTCAAAAAGATCGAGCAGGTCTTTGCGGCGCAAGACCGGGCGGACCACGCGAGGAATGGAAACGCTGACTTTTTCGAGCGCCGCCGGGCCGACATCGGCACCAGCTTGTCGCAGCCCGTCGCGAGCGGTCATCAGTTCCTCGGCTGTGTAGGGCAAAGCGAGATCATCGGACGCCGTATCCACGGCGATCCACACGACCTCGGCACCAGTGACAAACTCCCCCGCTCGGTTGCATCTGCCGAAGCGCTGCACGAGCGAAGCCCACGGCGCGAGTTCGGTGATGAGCAGGCGCGCAGAGATGTCCACGCCAGCTTCCACGGCTTGGGTGGCGATGATGATGCGGTCGCCGCTGGCGGTGAGCAGCGCCTGATGCCGCTCGCGATCCGCCGGACGGAAACGCGAGTGGATAAGCGCGAGCCGCTCTTTCGGGATTTTCGTTTTCAACAGCTCCGCATAAATCCCTTGGGCGCGAGCGACGCGGTTCACGATGACCAGCGTTAGTGAACCGTCCTGGTGACGTTCCTTGACCAGCGCTGCGACTTGCTTCGCGTAATCTTTCTTGGTCTCCGCATTCAATCCGAGCGGCGCGGTCGTGAGGGTTTTCACTGCTCCAATGCGGTCACTGACTGCGCGGGTGGCTCGGTCGCTTTCTCTGAGAGAAATCGTCGGCCAGCCCTTTTCGGGTTCCTGGTGGTCAACGGTCGCCAGTTGAGCACGGTCAAGCGTCGCGCTCATCCACCAAGTCGGGCATTGAGCAAGCGTCGACGAGGCCCGGAAGCCATCGAGTTGCGCGCTGGTTTCGACGCCGACTCCCATCAATTGCGTCTCATCGAGCACCCAGAGGCAGTCGCTGTTGAGAAGGCCGAATTGCATCGGCCAGCGATAGCGGCTCATGCCGTAGCCGCGGTTCAGCGCGCGGGAAAGAAGCATGTCTTGCGTCCCGATGAGAATGGCATCGTACTCGGGATAGAGATCCCAATCAGTCTTCTCCTCGCCACCCATGAGAATGTGCAGGCCAACTTTGCCGTCGTGCGGCGTGCCGGGTTTCCACTCCAAGTCCCCGAGATTTTCGAGCCATTTCCGCACGTCCTCCCGCGTCTGCTCGACGAGGGTGCGCATCGGCAGGCAATAGACGAGACGACGCGGCCAAGCGGCGCGTTTCTTCTGGACGCGATTCCAGATCCACGCAAGGACGACGGCGGCCGTTTTGCCGCAGCCGGTGGGAATATCAATTAGGCGGGAGTTGCAGTCTGAGTCTTGGGCGAGCCGGCATTGGTAGTCAAAGGGGCCGCTAACGATTTTCGTCGCTGTACTAAAGAAGGTGGTAAAACTCGACTCTGTCATTTCTTACAAAAGCTTCGTCGATCATGTGGGACAAATGCTGTCCGAGCCAGAAGATTTCCGTCGGCGGTTTGTCGGCAGCGGGTTGTGATGTCTGAGCGGGTTGGTGGATGTTGCGCGGCGACGCTTTTTGTTATCGAGCTACGGAGAGCTCGATCCACCTTGGAAGCGGCTCCTTTAACGAGTTGGATTTCGCGGAGGGACTGGGTTCTAATTAATTATGAGCACGAAAGAAATCCTCAGGGAAGTGGCGGAAAAACTGCCGCCGGATGCCACGCTCGCTGACGCCATCTACGAGTTGGAGTTCCGGCAGGCCGTGGAGGATGGACTGGCTGAGTTGGACCGAGGCGAAGGCATCCCGATTGAGAAGGTCAAATCGAAGATTGCCGAATGGGCTGGAAAGTAATCATCGTGCCCTCCGCCCGCGCTGATCTGGAAAGCATTGTTCGCTTTATCGCCCGCCAGAATTCCGCCGCCGCCGCCCGCGTCGGGTACGAATATTGTGCGGTTCTGGCACTCGGCGCATGGTTTCCCGCAGGTCCCTCGGGCCGAGTGAGTGAACCAGGCGCGGATTGAAACACGAAGATGGCTCAGGCGCTGTATGATTATATTCGGCGGTCGGGAGAACGCCGCTCCATGGGGGGTGACTCAGGTGCGGAGTTAAGCCGGCGCGTGCGCTCTCTTTAACATCGCGCTCGGAGATCGCGATCCACCAAAGGCGGGAATAGTTCGTGCTCGTTAAGCTTCTGAACGCCTTCGGACTGAAGAAGGTTATTGACATTTATTCACAGTTGGTAGAAATCGATTTCCCGCCCACTTTTTATGCGTCCCATCTGGAAAGGCAGTATCAGCTTCGGATTGGTTTATATTCCGATCGCCGTTTACCCGGCCACGCGGGAGGAGAAAATCAGCTTCCGGCAGCTGCGCCGCACCGATCTCAGCCCGATCAAGTATAAGAAGGTGGCTGAGGCGGATATGAAAGAAGTCCGCGGCGAAGAGATTGTAAAAGGCTTCGAGTATGAGAAAGGACGCTACGTCGTCCTGAGTGAAGAAGATTTTGAAAAGGTGAAAATAGAGTCGACCCACTCGATCGATATCACAGACTTTGTCGAACTCGACCAGGTGGATCCGAAGTTTTTCTACAAGCCCTATTTTCTGGAACCGATGAAAGGCGGGGAAAAGGCTTACGCGCTCTTGCACAGGGCCCTGAGTGGAAGTGATAAAATCGGCGTAGCAAAAGTGGTCATCAGCAACCGGGAACATCTGGCTGCGGTGAAAGCAGATGGCTTGTTCCTGATTTTAGAGTTGATGCATTTTGCGAGCGAGATTCTGAGCGCGGAGGAATTGAGCCGCGGTCCCACTACCGCCCTGAATGAAAAAGAGCTGAAGATGGCGCAGGCCCTGGTCGATAGCATGACGGTGCCGTGGGAACCGGAAAAGTATCGAGACGAGTATCGAACTGCCGTCATGGATATGATCGAGCAGAAGGCGAAAAACAAAAACGTAGAGGTGAAGCCATCCGCCCCACATCCGAGCACGAATGTGGTCGACCTGGTCAAGGTGTTGCAGGAAAGCCTGAATCGAAGCCAGTCGGTGAAAGTAAAGCGCGCTTCGAACGGAACGCGCGCGCGGGGCGGATCCCTTGTTAAGCAAAAACGCCGCGTGGCGGCCTAGGTTTTCACCGCGCCATCGTCCTTCGATATGATCGAGTTCGGTGAGCTCGATCCACCGTTAGGCGGGAGGAACCGAGGCGAACGTTTGAAGCGCGGGCGTCCGCTCGGCGGGAGGGCGTTTCCAAAAGATCATCCAGACCCCGACGAGCACGAAAAGCGCCCCGAGCAGCGACCAGAGAGAAAAACTCTCGCCCCCGAAAAACCAGCCAAGCGCGACGGCTCCGGGCGGAGTGATGAGCGAAATGGTTTGGAGATTGGTCACGCTCATGCGCGGCATCAACCAGTAGAGCAGGAGAAAAGTGAGAGCGGAGCCGACGATGGCCAGATAAAGCAGGCAAACGATGGACAGGCCCGTCCAATGAAAGCGCAGGGGATTTCCTTCCACAACGAAGCCGATCAGAAGCATGGGGATGACGCCGAAGATCATTTGCCACGCAGCCAGCATGGCGGGGGCGAGGCGGATGGCGCGGGCCTTCAGCAGGACGTTGGAAAAGGCGGCCCCGGCGGCCCCGATGACAATGCCGAGCCCGGCCCAAAACGACATGAGACCGTTGAAATCGAGGAGGCGCGCGCAGATCACGGCCACCCCGACCATGGCCACGAGGGCTCCGACCAGCTTGCGGGCCTGGAGCGGGGTTCATCGGGCAACATCCAATGGGCAAAGATCATGCCGGAGATGGGAATGGTGGCCTGCAGCACCGCGGCGAGTCCGGAGGAGACGTATAATTCTCCCCAGAAAAGAAGCGTGTAATTGAGCGTGAACATGAGGACGCCGGTCAGGGCGAGCACGGCAAAATCGCTCCGCCGTACGGGCAGAAGTGAAACTCTGCCCAGGGAAACGGCGAGCAGCGCCAGAATCGCGATGACGAAGCGGATGGCCGCATAAGAGATGGGCGGCAGATCGCGCAGGCCAAATTTTATGGCCAGCCAAGTTGAGCTCCAGACCAGGCAAAGGGTTAACCACGCGGCTGGGACGCGCCAGCCCATTCGCGGGCGCGCCATGGTCAGTTTCATATCTGCGCGCGAGCATCGCGCATGAGCGGCCCGTCGTAAAGTCGGCCCGCAGGCAAGCGGCCCGTGGTCGGTCTGGCGGAATTACTCTTGTTGTGGGCCGAAGCTGATCAATATTGGACGATGAAGGTTAACGTGATCGTGAAACCAAAGGAAGCCGTGCTCGATCCCCAGGGAGCGGCGGTTCGTGACGCGATGAGGCACCTCGGGATGCCGGAGGTGCGGAGCGTGCGGATCGGGAAGTTTATGGAAATCGAGGTGGAGGGAGAAGAGGCCGGTTTGCAGGAACGATTGCATGGGTTATGCCGCGATCTCCTGTCCAATCCGGTGATCGAAGATTACGAACTGGAAAAGGCGAAAAACGCAGGATGAAGGCATTGCGCTATTTCTTTTGCATCGTGTTGCCCCCGGTGGCGGTGCTCATGACTGGCCGAAAGGGGAGTTTTCTGCTCAGCCTTCTCCTGACTTTGCTGGGGTGGGTGCCGGGAATCATCCACGCCTGCCTGGTGGTGAACGATTACCACGAGGAAAAACGGGCAGCCCGTTACGCCCCGGCTAGTTAGACCAGGATGAAATTTGCCGTCGTCCAATTTCCCGGCTCAAACTGCGATCAGGATTGCCTGGCCGCGCTCAAGGGCCTGGAGGGGCAGGAGGCCGAGTACGTCTGGCACAAGGAAACGTCCCTGCGCGCCTTCGATGCGATTGTTCTGCCCGGTGGTTTTGCCTATGGCGATTACCTGCGCTGCGGAGCGATCGCGCGCTTTTCGCCGATCATGGCGGCGGTCATCGAAGAGGCCCGCGCTGGCAAGCTAGTGCTGGGGACGTGCAACGGCTTTCAGGTTTTATGTGAAGCGGGCCTGCTGCCCGGCGCGCTGGTTCGGAACCGTTCTCTGCGCTTTGTCTGCGATTTGGTCACGACCAGAGTGGAAATAATGGACTCGCCTTTCACGAATGGCTGCGCCGAAGGAGAGCTGCTCCGCTTGCCTATCGCCCACGGGGAAGGCTGTTTTTTCGCGGATGTAGATACCCTGGCTGAGCTGAACAAAAATCGGCAGGTCATCCTGCGTTACACCGATGCGCGCGGTCAAACATCGCCGGAATCCAATCCAAACGGATCGTTCGAGAACATCGCTGGCATCTGCAATCGGGAACGGAATGTTTTTGGGTTAATGCCCCACCCGGATCGTGCGACCGACCATCGCCTGGGCAGCGCCGATGGGCTGAAGATTTTTCATTCAATGATCCGAGCCATGGAAATGGAGCGGGCCCGTGCGGCCTGAGCGGTTGAAACAGGTGTGAGCCTTTTCGTAACCGGAACCGACACCGGCGTCGGAAAAACGCACACGGTGACGCAGATCCTGCGACTGGAGCGACTGATGGGGCGGAGCGCCGTCGGAATGAAGCCAATTTGCTGCGGCGACCGGAGAGATGCCGAGCTTTTGCTGGCGGCAGGCTCAGAGGGCGTAACGATAGACGAAATCAATCCTATCTGGTTGCAGACCCCTTTGGCGCCGTTGGCGGCGGCCCAAGTGGAAAATTTCGATTTCCATCTTGAGGTGGTGCTAAAGGCCTTCGCGGTGCTGGAGCAACGAGCGAAGAATGTTTTAGTGGAGGGCGTGGGCGGTTGGTTAGTCCCGATTCAATCGAATTTCTTCGTGAGCGATCTGGCGGCGGCTTTCGATTTGCCGGTGTTGGTGGTGGCGCAAAACAAACTCGGCTGCCTGAATCATACGCTCCTGACTCTCGAAAGCATTGCTCGTCGCGGACTCCGTTGCGTGGGGGTGGTGCTGAACGAATTCGATGGGCGCAATGACATCGCCCAAGCGACGAATCGAAACATTCTGGAGCAAGTATGCGGGGTCCCGATTCTTGCAGGGTTGAAGGAAAAAGACGGCTTTTTGACGCCGGAATGGCGAGCAACGCTTACGGCCACGGAGAGTTCAGATTGTTCACCAAATTGACATAAGTGTAACGAAACATTACACAATCTAATGGAGGAAAGCCGGCGTCCCTAGGGAAGAGGGGGGTGGCACCTCCACTGCTAAAGGATAACTGTACAAACAACCCCACATAAAAATGCTCTTACAAAAAACGCTTCACATGAGTCAGTCGTTGGAAGAATGCAAAGCTCGTCTGAGCAGTATCCAATCGTATCGGCGCCAGTTCCTGATGGTGACTAAAGCGACCGTTACTTCGTCGAAAACGGTCGATTTTTCGTTCCGTGGTCCGCTGGGTTTCCAAGCGCGAACCGTTCTACTGGCGGTAGACAGCCCGACGCCCGACGAATTCGCCTTTGAATCGGTTGGCGGAAACATCGATCTGATGGGGCTGGTCGAATTCTCCGAGATCCGGCCGCAGTGCACTGAGGTGACGCTGGCGGTCCATTATGAAATCAAGAACAAGCTCTTCGCCTGGCTTGATCGACGTCTCCATTTTGTGGACGCTTTTGTGACGTCGGAACTGCGCAGCATTCGTTCGCACTTCGAAGGGATCGCGGCGCCTTATGTGGAAGAGCTGCCGATGATGCCGATGTTTGAAACGGCCGTAGCTTAAAGAACGGAAATTTTCGAAAGCGCGCAGTCTTAACGGGCTGCGCGCTTTTGTTTTATATGGACCCGTCCCCGGAGCGTCCGAGCTTGGGTTCTGCGGTTGCCTTACGAAATGCGGACGGCGTGTGTTTTGTCCAGCCGGAGAACCTGTCCGGCGGTCAGCGGAAGGGCAGTCTGCGGATCGGTCACTTTAGTTCCGTCCAACTGGATGCTTCCCTGCTTGATCAGGCGACTGACTTCGGCGCGTGACTTTTGGAGATGGAAGGCTTCCAGGTAAGCGGCCACGGCGAGGGTAAGGAGGTCGCCCGGGCGCGACGCGAATGGCGGGAGTTCCGTGTCTCCCAGTCGCTTCTCGCTGAAACGAATGTTCCAATCCTCCAGGGTTTTGTCAGCCATGGCCTGGTCGTGGTAGGTCCGGACAATTTCAAACGCCAGTTCCTTTTTCGCCTGGAGCGGATGCGCGTCCGGAGCCATGGGGCGATGGAGCAGCATCGGGTAGTAGCGCGACATTAACTCGTCGGAAATGCTCATGATCTTGCCGAACATGGCGGGAGCCGGCTCGTTTACTCCAACAAAGTTGCCGAGGCTTTTGCTCATCTTGTTGGTGCCTTCCAATCCCTCCAGGATGGGGAGAAGAAAGACGACCTGCTGGGCCATGCCTTCCTCGCGTTGAAAATCGCGGCCCACCAGAATGTTAAAGAGCTGATCGGTCCCACCCAGCTCGATATCCGCGCGCACCATGACGGAGTCCCACCCCTGCATGATGGGATACTGGAGTTCGTGCGCGTGAATCGGGTGTTTTTGACGCAGGCGCTCGCTGAAGTCCTCCCGTTGCAACATTTGCTGGAGGGTGACGCGGCTGTTCAGGCGTATGACATCCTCGTATCGCATTTGGCGAAACCAGTCGCCGTTAAAAACAATTTCGGTCCGGTCGCCGTCCAACACCTTGAAGGCTTGTTCGCGGTAGGTTTCGGCGTTGGCCCGCACTTCGTCGGCGGACAAATGGGGCCGGGCGAGGGAGCGGCCGCTCGGATCGCCGATCATTCCTGTGAAATCGCCGATGATAAGAACAGCCTGATGACCGAGATCCTGAAACTGACGCAGCTTTCGCAGGACAATGGTATGCCCGAGGTGGATATCCGAGCTGGTCGGGTCGACCCCGAGCTTAACACGCAGGGGCCGACCCAAGGCCAGTTTCGTGCGCAGTTCCTCTTCGCTGATGATCTGGGCGGCCCCCTGCTGAAGAGAGGCGAGAACGTCGGCCGATTGCATGATCCTCAACGGAATACGGCCGGGGCGCGAGGGGCGCTATTTATTCTTGTTCAATAACTCGCGCACCTGCTCGATGGTCATCGGCGTGTTCTTGCGGTCGAGCGCCTTCTGGCTCTTTCCCCTGACGACAAACTGTTGGTTGCCGGCGAATCCGGTGCCTTTGACCTGCTTTTGACCGTCGCGTAGTTCAACGGAACCGCGAGCCGCAGGGGTGGCGACTATGCCCGTTTTCACCGAGGCCTTTGAGGTTGGTAATGAATTACCGCTGACCGAACTATCAAAAGCGCCCGCTTTGAACTGATTAGACTGGAAATCGCGGGTGTTCGCATAGGACTTCATCATCGCTTTACGTTGCAGATAAAAACTGCTGACGGTCGCGTGCTTATCTACTCCAACTCCATCGGCGGCGAATTTTTTATTTTGCTCACCGCTCGCCAGGGTGGTGTCGGGCCGTAGCAGCCGGTTAACGAGATGGCTCTCCTGCTCCTGGGCCTGCGTTGGATGGACCGGTGCCAGGATTAAGGCGAGGAGAAGGAGGCGGGTCACAGGGAGAAGGCTGGCGAAAGGGCACCGCCATTGTAAAGAAAATAGTCGATCAAAGCGAGATCAACGCATGAGCGCCGCCTCCAGAGCGGCCGCGCCGCGGGGCGCCCGCACGTGTCCCAGAAGGATCTCCCGAGCCAGGACCTGGCGGCCATAGTAGCGGGCGTTTTCCTGGCTTTGCGTGCCGAACACCGCTCCTTCGATGGCGGCCCCTGCGAACAAGCCCTTGGACCGGCTATAGGTGTAGATGGCGGCCGTCGGGGTGACCGCCGCATGCAAGTCGCGCCCGACCGGGCCGGCGGCCACGCTGGCATCCGCACCGAGGGTGACGTTCCCACCCTTTGCGAAAGCGCGGACAGCAGCGTCCGTATTTAACACGAAAACAAAATCTGTAGCCTCCGCTCCGATCTGCAGGCCCCAGCCAGCGCCTCCTTGTCCGACAAACGAAGGGCCAGACCATCCCCGTCCCGTTCGCGCAACGACGACGCCGTGTCCGGCTTTGGCGCTAAAGACAAAACCGGCTTTGACGACCGTGATGATGGCGAGGCCTTTGGAATGACGCAGGACATTGTGAGGAATGCTCGTCTCCGGCATCTGCTGAAAATCGCGGATAATGCGCGCGCAATGATCGACCGTCTGCTGTTCGGTTCCGTTTACGGTAGCCGCGAAGATGGCCATGCCGGCCATCAGGCAGATAGGAAATAATTTGTTCATGCCATCTGCATTTTACGCGAGGACCGTCTAACAACAAGTCAGCCCGGCCTGGCCAGACCTTGATCCACGCCATTTCGTTGGTGACAAACGTCGGTCTTTTTGCTCGGTGCAAAGCCGCTCCCGCAAGCCCGGCTGTAAACCTTTGTGAATTCCGCACCGAAAAAGAAAGTGACGCTGGAGTAGTAAATCCAAACAAGGACGAGAACGAGCGCGCCTGCTGCGCCGAAGCTTGAACCAATGCTGCTGGTCGCCAGGTAGAGCGCGATCAGATATTTGCCTATCGTGAAAAGGAAGCTTGTGACCAGCGCTCCGATTCGAACGTCCTGCCACCGCAGTTCGACATCCGGAAGAACCTTGTAAATGAGTGCGAAGAGGACCGACATCAGGATGAAAGAGAAAAGCTCGGTAATGGGGACGGCGGCCCACGTGAGCGGGACGCGATCAGTCATGTAGTGCGCGAAGGTCTGCAGGAGGGTTGTGATCATCAGAGAGACGATCAGGAGAAAGCCCACGGAGAGGATCATGCCAAAGGATAAAAGATTGTCGCGCAGGAACCGGCGCAGGGCCCCACCGGGTTTCAGTCGAACTCCCCAGATGGAGTTGAGTGCATCCTTGAGCTGACCGAAGACTCCGGAGGCTCCGATAATCAGGGTAATTATGCCGAGAACAGTGGCGAGTGCGTTCTTCGGCTTGCTTCCCGAAGTGTCGATGAGGCCCTGGATCGCGGCGGCAGCCTTTCCGCCGAGGAGGTGGGAAAGTTGCTGGAAAATTTCGCCGCGCGCAGCCTGTTCTCCGAAAACGAGACTGGCCAAGGCTATGGTGATTATCAAAAGGGGAGCGAGAGAAAATACCGCGTAGTAGGAGAGAGCCGCACTAAATCGGAGAGCATTGTCTTCCGACCATTCCTCGTAGGCGTGACGGAGAATCGACCGCCATGAACAATTAATTTTGTTGTCCACCATATGAACCTTGTAGTCTCTCTTGAGAAGCGTCTCTCGCCTGACGAACGGACGTCTCGAAGTTCATGACCGAGCCCGAAAATTTTTTGCGCGACGAGGATTTCATGCGCGAGGCCTTGAGAATGGCGGCCAAAGCGTACAAGGCTGATGAGGTACCGGTGGGAGCGATCGTGGTGCGGGCCGGCCGGATTATCGGGCGCGCCCATAACCAGGTCGAGATGCTCAAGGACGCGACCGCGCACGCCGAAATGCTGGCGCTCACGCAAGCGGAGGCAGAGGTGGGCGATTGGCGTTTGAGCGATTGCGATTTGTATGTGACGAAGGAGCCTTGCGTCATGTGTGCGGGAGCCCTCGTGCATGTCCGAATCCGGCGCGTCATATTCGGGTGCGCCGACCCGCGCAGTGGCGCGGCCGGGGGACTGATTAATCTGCTGCAGCATCCCGCGTTGAATCACCATTGTGAAATCAGCGCCGGAGTTTTGCCTAACGAAAGCGCCGCCATTCTACAGGATTTTTTCAAACAACAGCGCGGACGATCCCCCAAGCGGGAGTCATGAAGCGAACGCCAGACTACGGCAGCGACGCGATACTTATTACATTACTGTAATGTAGGCGGTTTAGGGTTGACGCTGCGGCGTCAGGCGAGATACGACGAGAATCGGCTTGCCCGGATTGAGTGAGGGAGGTGGATCGACCGGGTAGGTAAGCGACCAGACCCGATATGCAAATGCAACGCTTGCTCCGCATCGACAGCGCGCCAATCTTGCGCGCTTCCCGAATTTTCTTCCTAACTAATCCAACCGGAACAAACCAATGATAGACGGCCAAAAAAAATCCACTCGCGCTTCTGCACTGCAACTCGTTCTCGCGCTGATTCTCATCTGCATCTCGGTCGTGCTGGTCATCGCCGCGACGCAGAAGCCATCGTCCGCGGGAAATTCTGCGGGGGCCCGTCCCCCGGCCAGTCCCGCTTTGCTGGCCGTGGCGGCGAGTAACACTCCCCTAACGAAAACGCTGACTAGTGCGGAACACGGTCTCAGTATTCGCTACCCCGAAAACTGGTCGGTGGGCGCGAAGCGGTTCACCAACATGGAGGAGCTTGTTAACATTCCCGCTGCCAAGCAGGGCGACGTCGCCCTGACAGCACGGATCAAGATCCGCCATCAAACTCGTCTCGATCATGGCGACGCGCTAAACGAGTTGGTCGAAATCTCAAAAGAGATGAAAGCGACCGTCACATTCCTGACCCTGGGCGGATGGCCGGCCCTCCAGCGCACCACTCTGGAAGAACGGCAACAACCCGACGAAGCGCGGCGTTTCGAGGATCCGCAAATGATACGCGTTACGACGGCGATTGCCGCGGGCAGTTCGTTGATTCGGATCGATGCTATTCTTCCCTCGAGCTCCGATGCGAAACTCATCGGGGACACGAAAGCCATCGAGCAGAGTATCAGCCTGAAGGCCCAGGGGGATGCGGGGCAGAGCGGCCGCGATTTGGACGTGCTGCGCACAAAGGTCTCGACGGCAGCCGAATCGTTGCCCATCCAGCCAGCCGGACGAAGAGTTGAACAACCGCGGGGGCCGCAAATCCAGCAAGTGCCTCTGCCCAATAACGATTCCCCCGATCCCGGCCCGGGCGCGTCCCGCGTCTTCAACGGGGGGAACGGTGAATTGGAAATAGTTGCGTCCAAGGACGCCAAGACGGTCATCATCGGGCGACAAAACAACTGGATCACCTCCAAGGACGGCGGGCAGACATTTCCCTTTAGCGGAACCCTGAACTTTGGTGACGGCGATCCT
Organism: Chthoniobacterales bacterium; assembly: GCA_038226905.1. Classification (GTDB taxonomy): domain Bacteria; phylum Verrucomicrobiota; class Verrucomicrobiia; order Chthoniobacterales; family UBA10450; genus JBBRDU01. The sequence continues at coordinate 14,548 of JBBRQE010000017.1, read as the reverse complement.
TCGCTCGGCTTGGGAGTGAGCGGGAATTATTACATCGCAGGCATTCGGACGAGCGGCGGAGGCTGCACCTTTCCCGGAGTGGATCCGAATCCGACCCATATTTACGGTTACACCTGCACGGGCTTCCGTCGATCAACCGACGGGGGTCAGACATTTCCTATCCTTGGCAATGCGCTGGTCTGCCCTAACGACAACCCGGCCACCGCTGGAACGGTGGCGGACCAGTGCTTCCCGGATCAGGAGCACATCGCGGTTGATCGCATCAATCCCGCGCCCGGGGGCGACCAGGTCTACTCGACCTGGCGGAATTTCGACTCCACCGACCAGGACCCCGGCATTGTTTGTTCGCAGGATAGCGGTGTGACCTGGACGGCACCGGCCGACGTGGACAGCGGATTCATTCCGCGCATCGGGGTCGGGCAGGACGGCTTTGTCTATGTCGTCTACCGCTCGGGGAGCAACATCCGGGTTAACAAATACAGCTCCTGCTCCAGTGGCTTGGCGGCGCAGCCTGGTTTTCCCAAGACGATCTCCACCGTGAACGATATTACGTGTCCGGTTCCGGGACTCGATCGTTGCAATGATGGCAACAACCTCTCGAGCATCATGGTAGCGGTGGACGATACGAATCCAAATCACGTTTACGTTGCCTACGCGAATGAAACCGCGGCGGGCAATCAGGATGTGTTGGTGCGTGATTCAATCGACGGGGGCGCTAACTGGCCGGCTGGTCGAGTCGTTACGCTCAATACCGCCGTGCCCGGCGTGAGATTCATGCCTTGGATTTCCACCACGACCGGGAATGCTGTCGTGTCCTGGTATGATCGTCGCTCGGCCACGCCCTGTCCCGTCCCGCCGTGCGCCGCGAACAACGATTTAACGGATTACTATGCAGGCGGTGCCTCTCTCGACAGCGGGGGGAACCTGGTGGCCGGGCCCGAAATAAAGCTGACCAACGCAGCCGATCCGCAATGCGCCGCGGGCAAGGCGCCGGGAAGCGCGGCGAGCTGGCCGTGTAGCACCCGATCGAATGGCGATGCCGAAACCTGTTCCGCCCAGCCTCAACTGGCCGGCGTCTGTTGCGACAATTCGATGCCGGGGTGTCCGGGGTCGCAGACACCCTGTGACTTTTCGTCGGGTCCCGCCTGTGGCGGTGCTGAGACGTGTAATGGGGGCGGCGGTTGTCCGAAGTACGGCGATTACAATGGTAACGCGGCGGCGGCGGGCCGCCTGTTCTTCGCCTGGGCCTCGGCGGTGCCGCCGACCGGGATTCCCGCCTCGGGCAACGTAGATGTTTTCTTCGCCGCGAAGGTCGCCGGAGGCGTACCCGTGGTTTCGGTGCCCGGCGGGGCGGCTCTTGGTGACGCCTGTCTGGGAAGCACGGTCACCGGTACGCTCAACGTCTGTAATACCGGCAAGGCGGATCTCGAGGTGACCTCCATTACCTCAAGCAACCCGAAGTTTGCGGTGACAACTCCATCGTCGGGATATCCCGTGGAAATTAGTCCGGACTTTTGCTTTCCCTTCCAGGTTACCTTCACGCCCACTACTACCGGTCCACAGAGTGCGACGCTGACCATCAGCACCAATGACCCGGCCAATCCCACGGTCACTGTGCAGGCCACCGGCAACGGGAGCAGTCGCACGATCAAAGTCACCGGTTCCGCCACTTTCGGCACAGAGTGCGCCGGGGCCGGTGCGGAGAAGACGCTCTCGGTGTGCAACGTTGGCAAATGTGATCTGCAGGTAACGAATGCGGCCTTTGCAGCCGCCTGTCCTGATTTCACACTCGTGAACAATCCATTTCCGGCCACGCTCAGTCAGGGTTCGTGTCTCGACCTGACGGTCAAGTACACGCCGACGTCGGCTGGCCCGAAATCGTGCACCCTCGTTATCAGCAGCAACGACCCGGTCAATCCGACCGTGAATGTGCCGGTGACGGCCAGCACGTCGGGGGCAGACATTGATGTGCCGCTTGATCAGACGTTTCCGCCGACGGTTAACAAAAATATTGGCCCGTGCAATTCGTCACAACTATTCCCGATCTCAAATAAAGGGGCGTGCAATCTCACCATTACGGACATTGCAATTAGCGGGACAAACGCGGGCGATTATTCGATCGCGGGGTTACCCTCCTTTCCGATCACGGTGCAGCCGGGACACGTGGCTGGCGATGGCTCGTTATCATTAGTGTTCGCGCCGACGGCGGTGGCCCGTAGTCGCAGCGCTACAGTGTCCGTGACTTATGTGAGCGATCCGGCTACCAGCGCCACGGTCACCATTAGTCGGGCGCTGTGCGGCGAAGGCGTCAGCACGGGTGCCCGTGTCCTCGTCACTCACGGGGGAGTGCCGCTGGCCACGGTGGACAAGATCTATCTGAAGCGAGTCAAAAAGAAGCAGACCAAAGGAACGCCGGTCACGGTGCAGGAGACAATCCAAAACGTTGCGCTTCAAAGCGTGGCGGCCCCGTGCCAGGCGTTTCAGTTCCATCGGGAATGGGGCGGCGCAACCAATCCGGTGCAATTACTGACGGGCGATTATCAGTTGCAAATAACGACGAAGATCGCTGGGCACAAAGTGGTCAAAGTTGCCTCCTTCAGCGTGGACACATGCAACTTCAATCAAACCATTGTGATTGATTTGTAGACTGTAAGAGGCTTGGCCTCACGCGGTCGGAAGGGGCTGGTTGGAGGGTGGCGCATACCGTGCGTCGCAGCGGCTTCCAGAGGACTATCGGTATTGCTACGGCCAGTGCCGGCAATAGGGCATTTGCGCTGATACGCTGGTGAATGTCTCACTGGCGAGTCCTCTCCGCTGACAATGAGAGGTAGCGAAATACGAACGGTTTCGGAATCAATTTACCGGGTCCCCACGGCAGGCCAAAACCAAAATCAGAAATCGCTCAGTGGCTGCCTCGCAAGGATTCGAACCTTGACAAAGAGATTCAGAATCTCTCGTGCTACCGTTACACTACGAGGCATGAGTAAGCGGGGAAGGCGAACTACGTCTATTCTGTGGGCCGACGCAAGCGGCGGCTGACGTAGCGGGCCTCATGAGCGGCGAACCGCATCCTTGCAGCATCGCCGACCTCTGGAGAGCGCCGCGCCGTCGGCGCCACAATCACATCCACCTTTTGGTGCGCCTTCGACGTTCACTACAGAACCGTTGTCGGAGTGCGCGTGGAGCAGACGCATGGCGTCAGCTGCGCAAAGCCGTTTCCGCTCCCTCGCAAGCGGCTTCGACGGCGAGAGTCTTTCCGGAGGCAGCAACGAGTTGGCGCGCGGTCTCCGTCATTCCATCAATAACGGAATCGTCGTGCGTGGGATCGTGGTGAAACAAGACCAGTTTGCCGACCTTAGCGTCCAAGGCGAGCGCCACTGCTGAACTGAGGGAGCCATGGCCCCAGCCGACGTGCGCCTTGTATTCCTCGTCCGTGTACTGGGTATCGAGGATGAGAACATCGCAGCCACTCAGAAACTCGACGAGTTCGACGCGCGCTTCCTCCGCGCGGGAGCGCGTTTGTTCGGGACTGAGTAGGAGTTGAGATTTGATAGAGTGAATCTTGAGAGCGTCGAAAGACTCCGTGTCCGGCAGGAAGGCGACCGAGCCCTGCGAGCTATCGAGGCGGTAACCGACGCAGACGCCGGGATGGTTCATCAACTTCGCTCTGACTCTCACCTTACCGATTTTGAATTCGTACTTCTGCAGTTTTTTTATTTCGATTCGACCGGGGAGGGCCTGCAACTTCACGGGAAAGAAAGGGGTGGCCATCTGGCCGATGAAAATATCGCGCAGCCCGGCTTCGGCTCCGTCGTAACCCATAATTCGGACAAAATTTTTGTCGTTATAGGAGGGGAGGAAAAACGGGAATCCCTGAATATGGTCCCAATGCATGTGCGTAACGAGGAGGGAAATCTTGATCGGGCGCGATCCAAATTCTTTCTCGAGGGAGGCGCCGAGCCCGCGGATGCCGGTGCCGGCGTCGAGCACGATGATTTCATCATCGGCGCGGAGTTCGACACAGGTGGTGTTACCTCCGTAGCGAACTGTCCCCGGTCCGGGGATTGGAATTGATCCGCGAACGCCCCAGAATTTCAAGCGAGCCGGGGTTGATGAAGCGGTTGCCATGAACGAACGGCGGCGATTTTGGCATGCGCGCGTCGCGAATCCAAGAGTTTTTGCGCAAACCCGGATGGTATTCGTTGGGCCGGGGCCGGAAGGGGCCAGCGGAAAAACAAAAGGCCACCGCGGAATCCGCGGTGGCCTCTTGAGAGGGAATTAGGTTTAGCTCTTTTTGCGGCGGCGCAAGAGAGAAGGAATGCTGGCCGCGAAGCCCGCTCCACAGACGCTCAGGATCGGGAGCAGGGCGGACATTTCGGGAATGGGAACGGAAACCTGGCCGACGTTGTCGACCTTGGTGCCGGCGGTTGGGCCGCTATTGCGGGTCGCTTCCGCGGCAAAGTCGGATGAACGCAGCTGGTTGGTTGCTGCCACGACCGAGAAGTTTCCGGCAAAGGCCGCGCCGTTAATGGGCGTGCTGCCGTTATAGGTCCAGGTCAGATTGAGCAGGCTCGGATTGTCGGTCGGCGTCACGAGGGAGGGGTTATGTCCGGTGAGCGAAGACGAGAACGTCCACCCCGTAGGCTGCAGGTTCGAGCCGGCGGTGAAGGTACCGAAGTCGTAAATCGTGAAGAAGTCGCCTGGCTGCACCATTTGATCGACCGTGACGTTTGCTCCGTAATTCCAAGTAAAGCCTCCCGCGGCCGCCGCTGGCGCGCTGGGTGACAGAGTCGGAATGATATCTCCGTGTGCGGCCAGAACCGTTACCCCGAGCGTGATTAATCCCAAAAATGATTTTCTCATAGTATTTATCAACTTGTGGCGATCCTGACATAATTTGAGTCTCATGGTCAATAAAATTCTCATGCCAACGCGGATCATTTTTTTGATCCGTGGCGGGCGAGCCGTCCTGCCTCTATGATTACTCAATGACAGACCAGGAAGGGAAGGTCCTCGGCCGGGCAGGCGTTCCCTGGCTCCCCCTGTTTTTGGTGGTGCTTTGGACCTGGGCCATCTGGAGTTGTGCGGAGCATTGGCGGGGAAATCCCAACTATTCCTATGGGTGGGCCGTGCCGCTTTTGGTTCTTAGTTTCGCCCTTCGGCGATATTTGCTCTCGGATCGGAACCCGGGGCCTGTGGCTCGCCCAATTCCGGCGGTAGCGCTGCTGGCCGGTGCGGGCTTCCTGGGCCTTTTGGGGTTCGGGCTCGAATATGCGCGGGAATCCATGTGGCACCCGGAGATTGTTTTATGGACAATCTGTCTTCTATGCGCTGGCCTGACTCTGACCTTTCTCCAACGGTATGGCGGCCTCGCGCTGGCCAGGTCGGAGGCTTTCCCTGTTCTGTTCTTCCTGACTGCCGTGCCTTGGCCACCCCGCTTTGAGCAACCGCTGACCAGCACGCTCATGCTCTCAGTGGCTTCGGCCACCACGGAGGTGTTACATTGGTTAGGAATCGAGGCGCAAACTTCCGGCGGGGCGATTGCGCTTCGCTCAGGCCTGGTCGGCATTACGGAAGCATGCAGCGGGATTCGTTCGCTACAGGCTGGGATCATGTTCGGCCTCGCTGTGGGCGAATGGTTTCTGCTTCGCCCCGGACGACGTCTTCTGCTGGTCGCCCTGGCCGTGGCTCTCGCTCTCGTCACTAATCTTGCGCGGACGCTGACCCTGGCGCTGCAAGCGGAATGGCACGGTGCGAATTCAGTGGAACAAATTCACGACATGGTAGGCAACATTGTCATCACCGGCCTGGTCCTGCTTATTTGGTTGGCCGGGAAATTTTTGGCACGCCGAACGGAGGGCGAGTTTTTCTCCCTGAAGGAGACGAGAGTGCGTCTAGGCAGCTTGATAGGCCATCTTTGCACGCGCCACTCGGGAGCCCTGGCGGGCCTGGCCATCGCCCTGCCGGCCGGCATTTTCGGTGCGCGCGTTATGTATGCGCGGGCCGAAGGCATGGCCTACCTGCAGACGGCCCCGCGTTTCACGGTAAGACTGGATGGTTCAATTCCAAACCGATGGGCGCCTGTTCCGCGCGAGGTGTGGAATGAACTCCGGCCGACCAGTGGTGAATATGTGCAGCGGAGCGATTCGCAGACCGGCGGTGCTCGCGGCGACGGTTTTCACTTTTTTTGGAAGCCTTCCGTCTGGAATCGCTTTGTCCTGGTCCACCGGCCGGATATCTGTATGCCCGGCATTGGCTGGCAAACGGCCGGACCGGCCGAGGCGGTCGATATCGACCTTGATGGAGGGCCGGTGCGATTTTATTTGTTTCGTTTCCAGCGAGGGGAGACCCATGCGCTCGAGCTTTGGGGAGCATGGCGAAACGGTGTGCCGGTGCCACTGGACTATACGGCCGCGCAAGCATTGGGCACGGCGGCGCCGCCGAGTTCTCTGCAACTGGAAGGAAAGAGACGTTCCGCCACGGAGATTGTGGCCTGCAGTGTTACTTCCGAGAATGGTGAGCCCGCCAAAGAGATAGCGGTAGCGCTTTTACGTTCCGTCTTTCATTATCATACCGATGAATGAAACTGACTCGCTAGCCCGCCGTATGTCGGCCGATCGCGCGGAACGGCGCGCGGCGCGTCGGAGGGTATGGATGGCGTGGGGCGCGGGCGCGATTCTTTTGGTCGGGGCGATCGTGGCCGCTCGTTACGGTTACCATTGGGCTAAAGTGAAACGAGCCGGGCAATTCGCCGAGGACGGCGATAAACTGGCAGCTGCCGGTAAAAGCGACGAGGCGGCTGCCCGGTATCGTGCCGCACTGCAACTCGATCCGATGGGTTATCACTCGCTCGGAGCAGCGGCCCGGTTTGCGTCTCGTCAGGGGCGCCCGGAAGCGGCGGATCTGTGGGGAGAAGTGATCAAACTGCCGGCCGCCAAAATAAGCGATCGCCAGGAGTACGTCGAAGCGCTTATTACGACAGGGCGGTTCAAGTTGGCGGAGCCGATTATCGCGGGCTTGCTCAAGGCCGATCCCGATAACAGGACTCTGCTTCTCGCGTCCCGCTACTCGCGCGGCATGGGCGATCTCCCGAAAGCCATTGAATTTGCCCGGGCGGCAGTCAAACCTACGCCGACCGACGAGGCAGCGCGTTTTACCCTGGCCGATCTGCTGGCGGCCTCGGTGGATTCGCCCCAGCGCAGCGAGGCCCGTCAGATCCTTTGGGAGATGGCAGGGACGGAAGGACCCTTTCGCGCGGCCGCCCTTCGGGGCCTGGCTGCCGCACCCGAACTATCTGCGGACGAACGCACGCGCGTCCTGCAAATGATGGACGCCAATCCTTCGCCTAACATCAAGGAGGCATTGCTCGCCTCTGATTTGCGGCTGCAATTACATCCGCACGAGGCCGATAAGATTCTCGAGCAAACGACGGCGCGCTGGAATAGCAGCGAGACTCCGCAACTGAACGAGCTGGCGCGGTGGCTGAACTTGCACGAGCAACCCGAGCGCGTTCTCTCGCTCTTTTCCGTCGATCGCGCTCTGGAAGATAACCAATTGCTCCTGAGCCGGCTGGACGCGCTGGCTTCCCTGCAGCGATGGGATGAGATTGAAAGCCTGCTCAATCGTCCCAACCTGACCCTGGATCCCTCCGTGCTAGAGAGTTTTCGCGCCCGCACCGCCCAGGAAAAGAACGCTGGTCTGGATGCGGAGGTGCATTGGAATCACGCGATTTCGCTGGCGGCCAAGGACGCTTATAAATTGCGTTTCGTGGCGAATTTTGCGGAACAGAGTCATGCCACGGCGATCGCTCTGAAGGCTTATGATCAACTTGCCAGGATCCCGCAACAGGCCGCCACGGCTTATCGCGCTATCGTGCGGCTAAGCGCGGCGAATGGCGACGCGGCCGTGCAACGGTCCGCCGCCGAAAAGATCGCAGCCCTTGCCCCGGCCGACCCGAACGCCGCCGATCAGCTAGTCTACCTGAATCTTCTGATGGGCAGCGATCTTGATGAAAATTTCGAGAAGGCGAAGGCACTCGCGGAAAAGTTTCCAGAGAGACTGTCGTTTCGTGTGACGGCGGCGCTCGGATACTTGCGGAAACATGATCCGGGCCTGGCTCTGGCGCAGTTTAAAGGACCCGCGGATGCGCCTCCCATCGAATGGCAGAAGACCCCTCCGGGCTGGCGCGCCGTCTATGCCGCGACGCTGCTGGCCAATGAACAGACGGACGCGGCCCAAGCCATCATCAGAACGATCACGCGCCAGACGCTGAATGCCCCGGAGCGGGAGCTGATCGAGCCACCCAGGTAGGCTGGCCGCGCTAAAGGAGACTCGAGCCGAACGCGCCCGGCCCCTGTTTCCAACGAAGTTCCGGTTGAAGATTGATCTCCTCGGGCTTCACATCAAAGCCAACCGAACGCAAGAGGTAGGCAACGCCCTCGCGGCTTTCCATGGTTTCCTTCAGGCTGCGGGCAAAAAGTTCGACGTATTCCTTATATGATTCCAGGGCAAGCTTGCCCTCCGCAAAATTCTCCGCCAGCGCCTCGTCGTGATAATCGATCAAATCGATCAACGCGCGTCGCAGATCGAGCCGCAGCTTCGGATCAATGACAATCTTGAAGGGCGTGGCATTCGGATCGGGTTTGGCCAGTTGCCCTCTGCGCATGCCGCTTTGATTGGATGCGACGATTTGAAAATCGCGTTTGTCGGACATGCATGACAATCACATGCGATGACTCGCAAACAAGTGTCGATCTGAGGAGCGTCGAGCGCCTAAAAGAAAATCGGAATGATCAGGATTGCGACGATGTTCACGACCTTGATCATCGGATTAATGGCCGGACCCGCGGTGTCTTTGTACGGATCGCCCACGGTATCGCCCGTCACAGCGGCGGCATGCGCGAACGAGCCTTTGCCGCCGAAATTGCCTTCCTCGATATACTTTTTGGCATTGTCCCAGGCGCCGCCGCTCGAGGTCATGGCGATAGCCACAAATAATCCGGTGACGATGGTGCCAACCAGGACGCCTCCGAGGACCACTGGACCTAGGGGTTTAATGACCGCAACCGCGAGGACGAAAGCGACCGGCAACAAAGCCGGCACGATCATCTCGCGCAGCGCCGCCTTGGTCACGATATCAACGCAAGTACCGTAGTCCGGCGTGTCCTCCCCGCGCAGAATTCCCGGCTTGGCCGTGAGTTGACGACGAACCTCGCGGACGACAGCCCCGGCGGCCTTGCCGACGGCGTCCATGCTGAAAGCGGTGAAGATAAACGGCAGCAAACCACCGATGAATAATCCGATGATCACTTTGGGATCATTCAATGAAAAATCGAACGTGTAGGTGCGGCCGGTGGCGATGTAGTGCGCCTGCAATTCCTTGACGTAGGAGCCGAATAAAACGAGCGCAGCCAGGCCAGCAGAAGCAATGGCGTACCCTTTCGTGACGGCTTTCATGGTGTTACCCACCTGATCGAGCTCGTCCGTTATCCCGCGCACTTCTTTGGGCAGATTGCTCATGACCGCGATACCGCCCGCGTTATCAGTGATCGGTCCGAAGGCGTCGAGCGAGATGATGATGCCAGCCATCGACAGCATGCTCATGACTGCGACCGCGATTCCATAGAGGCCGGCGAAATGGTAGCTGCAAAGAATGGCCATGCCGATAAAGAGGACCGGGAGTGCCGTGGCATGTTGTCCGACGGCGAGGCCGGCAATGATGTTGGTGGCGTGCCCCGTCTCCGAAGCCTTGGCGATCTTCCGGACCGGACTGTAAGCGGTGGATGTGTAGTAATTCGTAATTAAAACGACGATGAAAGTCAGGACGAGACCCACGAGGGCGGATAAATAAAGAGCGTTCGAGGAGCGGGCGAGGCCATCCACGATAACGCCGTCTGGAAACAGGACGTGCGTCGCGGGCCAGAAAAGAATGGCCGAGACGAGAGCGCTGGCGCCCACCGCGCCCATAAGGGCGGTGCCCGGCTTGAGATTGCTGACGTTGACAAAGAGAATGCCAACGATGGCGCCGAGAACGGAGATTCCGCCCAGGACAAACGGATATATGATAGCGGCGGGATTGCCCGCGATGGTGAGCGCGCCCACGAGAATGGCGCCGATCAGGCTGACCGCGTAGGTTTCGAAAACGTCCGCCGCCATGCCGGCGCAATCGCCGACGTTGTCGCCGACGTTGTCCGCGATGGTGGCAGGATTGCGCGGGTCGTCTTCATCGAGGCCGCTCTCGATCTTTCCGACCAGATCCGCGCCCACGTCGGCCGCCTTCGTGTAAATGCCGCCACCGAGTCGAGCGAAAACACTAATGAGGCTGGCCCCCAAAGCGAGACCGATGAGACTCTTCACAGCCAGGTCGGGTCCGAGCATTTTGCCCGCGACGCTATAGAAAATGGCCACGGCCAGAAGAGCGAGGCCAACGACGAGAAGTCCGGTGACCGCGCCGCCGTTGAAGGCCACCCTCATGGCGAGCGTGCGTGAAGTGCTGGCGGCGTGCGCGGTGCGGGTATTGGCGAGCACGGCGATGCGCATGCCGATGTAACCGGCCGCGAGCGAACAGAAAGCGCCGATGACGAATCCGATTCCGGTCGCATGATCCTTGAAAAAGAAGAGCAGAAGAAAGAGAATGGCGGCGATAAAGCTGATCGACGTGACCTGGCGTTTGAGATACGCTTTAGCGCCTTCTTCAATCGCGCCGGCGATCTGTCGCATCCGTTCATTTCCAGGCGAGGAACGGAGAATCTTTCCGATGAGGAAAAAGGCGAAAACCAAGCCAATGACGGCGCAGAGCAACGCCAAAGGAACGCCGGAATGGAGAAGGTCTAAAGCAAGGATTGTCATGGTGGCGCGGTGAAGCGCTGGACTTTATGGAGAAATGCCTAACTGGCAACGGCTATTTGCCGGAGAGGGTGGGATGAGGCGGTCGCGAGAGAGGCGATGAAGTGCCTCCCGAAATTGGCGAAAACTCTTTCCGGGAGGGAGGGAACACCGAAAAGGCAGGATTAAAGCGCAAACATCTGCTGCAACCGGGCCAGGAAAGTGGCGCGATATTCTCGTTCCTTGGCCGCATGATCGGCGGGCTGGACTGCCGTTTTTACAATACCCTCTGTCTCCAGCCGGCGGGCCGCCAGGATCTCGCTCAACTGGCGCAGGCACTCGGGCGCCTCCCGGATGACCTCGCCCATCACGTCTTTGCTAATCTCCATGACGAAAGAGTCGCCCTGCGCATGCACGGTCGCGCTTCGGCGTTCCCCGGTGAGCAATGACATTTCACCGAAGCAATCGCCCGAGGTCAGTGTGGCCACCGGAATGGGAGTGCTGTTTTTCAGCACGGACACCTGGGCGGTGCCCTGGAGCATAACGAACATGGATTCGCCGGAAGCCCCTTCCTCTATGATGCGCTCGCCCCGTCCGAATTGGTCGAGATGCGATTGTTTGACCAGATTACCGATTTGCGAATCGGAGAGGCATTGGAAGAGCGGTTCGCCGCGGAGGATGGCCACGGCGTGCGCGTAATCTTCGTCCGCCGGGCGCGCCGGCTTCCGCTCTATCTGCAGAGTGCGGATAGGGAAGGGAATCGTGATGTGTTCGCGCTTAAACTCGTACCAGATGTTGGTGCGGATGGCGTCGTTCACTTCATTGATGGCAGCGTGATTACCCATCGAGAATTTGATTTCGTAACTAATGGCGTGATCGCCGAAATCAATGAGGAAGACTTTGACACGGGGTTCCTTGAGCACGCCGTGGGCGCTGTTGGCGGCCCGGGCCAGGACATCCTTCACCCGGTTGGGCGGGACGTTGTAATCAACCGCCACGCGGATACGCATGGCGTGGACTTCCGTCGGGTAATGAAGATTGATGATGGTTTGACGGACGATCTCGTTATTCGGGATATCGAGATAAATTCCGTCATTGGTGCGCAGCCGGGTGGAGCGCCAGTTGATCTCCATCACTTCAGCGTAGTGCCCGGAGGCGAGCAGCCAGTCTCCCACTTTGTAGGGGCGATTTATCTGCAGGGACATGCCGGCAATAATGCCGCCGAAAAGATTTTGCCCGGCGAAGCCAAAGATGATGGCGGCGACCCCGGAGCCGGCCAGCAGGCCTTTCAGCTCGCGCTCGGCATGATATCCCACACTCAGGATAACGAGGAGGGCGATCAGAAAGATAAGCAGGGCCACCACCTCGCGCAGGAAGTGAGGGATGGGAATGCGACGCCGCTGTTCAAAGTAAAAATCCCAGACACAGCGATTAACCAGCGCCACGATGAGGGCCGTACTCAGGAGAAAGGCGGTGGCGCCAATGTGATTTCTCCAGGGTGCGTGGACCCCGGCGAATGCCAGCGCCGTGTAAAAGGCCAGGGCCAGGCAAAAGAGCCGGAACATCAATCCGAGCCGAACGCCGGCGCGCCGCTTGAGAAAGCGCCCGATCCAGATGGCGATTAAGAATGTCCCGACGAAAAGAACGGCCGTGACAGCCGCTTTTTGCGTCTCGAGCAACGCCGTAAGCATTTGGGACGTAAGACTAACAGCTAAAGGAGAAGCGCGACAAGAGTCTCTATCGGGTGGGGGCGATAACGATCCAAGCCCACCCGGCTAGAAAACAAAGGCCGCCCAGCGGGGTGATCGCTCCGAGCCAGCGCGTATTTGTTAGGGCCATCAGGTAAAGACTGCCGCTGAAGAGGATAATTCCACCGAAGAAGAGCCACCAGGCGCCGCGCGGGCCGGCCGCGACCAGTGCGAGTATGAAGAGGGCGAGGGCATGGACGAGGTGATACAGGACCGCTTTGTTCCAGACATCGATCATTCCATGAGCGGTCAAAGTTCCTTTAAGGGCATGGGCGCCAAATGCGCCGAGGACGACGGCGAGAAAGCAGAGAGCAGCAGCCAGGCGGATGAAGAAGGGCGACATCTGGAATGTTCGAATAGCGGAATTCGAAATGGGAGACAAGGCGCGTTTCCGGATCTTACCATTTGCGTCCGGAAAAGAGGATGATGGGGGTGGAGGCCTCGCGCGATTGCCGCACGGTCCGAAAGTAAAAGACACTGCCGGCCAGTCCGAAGGCAGCTGCTCCGAGGAAGTTGAACTCGGGGCTGACTTTCCATAAATACGCTCCCAGAATGGCGCCCAGACTAACGATCAGATCGCGGATCAGGTAATAGGTGCCGACAAACTGTCCGCGCCGCTGCGGATCGCAGTAACTAAGAATCAGAGCTTTGCGTGAGGTATCGCCAAATTCCTTGAACCCGCGGATGGCAAAGGCAATGAGCAGAGCGTAGAAACTCTTCGCCACGAGCAAGCTGAGGGGAAAAAGCGTGAAGAAAAAGAACGTCACCACGACAAAGCGTTCGCGTCCGTGCCGGTCGGCAAAATGAGAAGCGGGAATAATGCACAGAGTGGCGGCCAGCATTTCCACGGTGACGAGTAAGCCGACCTGTTTCCCCGTTAGGCCGATGTAATCCATCGCGAAAATAACGACCCACGCATAGGGAATCCGTTCGCAAAAGCGAATGAGGATGTCACTCAGGAGCAAGCGCCGCAGCGGGGTGTTAAATTCGCGGAAGGTGCGCCAAAAATTCCTGCGTTCGTTTTCGGCCACCGGTGGACGCGCATCGGTGGGCAGTTTGCGCTGCACCAGGATGGTGGCGCCCGACAGGAGGATCGACAGGACGAGGCCGATCCGGACGCCGGGAACGACTCCAAAACGATCGATCAGAAGGCCGCCCATGACGGGCGCAATCATAATCGGCAGGCGTTTGATGACCGACTGCAGGCCGATGCCCATGGCGTGGCGATTGGCCGCCAGAGATTCGGCCACGAGCGAGAAAGTGGCGGGCAGCGAAAAACAGGTCCACGAGAGAAACAGAAACATTCCGGCGAGGACGGTTCCCCATCGTGGAATAACGAGGACCACGGCGTAGCCCGCGATGGAAACGATGTTAAAGATTAGAAAAGCGCGACGATGTCCCCAACGGTCGACCAGGACTCCTCCGGGATAGGCGTAAACCGCTCCGAGCAAGGTGCGCAGACCGTCGTAGAGTCCGATCACGAATACGGTGGCGCCGATTTCCTTTAGATACTTTGGGAGAAATCGCATCCACAATTCTTCGCCCGCGCCGATGCAAAAAATGGCGATGAGCAGGATGACGAGGTTGCGGCGCAATCCAAAGAATTCGATCAGTTTGCGCGTGGTGTTCGCATTTGGTTCCTCGGGCTGGACGGGATTCTCCATGATAAAATCTGCTCAGATCAGACGCATTTCCGCGGCGCGAGGCGAGTGCAAAAAAATGTCTCGGATGGCCGGCGGGCGTGGTTGCGCTTAAGCAGCCTTGACGGAGGGAGGCACGACGGTCGCCTCTAGCTGTAGCCACGGCGCTCTGTCGCCGTGATTCGAGAGTCAGGCGAGCGGGCCAGTTTCCAGTTCTGTTCGAGAGCGGCCTCGAAGTCTTGCTTTCCTTGGCTCCGTGCCCTGTAATCTTTCGTGCCGATCCGGCATGACAGTCGTCGAGGATTTTTATTGTTGACCTAACGACCAAGGATTTTT
>JBBRQE010000016.1:0-30256 GCA_038226905.1 Chthoniobacterales bacterium | reverse complement strand
TTCGCGAGGAACTCGCTCTTGGCGCGGTTAGCCGCCTCGGCCGTTTCTTTTCCGGCGAGCAAAGTCGCTTCCGCCCGCTTTCTTTCCGAGGCATCGATGGCCACCCCAAGAAAACCGTCGATCTGGCCATGGCGGTCCCGCGTCGCGGTTACCACCAGGGTGACGGGAATTTTACGGCCATCCTTGCAGACGTAGGTCCACTCGCGCTCCTCCGTTTTGCCCTGTCGTGGCAGCTCGCAAAAAATGTCAAAGCCCTCGATGGGTCGGCCGCATAGGGCGGACAGTTCCAAAGCCCGCGCCGCCATTTCCGCCTCGACGTGAAGGAGGGCGGGCGTTTGCTTTCCGACCAATTCTTCGGCGGCGTAACCCAGCATCGCTTCCGAGCCGGCATTAAAAAGGGTGATGGTTCCCTTCGTGTCGGTGGCGATGACAGAAACGCGGGTGGCGGCGTCGAGGATGGCCTGAAGGCGCGTCTTGGCCCCCGCTAACTCAGCGGTGCGATCGTTCACTCTCTGCTCAAGCTGGGCGCGGGCCTGCTTCTGGTTTTCGATGTCCGTGCAGGTGCCGACCCATTGGATAATCCTGTTATGCTCATCCCGGAAAGGCGAGGCGCGCCCCAGATGCCACCGGTAGATCCCGTCGGAGGCACGCTTGAAACGGTACTCCACCTCGTAATTCTCCCCGGTCGTGATAGAGCGAGTCCACAGATCGAGACACCTCTGCAGATCATCGGGGTGGACGACCGCTCGAAAGCCCCCGTCCTTGGTCTGCCCGAAAGTCATCCCGGCGTAATCGTACCAACGCTTGTTGTAGTAATCCAAACTGCCATCCGGCGTGGCCGTCCACATGATCTGGGGCATGGAGTCGGCCAGGAAAACATAGCGACGAGTACTCTCATGGAACGCCTTTTCGGCCTGCACGAGGTGATGCGTGCTCCACCAAATGAGAGCGAGGAAGAGGATGATATTGGCCAGACAAAAAAGGGCCAGTCCGGTCTCGGTATCAATGAGTCCGCGGTACTGGGCCTGGAGGCGAATCCAACCAATAACAAATGGAATCAAGACGGCGGCGGGAACAAATCGCCGGGCCACCAAACCATCGAGGCCGGGACTGGCCAGCATCCTCACCAAACCACGCTCTGGTTGCAAACAGAGCGTGCCAATGGAAACGCACAAGAGCGCGACTCCGCTGTTTAAGGCAACCGCGGTAGAATGACCGGCGGCGTAGAGAACGCGGGCACCATAGAAATATCCGGTGATGGCAGCGAGCGCGGAGAACAAGCAAAGAAGTCCAGCAAACTGGGCGATCCATTGCCGGCGCCGAAAGCAGAGAACGAGAAAGGCGATTCCGAGGCAGATAAAATTCAAGGCGACGACGGGCGACATCCTTCCCGGAAAAAAAGCGGTCGGCTCGTCCGGGGCTTGATTCCAGAACAACTGGTCAACATGGAGATCCGCTCCGGTGGCATACTCGATTAGGACAGAGGCCCCATTCAGGATAACGAGAGCGCTTAAAAGAAAGACCATGGCCCGCCCAAATCGATGGTCGGCACGAAGCGACGAATCGCAGGACCACAACCCGATCAAGGCCATCGCGGACACGATCAATCCGAGAGCCGTGTTGAACTTCATGCAGACAAAACCCGGGAAAATGCTCTGCAGGGCGGGGGTATGAGTGAACCACCCAAGTAACGCAACCATTCCGATCGCCGCACTAACGAGAGCAGAGGTGAGGCAGACGGAGCGCGGAATGGCGAGATCAAGACGGGAGCGCACCCAAGGGAAGCAAGCAGTTTGCGTGCGCCAACAGCTGGATGGCGCAGGCCTTCGGCCCGGACGATAAGACCACCAAAACCAGGCCAAAATGTCCCGCCTGGGTCGACCAACCTAAGTCCGCCCGTATCTACGCCTTGTGTTTCTCTGGAAACAGGCGATAATGGCGGCTTATTGGATCAGTTCTGTTCTGTTCGTTGCTTGGTAGATCGTCGGCTGAGATTCCTCAGTGGTGATTTGAAACCCGATTCCCGGGAACGGCTCTGTAGCTGGCAGGTTTTCCAAAATCAAATCAAATGAAACTGTACGTAGGAAATCTTTCCTTCCAAACAACCGAGAACGATCTGCAAGATTTGTTCGAACCCCATGGCCAGGTCAAAGAAGTGACTCTGATCACTGACAAAATGACCGGTCAATCCCGCGGCTTCGCCTTCGTCACGATGGCAGGCGCAGCGGAGGGTAATGCCGCCATGACTGCTCTGAATGGTAAAGAGCACGCTGGTCGCGCCCTGACTGTCAACGAAGCGAAGGCACGCGAAGAGCGTCCTCGTGGCGGTGGCGGTGGCGGTGGCGGCGGCGGTGGTGGTGGTGGTCGTCAATTCGCCGGCGGCAACAATCGCCGGTAGGTAATTTCGGCAGCCGGCGCTCTTTACGGGGCGCCGGCTCGCTGTCCTTTTCCACCATTCATGAGTTCAGAAAAAGCCATTGAAGTCGAAGGAACCATCCTGACGGTTCTCCCTGGAACGATGTTCCGGGTTGCTCTGGCCAATCAGCATCAGGTTCTCGCTCATATCTCGGGCAAGATGCGCAAACGCTTCATTCGCCTCACCATTGGCGACCGTGTCAAAATGGAAATGTCCCCTTACGACGTCGATAAAGCTCGCATCGTCTACCGCCTCGGTTAAATTTTTATGATCGCAACTCCAGCCAAAGCTAACGGACCCATCGTCAAGCGCCTCCTCGTGAGGTGCCCTTCCACCGCTAAACTCACCCCCACTGGTCAGACCATTGAAGAACAGTTGTGGGCGGACACCAAGGTGAAGGACCAGAAGTTCGACTGCCCACATTGCGATCAGATCCATATCTGGAACAATAAAGACGTGGTGCTGGCGCGCTAACGCGCCCCGGCTCGCTTCTCGCCTTTCTTCCGTAGGGGAAGCTGTCAGCTCCCTCTGCTGATAACCTTTTCGGACCGGGAAGCTGGTAGCTTCCCTACAGGATCACCCGCCGTCTACCCCACGTGCAGGCTGCCTTCCACATAGGTCGTGGCGTGTCCGCCAATTCGCACTCTTTCGCCGCGATCTTCGCAAAAGAATTGGCCGCCCCGCCGGGAAATCTGCCGGGCCACCATCTCTCTCTTCCCTAACAGATTCGCCCAATACGGAATCAACGCGCAATGCGTTGAGCCCGTGGCCGGATCCTCAGGGATACCGGCCGCCGGCGCAAAATAGCGCGAGACAAAATCGCATCCGTCGCCGGGAGCGGTCACAATCACTCCCTGTGCATCAAGCGCGCCGATGATATCGAAATCGGGCCGGATCGCCGCCACCTCCGCTTCAGTCGCAAACACGGCAAAATAATCGCGCCCCTTTAAAACCTCGGCCGGCGCTGCGCGCAAACCTTTACTCAATTCGAGGGGCGCTCGACCGGCCGCCGCCGGCTGAGCCGGGAAATCGAGAATCAGTCGGTCACCACTCCTCTCGACTCTTAACTCGCCACTCTTCGATTGAAACCGGATGGATCCCCCTTGGTGCCCGAAGTGATGGAAGAGCACGTGGGCCGAAGCCAGCGTGGCGTGTCCGCAGAGATCGACTTCCACGGTCGGCGTCATCCAGCGCAAATCGTAATAGTTGTCCCGTTCGATCAAGAAAGCCGTCTCGGCCAGGTTATTTTCCGCCGCGATCCGCTGCATCAAATCGTCCGGAAGCCACTCGTTCGTTAACAGACAAACCGCCGCCGGGTTGCCGGCGAAGGGCCGGTTCGCGAAAGCCGTCACTTCAAAATACGGAATACTCATCCGCCAAGCTGCTGAAGGATTCGTAAACGGCGAGCGAATATCATCTGGAGGGACACGCGCGGTCGTGTCCTGCCACTCGGGAGCGCCGAGAGCGCGGCGCCCTCCCTGGTTGCGGATACGGGACTGGCAGCATCGGCGGGAAGTCGATGCCATGTTTGAATTAACCGCGGGCGAGAGCGAACTTGTTCTCCCGATGGATCCTGTCCGAACAATCAGACTCCGCTGGGTGCACGGCGCCCTGGGGGATGTCACCTACCAGCTTGCGCGACTTCAATTTTCCCAGCATGCCCCGCATGCCTGGCAACCGGCCATCAATGCCTACCGCTGCGAAAGTTGCATCCGCATCTGCGTCGACCTGGCGGGCGTCGAGGGCGCGGACATAGATCTTCAAATCGAACCGCGCCGGGTTTGGCTGCGGGGGGAGCGGGACAATCCTGAACCCGGTGATGAAGCCGGCACTGTCTTGCAAACCATCGCGATGGAAATCGATTACGGGCCGTTTGTCCGAGCGGTGTCACTCCCGGCTGAAGTAGCGACCGAGCAGGCGACCGCCACGCAGGAAAACGGTTTTCTTTGGATTTGCCTGCCCCTCAAAAACGCATGAGCGCGGATATCCTAACGACTTTGCAAAGCGGCCCCGGCGGTCATCCTGCGCAAGCGGGAGCCGATGCCGCCGGCGTGGCTGAATCCGTCCGGATGCCGGAGATTCCAGAGATCCTTGCCATTCTTCCGCTGCGCGGCTTTGTCATTTTCCCCGGCATGGTCGCGCCGCTGAATGTGCGGCGGCCAGGGTCAATCAAACTGCTCGATGAAACGTTGCCGCAGAGCAAGATCATCGGTCTGATTTCGCAGCGCGACGAGAGCAAGGAAGATCCGGCGCCGCTGGATCTTTACGACGTGGGGACGGCCGCGATTGTCCTGAAACTTATCCGTCAGAGCGACGATCACGTTATTGCCCTGGTGCAGGGCCTGCGCCGGTTCGCCGTGCGCAAGATCATCAACACCGAGCCATTCATTCGCGCAGAAATCTCTTTGCTTGAGTCAAGCAAACCGGAGGAAACCAAGGAATGGGAAGCCGCTTTCCGTAACCTGCGCGAATCGGCCGCGCATCTTCTCGATTTAACGCCGGACGCGCCGGAGCAATCCGGCATTCTGATTCGCAATATCGACAAGCCGGAGCAGTTGGTCGATTTCGTCGCACCGAACCTGAACGTCGAGGTGGCGCAAAAGCAGGCCATTCTGGAAGAGGTCGACCTGGAAGAACGTCTGCGCGCTGTCCAAACCCACATTTCGTCCCAGCTCGAGATTGCCCAGATTCAACAGAAGCTACAGCAGGATGTACAGTCGCAGTTTTCCGACGCGCAGCGCCGCGCCTATCTGCGCGAACAACTGAAGGCTATTCAGCGCGAACTCGGCGAAGGTGAGGCGGGAGCCGATGAGCAAATCGCCCGGCTCCACCTCCGCCTGGAAGAAGCGCAGCCCCCCGTCGATATCATGGCGCAGGCCGAGCGCGAATTGAAGCGTCTCGATTTTATTCCGCAGGCCAGCCCCGAGTATTCCGTCATTGTCACTTACATTGAAACGATCGCCGAACTTCCCTGGTCGAAATTAAGCGAAGACAATCTGGATCTTGACCAGGCCCAGCAGATCCTCGATCGCGACCATTACGATCTCGAAAAAATCAAACGACGGCTCATTGAGTTTCTGGCTGTGCGCAAGTTGAATCCGAACGGTCATGGGCCAATCCTTTGTTTTCTCGGTCCGCCCGGGGTGGGTAAGACCAGCCTCGGGCAATCCGTGGCCGACGCACTCGGCCGCAAGTTTGCCCGCATCAGCCTCGGCGGTATTCGGGATGAGGCGGAGATCCGCGGACATCGGCGGACCTACATCGGGTCCATGCCCGGTCGCATCATCCAGGAGCTGCGCCGGGCCGGGACGCGCAACCCCGTTTTCATGCTTGATGAGATCGACAAACTCGGGACCGATTTTCGGGGCGACCCGGCCAGCGCTCTGCTCGAAGTGCTGGATCCGCGACAAAACCACGCCTTTGTCGATCGCTACCTCGATCTGCCTTTTGATCTTTCCCAGATAATTTTCATCGCCACGGCCAACTACATGGAGGGCATCCCGGAGCCAATGCGCGATCGCATGGAAGTCATTTCGCTTCCCGGATACACTGAGCGCGAAAAACTGGAAATCGCGCGGCGTTACATTGTCGGTCGGCAATTGACTGAGAACGGTCTGAAACCGGAACAATGCGAGTGGGAGGAAGAAGCGCTGCGCTACGTCATCAGTGATTACACGCGAGAGGCTGGGGTGCGCGATTTGGAGCGCCAGATCGGATCGGTTTGCCGCCGGGTGGCTTCCCAAATCGCCCGGAACGAACAGGAGCGCGTGATCATCAGCAAAACGATGGTGGAAGAAGTGTTGGGAGCGCCTCGTTATGTTCGTGAAACAAAGTTAAAAACAAGCAAACCCGGAGTGGTGACGGGCCTGGCCTACACCCCCATGGGTGGTGAGGTGCTGCACATCGAGGCGGCGCGTTATCCGGGAAAAGGCAACGTCACCTTAACCGGACAGATCGGCGAGGTCATGAAAGAGTCGGTGCAAGCCGCCTTGAGCCTCGTGCGCAGCCGGCACGACATGAACGGCGTGAAGCCGGAAGATTTTCGCGACTCCGATATTCACGTACACGTCCCGGCTGGCGCCGTGCCGAAAGATGGCCCTTCCGCGGGTGTCGCCATGTTCACCGCGCTGGCCTCTCTCTTTAGTAATACGCCGGTGCGGGCGGACGTCGCCATGACGGGCGAGATCACTTTGCGCGGATTGGTTCTGCCGATCGGCGGGTTGAAAGAAAAAAGCCTGGCCGCCATGCGCGCCGGCATCACGACTGTCATCATTCCCAAACTGAACGAAAAGGATTTGGCCGACGTCCCGGAGGAAGCGAAACAGAAGATCCATTTCATTCCGGTGGAGAATGTGGACGAAGTGCTGGCTGTGGCTTTGGAATCGAGTTCAGCCGCCACCGCCGCTGGTCTGTAGGGGAAGCAGTTTGCTTCCCCTGTCCGGGGCGGGAAGCTGGCAGCTTCCCCTACACTACGGACGAGAGAGACATCGGCGGAATGGACGGCGCAGTGCGCCGTCCCTACCTTTCGGAGTTGGCGCGTTGTTGGATTTCTTCCACGCTCGGGGTCGTCCCCCGAATCCAATCACGAGTCGCTGTGATTTCGCTGGCGTTCACTGGAACGGCCCGCGGAAATTTTTCTTTCCCGGAGGCTTGTTCCACACCGTTTACCGGCCGGGCTTTTTTCACCGTGTAATTCCAGTGCCGTCCGAATTTATAGAGCGAATAATACATGGTACCCGCTTCCACCGGCCCCACCCCGCTGCAGCGCATGGCATTGTAAAACATCAGGTCGCACTCCTGCCAGGGACGATTGTGCTGATCGTAGGAGACATCGT
This sequence comes from Chthoniobacterales bacterium, assembly GCA_038226905.1. Taxonomy (GTDB): domain Bacteria; phylum Verrucomicrobiota; class Verrucomicrobiia; order Chthoniobacterales; family UBA10450; genus JBBRDU01. The sequence goes on along the minus strand of JBBRQE010000016.1, from coordinate 23,005 downwards.
GCAAAACGGAAGCGTTTCGATATCTCCCTTCGAACGGCCCCCCCATGATAGACCAGAGCGACTTCGGAATGGACGCTCCATCGACCTGCGATTCAGCCGGGGCAATCCACACGACTCCTTTCGGATCCGTATAACGCAACTCGTTAAGCAAGGTCATCGACCGACCGTCCGGGGCCCAACCAGTCTCGGGAAAGCCGCTGTAATATCCCCACTTATGGGACTGGGCGGCTCCCGCCATCCAGTTTGGTTTTTTGCCCGAAGCACAGCCCGTCAATAATAGGACGGCGACAAGGCTGACCTTGAGTTTTTCGATTGTCACCTGCCACCAGTAAACAAAATCAGGCTGCGCTCAAGCGCGTGTTCTCTCCTGTGATTCTCATGACAGAACTCGATTCTGCCTGCGATCGCGCGCCGCCGCGCGTTTTGGGTAGGAATTCAACCTTCGAACACGGCCGCGGAATGCCGTGACTAGAGGAAGCATGACTCGTTAACCACCGATTGCTTCCGCGATGGCTTTCTTGGCCAGGCGCGGTTTTTGTTCGGTCGGTCTGATCGGCTGTCCCACTAATTGTTTCCGATAGGGACGCAGATAGAACATCATGAAGACGCCACTCACGATCAGAAGCGACCCGGTCCACTTCAAAAACCAGCCGGGGTCGCGCAGGATTTGCACGGTACTTTGCGAAAGGTTCTCCGGATTCCAGGAGGCCTGTGAAATCTTGTAGGTCAGCCCTGTCCAGATTCGCCACCAGGCTCCCGGAAAACTAAAGGGATTATTCATCCAGCACTGGCCCACGGCATTTTCTCCTTCCGCGGTGGAGAGTCGCAAGGTGCTCTTGAATCCGGCCGGGCTGTCGCTCCCTTCGTTTCTCTTTACTTCGAAGGCGGTCAATTCCAAACCAATGGGCAGTGAAACTGTTTTCCATCCGTAGGCGACCTGCGTTTCCTGCGGCGTGGTGGGGACAGTAATCTGCCAGCCGGCTGGGACCCATTGCTCGAAGGTCTCGCCGTTTTGCTGAAGACGAACGCGCAGACCGTCCGGAAGTTCACGGGACATGGGACTCGCATCGGTCGACATCGGGGTGAAGTCCATCCATTGCTCAGCATGCGCCATCAACTTGTCCACCGTCAGTTGCCAATCAGCCCAACCGGTAGCCAACGGCTTGTCCATTTCCATCCTGCCCGATGATTTGCCATCCTTTCGCGAAACCAATTCGTAGGTGACGGCTCCGGTCTCATCGACGTAAAGAGTAAGTTTGTTAGGCGCTTCGCCTCCCGCCGGAGGCATGGCGGGCGGGGCCCCGTTCGTGGTCAAATCAGGGCCGGCGCCGTGCGGATTCGGAGTAGTGCCGGCCGCCCCAGGGACGCCCTTGCCACGAATGGTCACCAGGATGGCGGGATTGTTCGGCTGGTCGCTCAGGGTTCCCGGTTTTCCGTCCTGAATACGGAAGTCAGGCCAGTAACTATTCATCGTTAGGGTGAAGGCCGTGCCCGGGACGGGAACTTCCTTGCTCAGATTTTCCGACACATCGAACTCCGCATCGTGTCCGGCGAGCAAGATGGTGACGCGGCCTTTATCTGCCTTCCCCGGCAGGAGCAATTTCACTTTCGCGCCGGTGCTTCCGCCCTTTTGCACACGACCTATTTGCTCTTCCGGCGCCTTACTAAAGGCGAAAATCGACTCTTCCAGGTCGGCCTCCTCCGTCTTGTTCGTAATCTTATTCCCATTCTTATCCGCCTCTGCGTCCGGGCGATTCGGCGAATCGCCCCCACCTTTCGGCGCGGTGCCGCGTTTAAGATCAATATTGGCCAAACCCATCCCGAAGGTGCCGTGCTGTGGGTCGTCGGCCAGGAGCCAGCTTTCCAGGTGCTGTCCCATCTTGGCTGTGCTGATGGTAAAATGAAGCGCGGGAGAGCCCCCTTCCTTGTGGGCTCGTGGATTCAATTTGCCATCGAGAGCCGATGCATAGTCGACGACGCTGAGGCGCGCGCCACTGGCCAGAACACCGAGGTCGCGCGGATGGGCCGGGCTCGGAGGATGATGCAGAAATTCTGCCGGGTAGCCCTTGATAATTCCATCAACGTCCTGCACGCGCAGCTGATGCTCATCCACCAGCAGGCGGTTGGTGGGCGGCTCGCCTTTAAACAAAGTGATGGTGCCTTCGATCCCCCAGATTCGTCCCACCAGTGAACCGGCCAGCAAAGTAATGATGCCCAGATGCGTGACGAGGAAGGCGACGTGATGTTTTTTCCAGGGCCAGCGCGAGAAGGCCGACACAGCCAGGTTGGTGGCAAGCAGGACGAGCCAAAAGTTGAACCACGGCGCGCCATAGATGTAGGCCCGCGCCACCTTGGCATCGAAGCTCGACTCATAGATCGTCCCCGCCATGGCGCCCACAATCAGAACGGCCAGTAAAACGACGGCAAGTTTCACCGAGGCAAAGAAGCGGAAAAATCGATTCCGCTGCCAGAGGGGACGAGCTGAGGAAGGGTTGGCCATTGGTGGACGGCTATTTTCCGCGAGAAGCGGCCTTGGTTCAAACCGTGAATTCACCAAGTTATGTGGCATCGGTATCCTGCCGGTGATCCGGGCGCTCTACAGTTTGCTGCGCAAGGCGCGCAAGTGTTCGGCGAATACTGAAACATCAAGAGCGCCGTGGGCGGCCGCGATGTCTTTGCGCAAGGCCTCCAACTCAACCTCCAGGTTGAGAGGAACGTCGCGATTCGCATTGAGAGCCGCAGCCAGGCGCTCGAGCGCCAGGACGAGCCGGCGTCCCCGGTAGAAAATCGCCTCCCTTGACCGCTCTTTACTGATGGTGAATTCGGAATCTGTTTGCGCCAGACTTCGCATCAGGGAGATGACGGTGTCGATCGTTGGATTCCATTTCACGGCCGCGTGCGCCAGGTCGTCTCCTTCTTTTTGCAAAGGCTCAAGATCGGACGTAGCCGGCTCGACCACGGTGGGCAGCGATGGATCGTTCGACGTTATCTTGGACAGGAGCCAGCCCAGGGCAACGGAAGTCTCTTGTCCATCGGGCGCGGGATCATTCCCCATGCGCGCGCTCCAGGCTGCTTCGCGCAAGGCAGTGGCCTGACCAGTTAACCAGGCGCGGGCGCCGCTCCATGAATCCTCATCTTTCCAATGCTTCGGTTCGTTTACTGATTGGCTGTCGAGTTCGAAGATCAAAGTGGGATGACCGGCCTGCAAAATATCGCGGTCGACATTTTGGTGACAGGCCACGCAGGCATTGGCGCGCGCGTAAAGATTTCGCAAATCGCGCAGGCCGGCACTAACTCGCATCTGATAGGTCCAGTCAGGGCGGGTATGCCCGCGCCACCATCCCCCGGCGGCGCCGTGGCACGACTCGCATGAAACCCCTTCGTCGGGGCGAGCCGCGGCCGACAGATGTGACGGACTAACCGATTGGAAAGGCGAATGGCAAATGGTGCAGCGCGCACTTGATTGTGGCTGGCCGATCCCCAGCGACTCCGCGATTCTCGTAGAGCGTGCATTCAGAAGGATGGCGTAGGACCGCGTATGGAAATCTTGTCCGGTCCAGGTCAGGTACTGGCTCCGTTTTTCACCCGCGCCCCCGTGACAACTCGATGATTTACAACCGACTGAGCCAATGAAGAGGCCGGGCGTTTCCCGCGTTTGTTTAATTTCTCGATCAGCTGCGAGAGTCGAGGCAGCGACCGGTAGCAGGCAAAAGGGAAGGAGGCGCAGCCAACGCACGCCCCCAGACTAACAGGTCGCCACGCGATCTTTCCACGATAAACGAAGAACCGGGAAGTGTGCCGGTTGAAACCGATCTGTTTACCGGACCCGTGACGCGATCGCTCAATCCATCCAGGATTTCCAGCGTTTGCGGATCGGCTTGGTATAGCGTTTCACGTCAATCTCACGCAAACGATCCACCCCGTCCTTGACGCTCTCGGCAGAGTCCTCGTAACGATCCTTGACCGATTTGAAAAAGGGCCAAAGAAAAGGAAGCGAGAGGCCACTCCAATTGACTCGGCCTAGAGGAGATTCCAGCTGCAATTCCTTTTCGTCCTCCGCGGTGGCGTAACGCAGGGCCCAACCGACCGCCACGCCCAGAGCGAGGGCGCCGATGATCGTCGGCACCGGATTCTGGCGCATAAAGTACTCGGTGCGGTCGCGGGCGGCGCTGGCTTTATCCTTGGTCTGCTGCCATTTTTCGCTGGCCATGGCGGCGGACTTTTGGCCGACGCGACGCAGGCGTCCGTCATCCAGAGTCTGCTCTTCGTTCGAGTGCATGGAGGCTAGGGGATCGTCTTGCATAAAATCATTTTCGCTCGGATTGACCATATACTGAAATCGTATTTGGTGCGACATCTGCGCCCCTCTCCCACGTGCGAAAATGGCGCGCGGAGATGGCGATCGCCTTGGCCCCGGTTAGCTATCTCTTTGAGGTTGCGGCACCCAACCGTTCTAAGGTGCAAGACGCTCGATCGTCCACGCCCCAGCGGGCTCGCGGCGATAACGGAAGCGATCGTGCAGCCGATTCGGCCTCCCCTGCCAGAATTCGATCATCCGGGGCCGGACGCGGAATCCTCCCCAATGCGTAGGCAGTGGAATAGTCTTATCCGCAAAACGTTCCGTCATCTGGGCCAGGCGCGCCTCGAGCACCGGGCGTCCATCGATCACCTGGCTTTGATGCGAACTCCATGCGCCCAGCTGGCTGGCGGCCGGCCGGGAGTGAAAATAGCGCTCTGACTCTTCACGCGAAGTTTTTTCGGCGGGGCCGCTGATCCGGATCTGTCGGTCCGGGGCGAACCAATAAAAAGCCAGGGCGGCCTGGGGATTTGCCGCCAGTTGCTGTCCCTTCTGACTGTCGTAGTTAGTGAAGAAAACAAAGCCATCCTGATCGAATCCCTTTAAAAGAACAATCCGAACATACGGGAGACCGTCGGTCGCAGCCGTGGCCAGGCTCATGGCATTGGCATCGCGGATACCCGCTTCGACAGCGGCCGTAAACCAATTGGAGAACTGCTTGACGGGGTCCGGATCCAAGTCACTTCGACGGAGGCCACGGGTAACATGCTCATAGGTGGGAGCAGCGGGGTTAAGCGGCGTTTCCATGAATCAAATGCCACCTGCACGGTAGGTGCCGATCAGGAGTTGTCGACCTCCAGCCTGGAAAAGAAGGACGTTTAAGGCAGCAAGTTGGCGGCAACGTTATTACCGGCTAATACGTATTTTCGAACGGGAGAAAACCATAGGCATAAGAGCGGCTAGTGCATAAGGGGTGCCAGTATTTCCCACCGTCCCAAAATCAGTGAATCCCGCCAGATCGGCGCGGCTTTGCCGTCTTTTGGCCACGGCGCTGCTGATTCTTTCCCTGAGCACCGCGGTGGCCGCCACCGGCACTTGGAACCTCGACGCGGATGGCAACTGGAATAACAGCGCCAATTGGACACCTGGGCCCTTTCCCAACGCCAGCGGCGATGACGCGACGTTTGGCAATGTGATCACGGCTAACCGAACGATTACGCTGGGAGCAAACCTCAATGTTCGTTCACTCACGTTCAACGCCACCCATGCCTACAACATTACCGGGGCAAATACGCTGACGCTCAACCTGCAGGAGACGACCGGCGCCAACCTTGTGCAAAGCGGCGCAGGGGCCGTCACCTTCGGATTCACCACTCTTACGCTCAAACAAAACTCGCTTTGGAACGGGAACGGTGCCGGCATCGTCACGATCAACAGCGTGGTCGACGACGGTAAGAAACATTACACGGTGACCAAAAGTGGATCCTTCACGCTGGTCTTGAATGCCGCGAACGTGTTCGACGGCGGATTGCTGCTCCAGAGCGGGACTATCCAACTCGGCAATGACGCGGCCAATGGCGCAGGTCCGATGACGATCAGCGGAGGGACGATCATGTCGATCGGAGGTGCGCGAATCATTAATGAAGCACTCACCATCGGCGGCGACTTTACGATCGGCGGCGCGCTCGATTTCAACTTCGCTGGAACTACCGCGATAGCGACGACTCGCGTTATCACAACGAGCAACACTGGTAATTCAATTTTCAGCGGGGTGGTTTCCGGCGCGGGCGGGATCACGAAAGCGGGCGGCGGCACCCTGACCTTGAGTGGAAGTGCGAACAACACCTACTCGGGCGTCACTACGGTGAACGACGGGACGTTGCAGTTAAACATGACCACCGGCAAAAACGCTTTCGGGGGAACGCTGACGGTGGGCGATGGAGTAGGAGCGGCCAACAGCGCGATAACCCGCTTTTTGGCTACCAATGAAATCCCGGTAGTTGCGGTTACGATCAATAGCGATGGGCTTTTCGACTTAAACAACTTTTCCGACGCGATCGGCGCAGTCACCACGACCGGAGGAAGCATCACGACAGGGTCGGGAACACTCACGCTGGGCGGAACAGTCACCGGCAATGCCTCAGCCGCCACGGCCACGATCAGCGGTAATTTGGCGCTGGGCGCCAATAGAATCTTTGATATCGCCGACGGCGCGGCCAGCACCGACATGCTCGTCTCGGCCCTCGTTTCCGGAGCGTTCAGCGTAACCAAAAACGGGAGCGGTTCGCTCGTGTTCTCAAACGCCAATACTTACACAGGAAGCACCACTGTGAACGGCGGTGACCTTTCCATCAGTACGTTCACTTTGTCGCCCACCGGCGTGGCAACCATCGCGGCCAGCTCCACCCTTACGTCGACCGGAGTTCTGAATCTCAATCCTTCCACCACGGTGGCGCAGACCCTGATCACCGGAGCCGGCACTCTGCAATTGCGCAACACCACTTCAACCGCACTGGCCCCCGATATTTACTATGATCCGGCCGGTGGAGCGGGCGCAGGTTATCAAGTGACCATTGCGAGCAATGTCGACGTGGGAACGGGAACGCGATTCGTTAATGGGAAGAGTAATCGTAACGACTTTGAACGGTATGGCGGCGATCTGGTTTTCGGCGGCAACCTGACTGGCTCGGCGAACTTGAATTTCAACGGCACGCCGAACACCGCGGCGGGTGGTCCCTGGCAGGTGGCCTACGTGTTTCAGGGAAACAACGCTTCTTTCACCGGGGGAGTCACCCTCACCGATGGGGCCAACCTCATTCTGAGCAATAATAGCGCCTTGAGTTCGGCCAATGCGGTGACCTTTACTCCCGCCACCTCGGCGGTCAGCGGCCTCTATCTGAATGGGCACAATGTGACCATCGGCGCCCTCTCCGGCACTTCCGCTGGAACGATGAACATTCGCAATGGAGCGCTAACCACGGATACCAACGTCTGGATTACGAAAAGCAATTCTACCCTGACCGTTCAGCAGAGCACGAATACGACCTTCGGCGGAACGATCAGCGATGGTCCTAACGACCATGGGATCGGCGATGCCGGAACCTATTACACCCTCGGGCTGATCAAATCGGGCAGCGGCAGTCTGACACTCAGCGGCACCAATACCTACAGCGGGGGCACCACCATCAACGGCGGAACCTTGGTCGTGAACAGCACCGCCAGTCTGGGCGCGAGCACGGGCGGCCTCACCATCAATGCCGGCACCCTCGAAGTGGCCACGGGATACAGCACCACGCGCACAATCACGCTGGGTAATGCCGCCAGCACCTTTCAGATCGACGCTTCGCAAACCTTCACCGACACGACCGCCATCGGCGGAACGGGCAGCCTAACGAAAACAGGTGCGGGCACCATGGTCCTCGGCGCAACCGAAACCTACAGCGGCGGCACTAATGTGAGCGCGGGAACCTTGCAGCTCAACGCCAGCAACCGAATCCCGGACGCCAGCGCTGTGACCGTTTCGGGGGGCAGTCTCGATGTGCAAACCTTCACCGACACCGTTGGAGTCGTTACCCTTTCCGGTGGCTCGATCATCGGAAGTGGCGCGGGCGCGGTCGCCGCGACGAATTACGCTCTGCAAAGCGGTTCAGCCTCCGCCATTCTGGCCGGCTCCGGAACCGTCACGAAAAGCACTTCCGGCACGGTCACCCTAACGGGCGCCAACACCATGAGCGGCGCGGTCACGGTGAGCGCGGGAACTCTGATGCTGGCGGCCAGTTCAGGAAGCGCGCTCGGCTCCGTCAGTTCCGTTACGGTTAATTCTGGCGGCACCATCTTGCTCGGGGCTAGCGATCAGATTAATAACAGCGCAAGTGTAACGCTCGGCGGCGGCACTCTGGCCAAGGGAACTTTCAGTGAAGGAAGCACGGGCGCGGTAGGCTTAGGCGCTCTGACCCTTAACGCTACCGGTTCGAAACTCGATTTTGGCACCGGTACCGTCGGGGTGTTGAGCTTCGCCAGTTTTTCTCCCTCTTCCAACGTATTGCTGATCGATAACTGGACCGGCACCGCCAACACAGTCGGATCGGGCAGTACGGACCGGTTGATTTTCGATACCAATCAATCTGGCAACCTGGGCAGTTTCTGGTTCACCGGGTACGCGCCGGGAGCCACTGAATTTGCGCTCGGCGGCGGTTTTTACGAACTGACGCCCACGGCCGTCCCCGAGCCTTCCACCTGGGCCGCCGGCCTCCTTTCTTTTGCTGGAATGATCTACTGGCATCTCGGGCACCGGCGGCGGCAACTTCAGCTGGTCAAATCTTCTTGGTCGCGCGGGACTTCATCGCTCAGCTAAAAGCACTGCCTTCGCCTGCTCGCGGTGTGCTGTGCACACTCGGGACCGAGACCAAGGACACTCGCCAGTATCATCCACCCGCCTTGGTGACGTGCTCAAGCTCCACCCGCAGAGCCGTGTTCGCTTCCTCATCCTGTTCATACCCCCACGCGACAATTTCCAGCATCTGCGCCCCGACTTCGCGTTGGCCCCGAAAGGCCGCGCGAATGCGGCCCGCGGCCGTCCAGTCTTCTTCGGTGGCCGCTCCGACACTTTCGTAGATCGAGCGGGCATCCCAGTAGCAATAGAAAACATGCAGCGGCACACCGTGGTCATCGAAGCGGTAAGAGCGTATGGGAAAGTTGATCCCATTCGCCTTGATCAAATCGATTCCATTATCACGCACAAGACTTAACCCACTGGCCGGCAGACAAATGTCCGGCCGGTGATTTTTGACAAAAAGCGCCGCCGTCCGCCCAGGCAACCAGTGGAAAAAATACATCAGCCATCGGTGACCATCGGGACCGGCCCAGGTCGCTCCCCCTCCCTCGTCATAACGAAGCAGACTCTGCGCCTCGGGAGCTATCTGGACCGGCTTAAAAGCTGGCTCCCCGGTTGGCCAGTTCGCTTGCCAGCGGGTGGCGGCCAGAGGCGATTGATGGACATGATACCAGGTGCGAACTCCAACCTCCGCGGCCAGCAGCCAAAGGGCGATGCCCACCAGCAGGGAGATCGGCACACGGTAGGGCATGCCGGGAGCGTCTGAATCTGCCGGTGGCAATTGCACCGCCGGGCGCATCTTCAGACTGATCATCCAAAGCCCGAAAAGACACACCAGGAGGATGCTTAAACCCGCGGGGTCGTGCCATGCGTGAATGGCCTCGGCTCCCTTTTGTGCCCCCATCCAAACCAGCAGGGCCGTGCGTGCGAGATTGCAAACAAAGGCCAGGAGCGCTCCGGCGAAAAGCAGGATGATCCGGCGCCGCGCGGAGAATAGATAAAGTTCGCCCAGGAAAAGCGATATCATGAAAGTGGCTTGAAGCGACCGCACTCCGCTACAGGCCTCTTCAATTCCAATCAGACCCGAGCCGACTTCGATGACGTTACCGTGTTGAAGGGCGGGAACATCGAACAGGTTGAGGACAAAAACATTAATGCTGCTCACCACATGCATGAGGCCCTGCGTGATAAACTGTTCCACCTGGGCCGGCCAGGGGACGGCCACGAGCAAAAAGCAAAAGGGGAAAGCGAAGTAACGTAGCCAGCGCGAGCCCCCCAAAAGGAAGAGTACGCTCAAGGAAATCGCGACCGCAGCGAGGGCCCCGGCCCAGCTCAGGAGGCGCCAATCCGGGTTGGCATCCGAAAGAAAGCGGATCGGAAGTAACAAGACGACACTGACGATAATGAGAGCGAAGGCAACGAAAGGAGTCTTGGGCACGACGGGCTGAGGACGAAAAGGCCAGTTCCTCCAGAGTAAAAAGAGGGCGAGGAACGGGACACCCCATCCATAGCTATATTGAGGATTAAAGGACCACTCGCTTCGCAGATGTTGAACCACCTCAAACCAAACCAGGCCCAGAGTGGCGAGCACGGCGGCAAGCGGCCGCAGGCTCGCTTTCGAATCGCGAACGGTGAGGACATCGCGGGTCGCAAGCGTCGTCATGCACACATATCGTAGGCCGCGTTGAGCAACTTGCGAGCCCTCGGCCCGGACAAGCCATCGGCATGTAGATTGCTAAACCAGCGTTGTATTTTTTCGATCGGATCACCGTTACCCTCCCGGCCAGGTTTGCCACCTGGCCAGGACCATTGCGTTCTATAAATCGTGCCCGATGGAAACCTCAGTGAACAGGCCCAGATGAAGCAGTAATCCCCCTCTTAAATTGTGGAAGAGTCCTACGAACGCACCCAAAAAACCTTTCTCCGAATTACCTTCGGCTCGATCGCGGCCATCGTGGCGTTCGTTGCCTTGATTTGGGGCGGACACGACATCTATCTGCGATGGCAGGAGCGTCGGCTCGTGCACCGCGCCACCGCTGCCTTCGAGCAGGGAGATTACCGGACGGCCAGCCTGGCCGCCCGCACGGTCCTGGCCCTCAAAGCAAATAGCGTGGGCGCCTCCCGGGTGATGGCCGCACTGGGAGAACGCATGGGCGATCGCGGAGCCGTCGGCTGGCGCCAAAAAGTGGCGCAATTGCAGCCGCAATCATCCGAAGATATCCTCGAGTGGGCGCGGTCAGCCGTTCTCTTCCATGATTTGCCCACGGCCGAACGCGCCCTCGCGCAGGTGCCGGAGACTGCGAGGGAGAGCGTGGGATATCATGCCGCGTGCGCCCTGGTCGCGCAGGGCCGCCATGAGACAACAAGGGCAGAACGCGAGTGGACGGCGGCGATCCGTTTGGCGCCTAACGAAACGGCCTACCAACTGCAACTGGGCATCCTCCAGGTCACCTCCTCCGATCCGGCGCAACAGGCCGCCGGAAAAAAAACACTGGAGGATCTGCGCAACGATTCTCATCAACGCCTGGCCGCCACCCGCGCCCTCATCAGCCAGGGCATAGCCAGCCACGAGGATGGGCGTCAGCTCACTGCTTTGGCCCGTGAACTTCAAGGTTACCCGGATGCGACGCTGACCGATAAGATTTTGTATTTGGATTTCATGCACCAGATCCAGGATCCGGCGTTCAGTTCCTATCTGACAGAGATGGAAAAGACGTCCGCGCAGAGCTCGCTCGCCCTGACGCAGCTCCTCTCCTGGATGAGCACCAAGAATCTGAATCTGGTGGCAGCCGATTTTATTAAAACCGTGCCGGACGAAACCCTCGCCAAGTGGCCAGTTCCGCTGGCCGTGGCAGATATCTACCTGCACTTGAAGGACTGGCCAAAATTGGTCGCCGTGACCAAGGGGGCGAATTGGAAACAGGATTTCATGCGGCATGCTTTCCTCGCCCACGCTCTGCGGGCACAGGATAAAGGCGCGGCGGCGGAGGGTGAATGGGCGGCGGCCATGAAAGACGCCTCCAGCGATGGCAATAGTCTTCTTGCGCTGGTTAGCCTGCTCTCGGAATGGCGTTGGGAAAAAGAACTGGTCGAAGCGCTCTGGGCCCTAACCAAACATCCGGAAAAGCAAAACGAAGCGCTCGCCACCCTCTATCAGCATTTCGCTAAAAATAGCGATACGGCGGGTTTATATCGGGTCCTGCTGCGCCTGGCCGAAGCAGACCCGCTCAATCTCGATGTGCAGAATAATCTCGCCCAGATCTCGCTCCTCCTGAACGCTCAACCGGATGAGGCGCGGCGGATAGCGGCCGACATTCACAAGCAGAAGCCCGCCAATCCGGCCTATGCCACAACCTACGCCTACGCCTTGCTCACCAAGGGGGGGCTGCGCGACGCGCAGAAGATAATGGAATCGTTGACCAGTGAACAACTGCGCGACCCCGCCGTGAGTACTTATTATGGCATTTGTTTGGCGGCGGCGAAAGATCCGCGCGCCCGTGAGTTTCTTGAGAACGGCCGGAATGCGGTGTTGCTCCCCGAGGAGAAGGCGCTGTTGGAAAAGGCGCTGAGCCGGCTCTCTCCGTAAGCGGTGACTGGGGGCCGGCACGTCCTACTCTCTTTCGTAGCAGCCTGTTGGACCGGGTTCGGTCGCCCGAGAAAGAAAATTCTCGCGGCCGGTAGTTGGCTCGATCCTAGCTATTACAGAGCCCCGAATGGAGAAATTCCCGAGGGTGCGCATTAAGGGTGGCGCGGCTATCGCCGTGGCCGGTTCCATCGTCTTTTTTCTGGGCCGCGTCTTCGGAGGGGAATCCAGTGAGCTCGAGGCCACCGCCAATCAATCCAAGAATCTGGCCCGTCTGAACTGCGGCGCGCACATTGATAGAATCCTTTCCGACGGCCGCTCCTTTGCCCTGCAAGTCGGCGGCGACAGGAGTAGCGACCCGTCCGCCCTTATTCTGGACGACAACAACCTGGGCACTTCCCTCCCGCCGGGGACGAGCACTTTTATCATCACGCTTCCGCGGATTGCCGGGCTGCAACGATTCTCCTTCATCAACCAGAACGCAGCCGGCCAGGGCGAGTTTGAACTGGCGGTCTCAAACTCCCGGCTCCGGCCTAACGACCGGCAATGGAGAGTGGTGCAGTCATCCCAATCCTTCGCCGGTCAGCGGCTTCTCAACCTGTCGCTCCTCGGGATTGAGGCGAAATACGTAAAGATCTCCTTCCACATGCAAAAAGAAGGCCGCCTGGCAGGGGTAGCTCTTTATGGCAATCCGACCCTCGCCAATTTTGCCAGCCGTCACGTCCTGCAAGCGCGGACCTCTTATAGCTTCGCCTCGCTCAAATCGGTCACGCATCCCGAAGACACTCTCAACTTCAATTTTGCCAACGGCTACGCGCGAGCTCGCGTCGTCTACGTGAGTTCGGGCAGCCTGTCTCAAGCGGCGCGCATGATCGATGATGACCTTTCGACCTCCTATTCTTTCGCCGCAAGCGACGCCCGCCCGACAGTCATTATAGCATTGGCCGATCGCCAAAAACTTCACCGGGTCAGCGCCATCTACCAGATGCAGCGAGGGCAGCTCGAAGTCTTCTTGTTGGACGAACTGGGAGCGATCCCCGGAGACCTTGCCTCGGCCAGGCTTGTCACCACTTTATCCGATCAGGAGAGCGATGGAAAAGCGGCCGCCGATTTTGATCCGCGCGGAGCGCGCTACGTCGCCTTGCGCTGGACTCCGAAGAAGCCGGAAACCCGCTCAATCGACGTAGCCGAAATCGGCGTTTTCGGCGCCGCCACACTTACCGTCCTCGACCTGGAAGCAGTTCCGAATGCCTTCGCTCAAACATTCATGCCGGGCGAAGGCAGTCATGATTTTAGCAATGGCCTTGGAACTTTGGCCAATCCGCCCACGCTTGCCCCTGTCAGTCCATAATGAATTAGCCAAAAAGGGAAATGGATAGGGAGACCGTAGACGCACTGCTGGCCGCCATGGTGACCAGCGCCGATCACGTTTCGGACTTGATTTTCATTCAAGGAAAGCCGCCTTTGGTTGAAAGCCATGGTCAGCTGCAGGAGTTCGCCATCGATACGGCCGCCGGTTCGGCGCTAACGAGCGAAATCATCGACGACGTGGCGGACCACGTCCTGAACGGAAATCAGCGGTTGCTCGATATTTACGCAGCTACCGGCTCGGTCGATACGAGTTACGAGATCCCCGGGGTCGCCCGGCTGCGCGTAAATATCTACAAGCAGGTCGCCGGTCGGTCCTTGGTCATGCGAAAGCTCCCTTCCGAGATCCCCTCTTTTGAGAAGCTGGGCCTTCCTCCGGTCTTCCGCGAAATCATCAAGGAACGCAACGGCATGATTTTGGTGACGGGCGCCACCGGCAGCGGCAAGACCACGACGCTCGCTTCCATGTTGAATCAGGTGAATTTAACCCAACCCTTCCACATACTCACCCTGGAGGATCCGATCGAGTTTCTCTATCCGCCGGGGCGTGCGGCAGTCAGCCAGCGCGAACTGGGCCGGGACTTTGAAAGCTTTTCCCATGGTCTGCGGGTGGCACTTCGTCAGGCGCCCAAAGCGATTCTGCTAGGAGAAATTCGCGATCGCGAGACGATGGAAATCGCTTTGTCTGCCTCGGAGACGGGCCACATCGTCTTTAGTACCCTTCACACAATTAACGCCGGCCAGACGATCAACCGCAATCTCGGTGTCTTTCATCGGGACGCAGAACGCCCGGTCAGATCGCGCCTGGCCGACACCCTGCGCTACGTGGTCAGCCAGCGTCTGGTACCGAATGCTTCCGGAAGTCGATCGCTCATCACCGAGGTGATTGGCCAGAGCCTCAGGACGCGCGAGGCAATTCGTTACGGCGAAGCGGAAGGGAAGACCTTTCAGGAGATTATTGAAGCAGCGTCGACCCAGGGATGGCACACGTTCGATCAATGCCTTTTCAGAGGTTACGAGGGTGGAACGTTGACTGAGGAAAACGCTCTTCTGTTTTGCACAAACAAGGGGCAAATGCGCCGCGATATTGACGGCCTGCGAAAGAAAACGACGGCCAATTACGGAGATAGCCTTTCCGGTCTGAAACTGGACAAACCGGTCCCTATCACGATAGCGCCGGAGGGGAACCACGGGGCAACGCAGGCCTCGATGACAGCGTCGAAGTAACATTTCCGGGATTCCCCTCGTCGGACAGTTCTCCCCAGGATGGCAAGCACAGCAAGTGCTGTCACTACGCGCAACCCAGTGAAAACCTTTCTGTCGTTCGCGGCCTTGCTCGCCGGCGGCCTCATCTTCCAAAAAGATCTCTGGGATTTCAGTCAGCTTGATTACCATCTCATCTCGGGAAACATGATCGTAGGAAGCGCGCTGATCGTTTCGGCGCTGACTTATCTGTGTCGCCGGTAGGCCGGTTGGCACTCGGCCACAACTCGTTCCGACTGTAGGAACAAACCCCCTTCGCGGGGACCGTCCCAGAGCCCAATGCGTCAAGAGGCACGAATGCTGCTCTGTTGGTTTTAGTGGGTATGATTGATACGATTTTTATAACACTGGACTCCTCCGGGTTGCCGGTTGATCGCGCTCTTCCACTGAGCGGGACGAGACTTTCGCCGAAAAGCCAGCCCGAGGCACAGCACTTGCAAACGTATCATCGGAATTTTGATCCCATGGTCCGCCGTGTCGCCAAATCAGTTACCGCTCTACGTCTGGCGGCAACCTTCGCGACCTTGTTTTTTACGTTTTCGGTGTCTAAACCGAGCGCCTCCGCTTCGGTCATCGTGGACGATACCTTTACGGGGGCCAACAATACCGGGTTGATCGGAAGGCTCGCCGCGCCCATCGACACGCCCGCCGCCACTTACGCCGGGAACGGGAACGTGAGTCCCATCGGCGGATTCACCGGCGGAACTCCTTACGAAGCCGATATTCAAAACAACGCCGCCCGCGTGGGTTCGGACGCTGGCCTCGCTTTGAACCTGGGGATTGCCACACCCATGCAGTTTCAGCTCTCCATTACCTTCGACATCAGCGCCAATACGGAGACGCAAGCAGCTAACCCGCGGCGCGGAGCCGGGCTCGGTTTTTTCAGCTCGGTTGCGGTGGGCTCAGGGGGAGCCTTTCATTGTTTTAATAATTTCACTGGCCTCGTGGTGGACCGAGCCGGCAGCGTTCGTCTCATCGTAGCGGGCGCTAACAGTGGAATCGCCACGACGGTGAGCGGATTTGATCCGTCCATCAGCCATTCGCTCTCTTACATGGTCGATACGACCACGGGAGCCGGGTCCGTCTACAGCATTCTGCTGGACGGCAGCAGCGTCACTCTCGTCGCCCCGGTCAACACTTTCACGGTGGCCCGAACGGCCCTGGCCGGCTTCTACAATTCCGATGGCCCTGTCGCCAATCTGGCGAACTTTGACGACTTCATCGTCGCCGTCGTTCCCGAGTTTTCGGCTGGCCTTCCCGCCGCCGCGGCAGTCTTGCTTATTTGTCTGCATCAGCTGTGGATTGTGCGGCGGGCCGCACGCAAATTGGTCGGCGCTCCCGCTAGGCTGCCGGCAAATATCGTCCGCAGATAAGCCGGTCGCATTTTTCTCCCCGCGCCCTTTCCTTCGGTCCAAACCGCTACCGTGCATTTTGCGCACTTTAGCCTTATGGAAGCGCATGCATTGCAAAACTCTCCTCCTCGCAGCGGCCTTCGGGCTCACGCTTCAATCCGCTGTCACCGCCGCTGCCGAACCCTATAAATTTATCCAGGAAATCCCCATCGGCGGTGAAGGTGGCTGGGATATTTTGGAAGCCGATTCCGCGGGGCATCGGGTATTTCTCTCTCACTCGACCAAGGTTGTGGTCGTCGATTCGGCCAAGGGCACGATTTCCGGTGAAATCGCCGATACACCCGGCGTGCACGCCTTCGTGGTGGTCCCTGAACTCGGACGCGGATTCTCCTCGAACGGCAAAGAGAACAAGGTCAGCGTGGTCGATCTAAAGACTCTGACGACAACCGCAAAAGTCGACACCGGCGAAAGCCCCGACGCAATGGCTTACGACTCGAAACAGGCCGAGCTTTACGTTTTCAATCACAAGGGCAACTCCGGGACTGTGATCGACGCGAAGACTAACAAGGTCGTTAGCACGATCCCGCTCGAGGGCAGTCCGGAATTCGGCGCGGCCGATCCAGCCGCAGGCCGGGTTTACGTCAACATCGAAGACAAGAGCGTGGTGGCCGTCATCGATACGCCTACGCATCAAGTGGTGGCGCATTGGCCACTCGCGCCGGGAGAGGGACCGAGCGGAATCGCCCTGGACGTGGCGCACCACCGCTTGTTCGCCACCTGCGATAAACTCATGGTCATGCTCGACACAACATCGGGAAAAGTGGTCGGGTCGGTGCCGACCGCCGCGGGCGCGGATGGCTGTGCTTTTGATCCGGCCACGCACCTCGTGTTTGCCTCCTGTGGTGAAGGGATTACCACCATCGCGAAAGAGGAGTCGCCGGAAAAACTGACAGTGGTTCAATCGCTCAAGACCGAGCGCGGCGCGCGCACCATGGCCCTCGATCCACAGACGCACCGAATCTATTTGCCCACCGCGCAGTTTGAACCCGCGCCTTCTCCGGTTCCGGGAGCTGCCCGGGTTCGGCCGAAAATGGTGCCGAACACGATGAAGCTGCTGGTTTACGGCCCCGCCGAAACGAAACCGTAGCGTGATCCATCGTCTGCTTCGAGGGGCGGTGCTGATCGGCGCGGGCCTTTGCCTGCTCGCGCCGGCCGGCGCGCGCGCGCAGGGTGGTCCGCCCATGATCACGGACGACCCGGGGACGCCGGGAAATCGAAAGTGGGAAATAAACCTCGCCCTGCCCTTTGAACATCGGCCTAACGAGACCTCTTGTGACGTCCCGGGCATCGATTTAAACTACGGAGTCGGCGAGCACATTCAGCTGACCCTCCAGGGCGGGCCCGTTTTTCTGAAACGCCGCGATCACGGTGTCATCGGCGGGCTCGGCGGGACAGAGGCCGCGGTAAAATGGCGCTTCCTCGATGAAGAGAAGAGCGGGTTTGATATCTCCCTGTTTCCGCGCGTCATCTTCAATGTCGTGCAAAGTTCAGTGCGGCGCGGCCTCTCCGAAGACGGCACCCGCTTCCAGATTCCTTTTCAGGTTGCGAAAAAACTCGGCCCCCTTCACCTCGACGGGGAAGCTGGCCCGCTGGTCGGCACGGTGGGCCGAAGCGAGTGGCTCTATGGAATCGTCGGCGGCGTCGAGCTGACGAAAATAACGACGGTTATGGCCGAGCTTCGGGGCACTGCCCGGGCCAACTTCACTCGCGATTCGGTCGTGGCGAACTTCGGACTACGCCACCAGTTCAGCGACACCCGGATTCTCATCGCCTCGATCGGCCATGAACTGCGCGACCCGGATCAATCGCTCGCGTTGATTGGCTACTGCGGCGTGCAGTTGCTCTACTGAGCGTCGATTCTATTTAATGCGCCTTCGCAGCAGGCTTCTGCGGGAAAATCAGAATCAGGGCGATGATCACTACTAAGAGTGTGAACGAGGCGGTGTAGCGGCTGAGAGCCAGCCCTCCCTTTGCGTGAGGCTTGTCCAGAAAGTCCCCCACCACGGCGCCGAGCGGGCGAGTCAGGATAAAGGCCGCCCAGAATAAGAGGACGCGTGAAATACTGGTGAGGTAGTAGAAAAAAACGGTCAGCAGCAGGAGGCCGCCGAAGACGGCAGCTGCCCCCAGGTAGCCCATTTCGTTGGTATCAGCGACCCAATCTCCGAGGGCCGTGCCGAGCGTCTGCGAAAACATGATGGTGGCCCAATAGAACACCTCCACCTTCGGCGTGCTCACCGTTTCGATCGAGATGCTCCCGGTTGACCATCGCCAGATGAAAAGGGAAGCAATCACGCAGACCAGCAGGATGGTGGAACCACCGGTGTAGCCGATGCCGAGTGATCGGGTACAATAATCCGCCAGGGTGGTGCCCACCGTGGTCGTGGCCACAATGGTGAACCAGTAAAGGAATGGGTGAAAATTTTTGGCCCTGATTTGCACGAGCACCGCCACGACAAAAAGCACTCCGAAGATGGCCGTGCCGATCAAGTAGCCGCTGCCTTTGGCCTCCGCCGTCGTCTCGCCCAGCCATGACATGGTGACGGCATCGCCTCCGGTTTCGCCCAGGGTGGTGGCCAGGATCTTAATGATCCAGAAGAGAAGCGTTACCTGCGGAACTTTGACCACCAGCTCCAATTTTCTTTCGTCCATTTTATCCTCCAAGATTCATCTTTGCCACAGATAGCCGAGACGGCCGCTGCGCGCCAGATAATCGGAGGGATCGTCTCGCGGTTAGTGTTGCCAGTCAGGCACTCGAAAACTCCGTTGACCAGTTCGCTCCGTGCGCTTTCCGGCAAAGCCTCCGGCCAGGGCAGCGAGAGCAACGACCGGCCAGAAGGCTTCTACTTCGGGGATGGGTGTGAAGAAAATATCTCCGACCGCTATCTGTTGTTAGGCCAGCTGGCCTATGCTCGATCGGCTCTGTCCAATGTCACCGCACGTCTTCGACATAGCTGGCGATGCGATAATCGAGCGGAGCGGCCGTGTTACCGAGTTCCTTGTCGAAGTGAAATCCGGTGCTGCCATTGCCGCTGAAGGTTTTGCAGACGATGGCGCCGTAGAAATCGTTGTTGCCTTGCTCGTGAAAATCTCCGCCCGGCGCATAGACAAGTGCCTGGATATCGCCAGGAGGACTCATATTCAGTGACTGGGTGGCGGGAGCCGTGGGACTAATGCCGTAAAACTGCACGTGACCCGCGCGGCTGGGATTGGTCGAAGGGGAACCATCGACATTGTTATTATTAAAGTTCTTGCCTTTGATGGACAGATCCCCCGTGAAATAGAACCGGACGTTGACCCCCCTGGCGACTGTCATCGTGGTATCCAAATCTCCCGTGACCACTACGTTCACGTAAGTTTCGGCCGTCCCGCTGGGATTACTAATGCTGGCACCGGTTAGCGATGAGAACAGATACCAGGGCCCCGTCGCATAAGAAGAGCCTGCGATCGGGGTGAAGGCCTTGCCGACGGTGGGCTGGTAAGTCTGGCCCGTTGGCATTGGCTGCACTGCCTGAGTAACGGGAACGTTGTTGTCCACCACACCGCTGATTCTGGCGGTACTGGCGTTGCCACCGTTGGTCGTGACGCTGCCGTAGATGTACCCGCCCTGATTCCAGGTCGAACCGCCGTCGACGACATTGGCATCGCGAGAATCGGAGTAGTAAGGAGCAGCGGGATTCGTGGCCGTGCTGTTTCCGGGATACGCTCCATTCTTCGAATCGTAACTGTCAATTACCCCGCCGCCCGAATTGAAACCGCCGCTGGCCAGGAGGGCTCCCGTGATTGGCAGTGTCGGAACTGCTATCAGTTCGATGCGGCGCGAGACTTGGGCAAGCGGATTACCGCTGGCATCTGTCGGGACCGCTTGCTGATGTTTGTAATTGCCATCGCCGTCCCCGTACGTGGCCATGAAGTGATCGTAGTTGAAGTCGATTTTGCGCAACAAATTGTCGCCATCACCTCGCGCCCCCGTGGCGGCAAAATTTGTAGCCAATCCGGTAATTCCGTCACTCATTCCCGTCCGCCTGAGACCATAAACCCGAGCGGTGCCAACCGAACGGATCCTATACATGGGGTTGCCGCCAAGACTGGTGAAATTATCGACCGCGACGGTCGAGGTCATGGTATTGCTGTCACCGATGCCCGCAGGCATGGTGTAGGTCCAGTGGGTACTGTCCACCGTCGTCCAGCCGGTCCCGGTGAACTGGTTTCCTGGACTGCTGACGACCTTGCGAACCTCAGAGAAGGCGATGTCCCCTCCGGCCTCTGCGGCGTAAAGAGCTTCTTTCCAGCCCTTCACCTGCTTCGTCGTCATGTTGTAGCGGGTGGTGGCGTTCATGAGCACGTTTGCTCCAATGAGCGATATGATGGCGATCGTGCAGACAGCGCAGATGAAGGTGCTGCCTTTCTCGTTTCTCCCTCGAAGAGTTTTCATAATTGTAAGATCCGCAACGGCCGCCCCTTTAGTTCCCGCGCCGCATGTTCCGGAGGTAAGCTGTAGCGAAAGCGGTGGTTCCCGTTCTTTCCATGGAGACGTCGTTATGCGTAAAGATGGGAAGGAAAGTGACTGTGCTGGCGGTGTATTCTGTGTTGGCCAGCTGCACGTCAGTCGTCTTCGCCACAAGCTGATCCGTGCTCGAAGCGATGGTGGTGACCGAGCCGTTCTCCGTACGAAGAATCGTATTGCCGCTGATCGAGAAGACGACGGTCGTCGTGGTGGTGCCGTAGTTAACCTTAACCACGTTCACCGACTGGCTGATCGTAGGAGTGCGGCGTGTGCCGATGTTGGTGCCGGTGGCATCCGGATCGCCCGCCTTAATAATGTAGTCGGGTATGGTGCAATTGACGGTCTGAAGGTCAACGGACGTATTCACAATGGTCGAACGGCGCACATCCCGGCCGAGATAGTCCATAATGCGAATTTGCTGCATGTGGGTATCGAAGAAATTATCGACCGCGGCCAGACTTTTTTGGAGCGCTACGGATGAAACGAGCACGGCCGCAAGAATGAATGTGCCGATCGCGACGGACATCATCATTTCGCTGAGAGTAAAGCCGTCGAATTTGTGGTGGCGTGAGAGCTTCATTTCTTGGTCCCCGCAGAGACGATGGTTGAGGTCTTTTCGGTACGGCTGCGGGAGCTGAGCCTGGGATACCACTGATAGGTCACATCCAGGCGCACGAGCCTGGTGCTGCTAAAATCGACCGTGGAAGGCGTCGGAACGGGCACAACACTAATCCCCGGCGCTCTTGTGAAAGTAATACTCGGGCTGCCACTTGGGTATCCCTGGATCGTCACCGTTTCAGTGGCGATCGCAGCCAGGGGAGAGCCGTTGGCGGGACTGGTCAGCAGGGTGGAAAGCGAAGTCGAACTCGTCAGGGTCGGCCAGTCGAGGTTACGAAGTTGCTCCAGACGATCCTGCACTCCTTCAATACCAGCCAAGTTCTCTTTGCTGGCCGAGACGTAGCGCAGGCAGACAGCGTTCACCTCGAAAATGGTGGCAAAGAAAAGTCCGACCAACACCGCGGCGACGAGCACCTCCATGAGCGTTGTGCCTGCTTGCTGTGAAAGTTTTCGCCGCAACCTCATCTTATGGAAATTATAGCAGAGGCCGTGCCGTTACAGTCTGTCTTAATACTTAGGATCGATCGGATCACCGGGCATCGACCGAACCGCTTCCGAGAAGCCAAGGGCACACAACGAGCTATTCACTTTATACTGGGCTGCCGCTGCTTCGTCGGGTCCCGAGGTACGCTAGTTGCTATAATTTCCATAGAATGGACTTGAGACTTAAACCCCGCCGCCAGTCGGCTATGACTCTCGTTGAGTTGTTAGTCACAGTGGTGGTCGTGGGAATCTTCTTCGGAGGCATCTTTGAAGTGAGTGCCGTCTGCTTTCGCTATATTTCCGCGAGCAAAGAGAACATTAACGCCATCGAGTGCGTCCAGGACCGCATCGAACAAATGCGCGGCACGGATTTCACGAGCTTGCTCGATGCGACCTATATGAGTGTAGCCCCCGCGACTCCGGCCGCGTCGCCCTCGCCTTCCCCCCAGCAGCGTCGCAACCTGACCACGCCCCCCAATGCATCGACGCTGGCGCAGCAGGGAATCGAGACGGTAAAAATCAGCACTTACTCGGGGACAGCCGCAACCACGCCGAGCGTGACCTATACCCGCGCGAAAGGGGCAAAAATCAGTGCAACCGCCTTCTCCGACACCAATGTGACACCCAGCGTCTCCTGGTCGGGAGGAGGAAGCTTTCCCGCCACGACCACTACCGTGCAGGTCGACGTCACCTATGCCTGGACCGCGGTCCTCGGACAGCGATCGCGCACGGAGACGAGCTCCACCATCATCTCCGCCGGGACAACGAAATGAGACTCGCCCCCTGACGCAAGATCCAGGGATTCACCCTGGGTGAAATGTTGGTTTCCGTCGCTGTCTCCTCGCTCATCCTGGCAGGACTTTTTGCGGCATCGGTCTCGCTGAATCGCGCCTACACCGCAGCGGATGATTATTTTTCCACCCACGTGCAACAGATCCGAATCATTGATTATCTGAGCCGCGATGTGAAACGCAGCTACAGCGTTACCACTTCTGCCAATCTTTCCACTGTCACCTGCATCATGCCCCGGTATGTCATTGCCACGGGCGATGCCGAAGCAGTCACCGATTCCAGCACGATCGGGCAGCGCCGCACGCCTGTGGTGACGGGCCATCCTTCTAAAGCGGTGGTGAACTATGGAACT